>JANQMB010000085.1 GCA_028280355.1 Verrucomicrobiales bacterium
ACTCGCCGCGGCCCCGGTGGCCGGCGACGCCAAACTCCAGGCCGAACCCGGCGACCTCCTGCGGATCCGCTACACCGATGCGGTCAACCTCTCCGGGGAGTCGCGCGAATCGAGGGCCGAGGCCAAATGCGTCGAGGGCAACCTCGGCGACGTGCGCGTCACCAAGGCCGCCATCTCCGACGAGGAGCTGCGCCTGCGCACCCAGCTCAAGACCGCCAGCGCCCTGACCCACATCGGCAACCACTACAAAGAGTTCGGGCTGAAGGACAAGGCCGAGGTCAAATACGGCGAGGCGCTGGACGTCTGCGAGGACATCACCACGGCCGCCCGCTCGCTCGGCGGCGAAATCTTGGAGGAGACCTACGTGCAGCTCTGGCGCATCTACTTCGCCATGGACCAGTTCGGCCTCGCGCTCGCCATGAGCGCGCGCCTGCAGGCCGAGTTCCCCAACAGCGAGTTCATCGATGAGGCGATCCTCCAGCAGGCCCACATCTCCCGCAGACGCGGCGACCTCGCGCGCGCCATCACCATGTATAGCAACCTGGTGAAGCTCAAATCGAGCCCGCTGCGCGGCGAGGGCCAGTTCGGCGTCGCCGAGTGCTACGAGCAGATGGCCGAGGAGGCCGACGCGGCCGCCGCCGCCGGCCTCTACGAGCGCGCCTTCCTCGCCTACCAGAAGGTCTACGAGCAGTTCCCGGACAGCGGCCGGGTCGGCGAGGCGGTCGCCAAGATGGCCAACTTCTACTACCAGAAGAAGGATTACTCGCGGGCGATCGACGTCTTCGAGAACGTGCTCGCCGACCACCCGGACGCCAACTTCCTCGACGTCATCCTCTTCAACTACGGCCGCTGCCTCTACCGCCTCGGCCGCCGCGGGCAGGCCGCGGAGAGGTTCGACCAGCTGATCGACGATTTCCCGGAGAGCCCCCTCGCCGGGGAGGCGAAGCGCATCGCCGAGGCGCTAGCCAAGACGACGCCCTAACAGGATCCGCAATCCCGACGACACCGACTCGAGATGTCACGACCGCTCACCACCTGTCTGGCCGCCGCCCTCCTCGCCTGGGCGGCGCCGGCTCCCGCTCAGACAGCCGAGGAGATCAACCGCCAGTCCGCCCAGCTCGAGGCGGATCTGAAGAAGACCCTCGAGACCTCGCCGAACGGCGCCAAGGCGCTGCTGGCGCTCGTCGACCACTACTACCAGCACGGCCGAGTGTTCGGCCTGGTGCGCAGCGCGCGCAAGTTCGCCGCCGCCCAGCCCTCGCACCCTCGCCACAAGGAGGTCATGGTCAAGCTGGTCGACGGGCTGCTCATCACCTCGCGCCACGAGGAGCTGCTCAGCGCCGCCCGCCAGTTCCTCGGCAAATACGGCGATACGCCGGAGGCCGCCCATGTCGAGCGCCAGCTCGCCTCCACCTACGAGGCGATGGGCAGGACCGCCGACGCCGCTGCTGCCTACCGCTCCGTCTCGGCGCGCCTGGACCGCGGCGGGGTCGAAGACGGCTTGAAGGCGCTCGACCTGTACCGCGGCATCGAGAACAAAGAGGCCTTCCAGGCGACCGCCGAACTGGCCGGCGCCTTGCTCGACCTCCTGCCGGCCGACGGCCGCGCCGCCGAGGTCGGCTGGCTAGGCCACCGCACCGCGCAGCGCTATTCGGACTGGGCGCGCAGCAACGCCATCGCCAACAAGACCCTGGCCAAGAACGCCCCGCTCGACAAAGACTGGCGCCGCCAGCTGCTGATCGCGGTCGGCGACAACAACAACCACCTCGGCCAGCGCACCAACGCCCTCGCCGCCTACCGCAAGGCGCTCGCCCTGGAGGACTCCGCCGATCTCCGCCGCCGAATCGTCGACACCCTCGCCGCCGCGGAGGCCAAACCGGGGCAACTCCGCCCTGAAGTCGCCGAGTTCCTCAAACGCTACCCGGGACACGACGACCGCTGGCCGGTCGCGGCCGCGCTCGCCGAAGCCTACGCCCGCGCCGGGGATCTGAACAACACCCTCGCCGCCACCGAGAAGGTGCTCGTCGGGAACCCCGAGGCGAGAAACCTCCGCTCCCACTTCCTCGGCTGGCTCGGCGACGAACCGAAACCCGCCGACCTCGCGCGCGCGGAAACCGCGCTCAAAAACGCCATCGCCAAACGCCCCGGCGACTCCTGGCGCCTGCGCTGGACGCTCGGCCTCGACCTCTACGACAAGCGCCTCAAGGACACGGCCAAGGCCAAGGCGGCCGTCCGCGAGATGCTTTTCGCCCACCCCGGGAACGACTCCGGCCTAAAGTCCGCCCTCGACTGGCTCCTCAAGGCCGCCGCCTCGGAGGAGGAGTTCCAGGCCGATGTCAGGCGCGCCGCGGCGGCGATGAGGGAGTTCGTCCACCTCGGGCAATACCGCGACATCCTCGGCTCCTGGGCACACGACAACCGCCAAAACAAAGATCTGCGCGCGCGCGCCAAGTTCGCGGCAGACCAGTACCAGGCCGTCCGGGACTCGGAGTTCGTCCGCCGTTGGCGCGACGGCGAGAAGGACCGCGGCGGCGGCAAGGACTCCCGGCTCTGGCTGCTCGGCCAAGACCTCAGCCCGGCACAGAGGCGTTCCGTCCTCTCCAGGCATGCCTACGACATCCGCCACCACGGTCACGAGAAACATCGCGCCGAGGCGGTCCGCTTCTATCGCGAATACCACGGCGTCGCCGAAGATAAGGCAGAGGCCGCCAGGCTCTGGCAAGAGTCGGCCGCCCACTACGGGACGGAGGAGGACATCCGCGCCGCCACCGGCGCCGTGCTCGCCGGCGCGCCTTACTACGAACGCTACCTCTGGCGCAACCTCGCCGCCGGCGCCGGGCGGGCGAAGGACCCCGCCCTCGCCCGCAAGGTGGTCGCCTGGATCGGCGCCTACGAGAAAGCGGGGGGGACGCGCATGGACCACGCCGGCGAGATCGGCGACCTCCTGCTCAAGCTCGAACTCGAGAACGAGGCGCTCGCCTACTGGCGCGCCCACGCGATCCCCGGCAAGAACCATTACGAGGCGCAGAGCTGTGCAGGCAAACTGTTGGCCCAGATCCCCAAAGAGAACGTCGCCGCGCGCATCGCCCTCATCGGGAGGATGCTCGCCCCGGACACCGACCAGTTCGGCGCCTACGCCAGCTGGCTCGCCGACGAATACTTCCGCAGCGGCGACCTCGCCAACTTCGAGAAGACCCTGGCCGAAGCCCGCAAGCGCCAGGACGGGCGCCCCTTCCGCCACTGGGGGCTCGGCGAGTGGCCGGCGCAGGGCTGGCTCGACCATTGCTGGAAGACCGAGGAGATGCCCGACGAACAGAAGGTGGTCGTGTTCCGGGCGGTGCGCGATCTGAAGATCGGACGCACCAGCTCCGCCGCCGCGCTCTCGCTGCTGGCCATCGGGCGCAGCGAGGCCGTCTCCCCCACCGCCAAACTGCTCGCCCTCGCCCGCGCCACGCGGATAGGCGATCGCTCCAGCTACGCCTGGGACCGCATGTGGCCCGCCGCGCAGAAGCTCTACGCCAACCGCCAATACGCCGGGTCGGCGGTGCTGCTGACCGGCATGTTGCAGAACCTCCGCGATGCCGACCGGGGTCGCAAGGAGGGCGCCCGCGACCTGATCCGCAAGGCCTACGCCGGCATGGGGGCGCTCGGTTTCGACATCGACAACAACTCGCCGGTCGCCCCGCTGCTCCACATCAGCCTGCACCGCCGCCTCGGCGACGAGGAGCCCGCCGTCGAGACCTACCACGAGAACAGGGGGCTCTTCGACGAACACCGCGACGAGCTGCCGGCGGAGATCGTCGCCTTCGCCGGCGAGATCCACATCGACGAGGGCGGCGACGAGGCCCACGACCGCGCCGAGGACATCCTGCGCGGCTGGATGATCAAGAACGGCGAAGACCCGAAGATCGACGCCGCCGACAAGGCGCAGATCGGTTTCCTGCTCGCGAAGAACTACCACCGCGCCGGCCGCTACGAGGCCGCCCGCGCCGAGTACACCAGCGTCGTCAACCAGTACCCCCGCACCGACGCCGCGGTCGAGGCCAAGTTCGGTATCGGCGAGACCTTCATGGCACAGAAGATCTTCGACAAGGCCGAGGAGATCTTCACCGCCCTCGGCGAGACGCGCGTCCCGAAGATCGTGCTGCGCTCCGACTTCCTGCGCGGCGTGCTCGCCGTGCGGCGCGGGGACCGCGAGGCGGCGCGCTCCATCTTCCGCGACGTCCTCGCCCGCATGCCGGACATCGAGCTCGCCGACCGCACCCTCTACGAACTCGCAGAGGTCTACGGGCTCGAACAGCGCTTCCTCGACCAGCTCGACCTGCTGCGCACGGTCGGCCGCCTCGGCCGCGATTCGAAGCGCTGGCACGTGCCCGGCCGCGCGCTGTCGATCGTCGTCCAGGACACCGACCTGGGCATCAGCCGCGGCCACACCAAGATCCCCGTGGTGGTGCGCACAGAACCGGGCGGCGACGAGGAGCCCGCCTTCCTCACCAGCGGCGGGGCCGGCAAGGGGCTGTTCATGGGCGAGGTCCCGACCGTCCTCGGCGCCGCCCAGCCCCGCGACAAGATCCTGCAGGTCACCGGCGCCGACCTCATCACCGTCGACTACCCGGAAGACTTCAAGGAGGAGTTCCGCTTCGACCTGCTCGCCAACAACCAGATCCGCCTCGGCGCCGACGCCTCCTTCCAGATTGCCAGCGCCCGCATCTTGCCGGACGACGAGGGCGGCTTCACCGACGAGCTGCGCCGCGAGATCGAGGAGCAGGAACTCGACAAGCGCAAGTCCTCCGCCCGCCCCGCCGGCCAGGTCAAACCCGGGAACCTGATCTACTTCCGCGCCGAGGACCCCGACCGCAATCTCGGCGGGGCGACCGACTCGCTGCCCGTCAAGCTGGTCGCGTCCAGCGGCGATCAGGTGGAGGTGGTCCTCACCGAGACCGCCCCGCACTCGGCCGTCTTCGAGGGCAGCGTCCGCAGCGGCGAGCTGCCGGCCGGCGCGCTCGCCAGCGACCAGGCCATCGGCCACAGCCCCTTGATGGCCATCGACAACGACCCCGCCACCGCCTGGCTCACCGAACCCGATGGCGTGGCGCCGAAATGGCTGCTGGTCGACATGAAGGAACTCAACACCGTCGACACGGTCACCGTCCGCACCCCTAACCCGGAGAAGGGTGCCCCGGTACGGCTCCGCCTAGAGGGCAGCCACGACGGCCGCTACTTCTACCACCTCGCCGAGTTCCCGGCCCCGGAACCAGACAAGATCCCGGCCGGGGAGTTCGGCGCGATGCGGCAGCGGGTCTGGAAGGTCGACAACCCGGAGTTCACCCGCTGGTCGCAGGTGACCGACCTGGCCGAAAAAGGCAAGCCGGTCGAGGAATCCGAAGTCGAAGCTCTCTCCTGGAACCAGGAACTGCCCGCCGACGCCGGCGAGGAGGAAAGGAAAGCGGCCGCCGAGGGATCCTTCGCGGTCCTCTGGCACGGCAAATTCCTGCAGCCGAAAGACGGCGCGGTGCGTTTCGGGCTGGGCGGCACAGCGGCCGCGGCGATGGTCAACGGCCGGGTCGTGCTCGAGTTCGGCGGCGAGGAGGCGACCGCCGACGTGTTCCTGCGCCAGGGGATCCATGAGATCGCGCTCTTCGCCACCACCACCGGCACGACGCCCGCCTCCGCGCAGCGCGCCCGCGAGAACCCCAACTCGCCCGCCGTCGTCATGTTGCCCTTCTCCGCTTCCGATCTGGACCTCGACTCGCCGTTCGGCAAAGAGCTCGCAGCCATCGAATTGGAGCAAACCCAACCGACCGCCTCCGCCGGCGACGGCGCCTGGACCTTCAAGCTCGACCCGATCGCCCTGCGCCACCTGCGGGTGATCGTCGACGAGTACCTCGGGGAGTCCGTCGCGGTCAGCCAGGTCGAGATCTCCGGGGGGGAGGAGCGCTACATCCCGACCGGGGCGGACATCCTCGCGCTCGCCGAAAACGACATCCTGGAGATCGCGCCCGGCGACACGGTGACCGGCTCCTACGTCGACGAGTTCACCAACGACGGGGTCGGCCGCAACCGCGTCCTCACCGGCACCCTCACCGCCACCTACTACAACGGCTCGGTCCGCCCGATCTCCTACGACTTCAACCGCGCCCGTGACGGCTCGGTGCGCAAGACCCGCAAGGACTTGCTGCGCATCGACCCCGGCGAGCGCATCACCATCGAGGTCACCGACTACGACATGGACACCACGGGCGGCAAGGACACGGTCCCGATCAAGATCGTCGCCCCCGGCAACGGGCCAGTCGAACTCACCGCCACCGAGATCGGCGACAACGCCGGCCTGTTCCGCACCGAGATCGACACCGCCGCCGCGCCGGAGGCGGGCAAGCTCGCGGTCAAGCCCGGCGACCAGATCTACATCCGCTACCGCGACCCGCAGAACACCTTCCCCGGCCATGCCGTGGAGCGCGAGGCGGTCGTCTACGTCCGCGTCCCGACCGAGGGCAGGATCCGCGTCGTCGAGAGCCGCGTGATCCCACCGCTGGAGGGTTCGGAAGCCGCGCCGCAGACCGTCTTCCTCCCCACCGCCGACAGCCCGCCGGACACGGTCCGCGGTGTCGCCTACGGTGCCCCGCTGACCATCGAGGTCATCGACCCCGACGCCGCCAGGGACAGCAACAGCAGCGTGGTCATCAGCCTGGATACCGGGTCAGGCGAACCCCTGCGCGTCGCCTGCCGGGTCTCCTCCGCCTATGGCGAAATCGACCCCGCCCTCGCCGAGGTCTCCAACCCGGCCCTCCACCAGGGGCGCTTCGTCGGCCAGATCGCCATGCGGCTCGGCGGCCCCGACAGCCCGCGTCAGATCCCCGCCACCGACGACGTCCCCACCGGGCTGATCGGCAGGGTCTTGCCACCCGAAACCGAAGAGGGCGAGGGGCCGGAGGTGGCGACGGGCGCCGGCGCCCGGTTGGCCGAGGCGCTCGTCCACGTGCTGAACCTCACCGGCGAAGACATCGTCGCCGCGACCTACCACGACGCGGACCGCCCCGACGGCAACCCCCAAGATCTCGGGGAGCGCGCACGGATGATCAGCGACGGCACCATCGCCATCACCGACAAGGAATACGAGGAGCCCGCCGAGATCCTCTACCTCGGCGAGCGGCTCTACCTGCAGGTCGAAGACGCCGACCGCGACCTCACCGACGAGCGCGACCGTCTGCAGGTGCTCGTGACCACGAGCGGCGGCGAGGAGGAGCTCGTCGAACTCGAGGAGACCCTCAGCCACAGCGGGGTGTTCACCGCCTCCTTCGGCCTGGCCGCCCAGGGCAAACCGACCAAGGGCAACCTCTCGACCACCGATGACAAGCGCATCGAGGGCTTCTTCGACGAGGAGCTGACCGCCACCTACGTCGACGAGACACCCGCCGGCTCGACCTCCGCGCTGCCGAAGGCGGCATCGGCCCCCATCGCCCGGGGGACCGACGGGCTGCTCGCCGCCTTCAGCAAGGTCTTCAACGACGACGAGCTCGCCATCCAGACCCAGTTCCACATCGCCGAGTCGTACTTCGAGCTGTTCAAGAGCCACCTCGAGCTCAAACGCGACAAGGAGGCCGCCGCCGACCTCAAGGCCGGTCGCAAGGTGCTGCGCGAACTCGCCGAGGACTATCCCGACCCGCGCTACACACCCCGCATCGAATACCTGCTCGGCAATTTCTCACAGGAGATGGAGGAGTGGGACCAGGCCATCGGGTCCTACAGGACCATCGTGCGCGACTTCCCCGAGCACACCCTCGCCGCAGACGCCCAATACAAGCTCGGCCAGTGCTTCGAGAAGGCCGGGCAGTTCGACGACGCGCTCGAAGCCTACGTCACCCTCGCCGCCTCCTACCCGAACAGCCCGCTCATCGCCAGCGTCATGATGCGCATCAACGAACACTTCTACCGCGACGAGGACTACCTGATCGCCGCCAGCGTCGCCGAGAAGTTCCTCGAGCGCTTCGACGGCCACGAGCACGCGCCGCGCATGGCCTTCCGCGCCGGACAGTGCTACTACAAGGCCGAGGACTACGGGGGGGCCGGCGAGACCTTCGACGAGTTCGTGAAAGACTTCCCCGACGACGACCTCACCGCCCAGGCCCTGTTCTGGTCTGGCGAAAGCTACCGCATGGGCGGCAAGATCCCCGAGGCCTTCTGGCGCTACAACCGCTGCCGCACCGACTTCCCCGAATCCGAGGCGGCCAAATACTCCCGGGGCCGGCTCGCCCTACCCGAACTCCTCGCCCAGTTCGAGCGCGAGGCCGCCGCCATCGAGAACGAGTGAGGGCATCTACCATCTGGGGTTCTTTATCTAACATTCTTCGATCCGTCATTCGCCGTTCATGAGTTCGTCATTCCCTCTCGCCCTCTTCGACAGCGGCGCCCTCGGCCTCCTGCTCGAGGGCGGCATCTTCATGTGGCCCATCCTCATCCTGCTCGTGGTGGGGGTCGCCGTGGTGATCGAGCGCTGGCGCAGCCTGAAGATGCTCGATGTGGACTCCTCCGAGCTCCGCACCCAGGTCACCGAGCTGCTGGCGGGGAACGAGATCGAGAGGGCGCTCGAGCTAACCGAGGGCGCCCGCGGCCCGGTCGCCGGGATCTTGGCCAACGGCCTGCGCAAATACCTCGTCCTGCGCCGCCTCGGCCACGACCCCGCGCGCACGGAGGAGCAGGTGCTCAAGAGCATGGAGAGCTACGGCGTCCACATCGTCTCTGCCCTGGAGCGCCACCTGCCCATCCTCGCCACCATCGCCAGCGTCGCGCCCATGCTCGGTTTCCTCGGCACGGTCCAGGGCATGATCGTCTCCTTCGGCAACATCGTCGCCACGATGGGGGAGATGAACATCGTCGAGGCCGCCGCCGCCGGCATCAAGACCGCCCTGCTCACCACCTGCTTCGGCCTCATCGTCGGCATCCCCGCCTACATCGCCTTCAACTACTTCAGCAGCGCCATCAACAACTTCGTCCTCGAAGTCGAGTCCTCCGCCGCCGAGCTCGTCGAGTCGGTCACCGTGCAACTCTCCATCGAGCAGGGCGCGGCCGGCGGCGCGGCCACCGGCTCCCCCGCCCGCGAACCCGCCGCCTGAGCCCGCCGGCCATGAGGCAGAGCAAGCTCAACCTGCGGCGCCGCTCGCTGCTCGTCGAAGCGCCCTCCAGCGCCGCCACCGATATCGCCTTCATCCTCATCATCTTCTTCCTCGTCTGCGCCAGCGTCCAGCCAGACACCGGCCGCTCGCAGATCATCCCCCGCTCCGAAGAGGAGGAGCAGAAGTCCAAGCAGAGCCAGAACATCGAAGTCTCCATCTCCCCCGGCGCCGTGGTCGTCAACGGCACGGTCGTCGACGCCTCCGAGGTGCGCGCCAAACTCAAGACCCTGCTCGCCGGCCGCCAGAACGAGGCCGACCGCGTGGTCGTCGTCCAGAGCGCCCGGTCGACCCCCTACCTCCGCTGGATCGCCGTCACCGAGCAGATCGAGGAGGCCGGCGGCACCGTCACCCTAAAACTCGAGAAACAGAAAGAGGTCGTCATCGACTAGAGTTTGCGAAATGAACCCGCGCCCCTTTCACGTCAACCCCGGACATCTCGGCGAGATAACCCTACCATTCTTTTCTCGCGCGGCAGCGCGGGTGGGGCGCTCTCGCCGAGAGCGCCGTCGAGGGCGCATCCAGATCACGCTGGGGTTAGCTCGTTTGAAGATGCTCTAGCGCGCCGCGGCAGTCCCCATAGTGAAATGAAACTCCCCCGCCGACAGATGGAAGCGAGCATCCCCTCGGTCGCCATGGGGGACATCGCCTTCCTCCTCCTGATCTTTTTCGTCATCCTCGCCCGCGCCCAGGACGACAGCCACCTGCGCTGGGAACCCGCCTCCTCCGAGAACGTCGTCAACGTCGCCAACCCCCTGGCCAGCGTCGTGATCGACGCCGACGGCAAGTATTTCCTCAACGGTGCCCAGATCGAGATCGGGGAGCTCGCCGGACGCCTAACCACGATCCTCGGCAACAACCCGGCAGGCCGCCGCACCGTCATGTTCAAAGTCGACAAGGACAGCACCGCCGACCTCTTCGAACCGGCCATCGAGGCCATCAGCCAGGCGGGCGGCGAACTCGTCCACATCCTCGAACCTGAAAAGAAAAAGAAATAGCCCGCAGCGACCCATGGACTCCCAACAACCGATGGCCAGCGCCAAGGCCGACCTCAAGAAACTCCGCCACAACACCTCGGCCACCGCGGACGAGCTCCGTGCCTTCCTCGCCGAGATGCGCGGCAAGAGCCCGCGCGAGATGCTCGGCACCGTGGCCACCAGCGACCTCGGCAAGAGCCTGATCCAGGCCACCCTCGGCGTCGCCGCCGCCATCCTGATCCTCACCATCGTCCCCTTCGCCCTCGGCAAAATTTTCGGCGGATCGGAGCCCGGCCCTGCGACCCCACCGGCGGCCGAGGTCGCCGAGGCCGCGGGCGGCGGGGGCGATGCCGCCGAGACGCCCGCCGAACCCGCCCTCGACCCGGACGCGAAACCCGATCGCACCCTGGACGCCCTCGGCATCGACGGGAGCAAGGAGGCGCCCCTCGACCGCAACCCCCTCGAGGACAGCGGCGACGACATCCTCAAGGACCTCGAATAGCTGCTGCCCTCTTGCTTAACACTTAACCACTTAAAACTTAAAACTGCGCCAACTCCCCAAACTCAAGGCCTTCGCCGCCTGGTCCTGGCAGCCCGAACGCCGCCCGCTGACCCTCACCGCCATCGCGGCCGCCCTGTGGGTCTTGCTCTGGTGTGATTGGAGCGCCTGGTACCTCCTGCCCACCTGGTGCCACTGGCTCGGCTTCACGGGCGGCCTCGCTGGCGCCGCCTACTGGTTGCATTGGCCGCGCGGCTGCGACCGCACCCTCTACCGCGGCATCCTGGGCGCCTGCGTCCTCCCGCTCTGGGGCTTCCTCACCTTCGCCGCCTTCACCCTCGGCTGGTACCGCCTCGGCAAGGTCTTCACCGCGGCCGGCCTCGCCGCCACCTTCGTGATCGGACTCTGCTGGGCAGTGTGGTATGTCGAACGCCGTAGCCGCCACTACGAATCCGCCACAAAGGGGGACGCCGGGGAGGGCGTCGCCACCAGGCGTTGGAACCCCCTCGACCTCGCCGCCTGGTATTACGGCTCGCGCAGGAAGCGCCTCGACCAGTCCGGCCTCACCTTCCTCTCCTACTCGCTCTGCTTCCTCCTCGCCCTCTTCCTGGCCGGCCAGATCTCAGGCTGCCGTGAGATCTACGAGAGCCCCTTCGGCGGCGGCAAGCCGAAGAAGATCCAGCAGATCGTCAAGATCCAGCAGGTCATCAAGCGCAAGTTCATCATCAACCCCTACAGCGCGGTCGTCTTCAACCCGCCGCCGATCCATGACATCAAGCTGCAGATCCTCGAGGTCACCGACAACAAATACCGCGTCGGCTACGGCGACGACCCCGGCGCGGGCTTCGCCACCGGTACCAACCGCGGCAAGGTGCGCTTCATCCGCCTCGAGTACGACGGCGGCGACTGGGACCAGGACCTCGAGCGCAACGCCGACCTCAACATGCTGTTGCAGTATGGCATCCGCACCAAGCACCGGGTCGCCGACCGAAACGAGACCCGCAAGATCTCACAGCTGGCCAACTTCCCACCGCGCAAGAGCCCGCCCTTCGTCTACATCACCGGCCAGCGCGACCTGAACATCGGCAAGGGCGAGCAGAAGGTCCTGCGCGAGTACCTGACCGAGAAACACGGCCTGCTATTCGCCGACAACGGCGGCTCGGGCGGCTGGGGCGGCCAGTTCCTCGAGCTCATGCGCAGGGTGCTACCCACCGTCGAGGCCAAGCCTATCCCCCTCGACCACCCGATCCACCGCATCCCCTACGAGATCCCCTTCCTGCCCTACGTCGCCCCGCACGGCGGCAAGGACGCGATCGGCTGGACCGTCGAGGGGCGCCTCGTCGCCTACTACCACCCCGGTGACATCGGTGACGCCTGGGCCGACGGCCACGCTGGCGTCAGCCGCAAAATCGCCGAGTATTGCTACCAGACCGGCACCAACGTCATGTTCTACGCCCACGCCGAATACGACAAGTGGCTCAGGTCCCTCGAACAACAAGAGCAGTGAACCCGACCGCACGCCTCCGACCTGCCCTCCTCGTGGCGGCCTCCCTGGCCGCACTGACCCTCGCCGGCACCGCCCCGGCCCTCGACTTCCTCGAACAGATCGAGGTCGAGACCTTCGCCGAGATGCGCGAGGTCGAGCGCTACCAGCTCAAGGTCGCCGAGAAGCACTACACAAAGGGCGAATACCGCATCGCCATGGACGAATACGACAAGTTCCTCACCCTCTACGAGAAGAGCCCCGGCGCCCCCTACGCCCAGCTCATGTGGGGACACTGCCAGGCCAGGCTTCGCTTCGTCAACACCGCCATCCGCGACGGCTTCCAGTCGGTGATCGACTACTGGCCCGACTCCACCGAGGCCGTGCACGCCTCCTACCTCATCGCCAAGTCCTACGACAACATCGGCCAGGCCGAGAAGGCCGAGGCCGCCTACCTGCGCACCGTCAACGACTACTCGACCCACCACATTGCCACCCTCGCCAAGGTCGACCTCCTCCACCTCGCCAAGGTCAAGAAGGACGAGAAAAAGCAGATGCTCCTGCTCGCCGACCTCACCTACGACACCGAGCGCACCGAGGCCAACAGGGGGCACGTGGTCAACGCCACCCGCGAGCTGGCCACCCGCCACGTCTACGCCGGGGAGTACGGCGAGGCCATCCGCGCCCTCGAGACCAGCTACAAGGATGGCGAACTCGTGAAGGTCTACAACGACATCGCGGGCAGGGCCATCTCCCACTTCCTGCGCGAAGAGAAGACGGAGGCCAAGGGCGTCGAGCTCTCCGACTCGGTCATCGGCATGGTCGGGACGCTGATCCCGGACGTGCTCGACGACGAGGCCAAACGCGCCGCCGCCCGCGACGCCTACTACCGCATCGCCGGCCTCTACGGCACCACCGCCCGACCGGCGAAGGTGCTGGAGACCTACGAGAAGATGATCACCATCCTCGGCGAGGACGACGGGCTGCTCGGCACCCTCGCCAAGTTCCACCGCGGCCGGAAACATTACGACAAGGCGCGCTCCGTCTACCGCCGCTTCAAGAACAAGGTCGCCGGCCTGCTCGCCATCGCCGAGACCTTCGTGGAGGAGGAGCGCTACGACGAGGCGATCGCGGTCTACGCTGGCCTCGAAGACCAGGTCCTCGGCAACGGCAAGATCGCCAAGCTTTACCAGGACATCGGCAGATACGACGAAGCCATCGCCACCTACAAGACCCTCATCGAGATCGACCGCGACAACATCGACAGCCACCGCTGGCAGATCGGCGTCTGCTACGAGTCCAGCGACCGCCTGCACAACGCCATCGACGCCTACAGCCGCGTCGACGACTTCCCCAGAAACTTCCTCCAGATGGCCTCCTGCCACCGCCGCCTGGAGGAGTATTCCCGCGCCCTCGCCCTCTACAACCAGTGCAAGGTGTACGAACCCAGAGCGCCCGAGGTCTTCATGTTGATCGCCAAGACCTACGAGGAGGCCGGCCAGCGCGAAAACGCCATCCGCGCCTACCAGCTCACCTGCAAAAACTACCCGAAGACCAAGGAGGCCAGCCAGGCCCACTCCCACCTGCAGTCCAAGTACGACATCAACGTCACCCTTGGCGGCGCGAAGGAGGAGTAACCTGCAAAGCGGAGCGCCGGGCGGGCAGGGCGCATTTGTAGGGATGCTCGCTTGCGAGCGGTCGGGGTGGTTCACCATTGGCTGGGGACGGATATGACGCGGTGCCCCTCCGGCGGCCTCATCGAGGCCGCCCTACCGTATCCCTGTGAAAATTTTGAAAATTTTGACAGTTCGCTTATATTAACCGCCCTTCTGGGACTCCTATCCACCGCACATGACCGCCATCGTACTCATCGGACTGACCCTGTTCCTGAGCAGTGCCGCGGCGATTTATGTCACATTGCGCGCCTCTTCGATCTCCGACCTCAAGCGCAGACCCTTGAAAAACCGGGGAGGCCAGCGGCGTCTGAGGCTCAGGAAACGGCGCCAGCCGGAGGATCCCGACTCGCTGCCACTCGCCGACCGTCGGAAACTGGACGACCACGCCCGCTCCCTTGAGGGCGCAGTCTTCTTTTTTTAACATTTACAGAGGGTCGCCCCTCTCCGACCTCGCCCCGTCGATCACCTCCTCTTGGTCGCGGCCGCGACGTAAGATAAATCGATTAACGGGCGTTAGTTGCCTGACGCCAAAGACGGCGCCAGCCCGGCGGGGCAGATCGCCCCGCTCGATGGTCAAACCAACCGTGCTCTTGACCCTAGCTATGAAACCTTCCGATCCGCTCCGGGGCAAAGCCCCTTCGCCCGCCATCCGCCACCGGCTGTCCTCAAGGCGGGATTTCATGCACGTCGGCCTACTCGGTGGGCTCGGGCTGACTCTTCCGCAGCTACTCCGACTGGAGGCCGAGGCCGCCCAGAAACATTACGAGTCGAAGGAGGGGGCGGCGAAGTCGGTCATCCACATCTTCCTCCCGGGCGGAATGGCGCAGCAGGAGTCCTGGGACCCCAAGCCCTACTCGCCCATCGAATACCGCGGCCCGATGGGCTCGGTCGACACCAAGATCACTGGGGTGCGTTTCGGCGAGATGTTCAAGCACACCGCCGGGGTCTCCGACAAACTGGTCGTCCTCAACTCCCTGACCCACGGCGAGGCGGCGCACGAGCGCGGCGTCCACAACATGTTCACCGGATACCGACCCAGCCCGGCCCTGAGCTACCCGAGCCTCGGCAGCGTGGTCAGCCACGAGTTCGGGCCGCGCGCGAACTTGCCGCCCTATGTCTGTGTCCCGAACCAGCCCAACGAGTTCGCCGGCAGCGGCTACCTGAGTTCGGCGTTCGGGCCGTTCAGCCTGGGCAACGACCCCGCCAACGGCAAGTTCACCGTCCGCGACCTGTCCTTACCCGGGGGGATCGACGAGGGGCGCTTCGCCAAACGCCGGTCGCTCCTGGAGACGGTCGACGCGCACTTCAAGGAGGCCGAGAAGTCCGACGCGCTCGACGCGATGGACACATTCTACCAGCGCGCCTACGGGCTGATCAGCTCCCAGCAGGCCCGCGAGGCCTTCGACATCAACAAGGAACCCGCCAAGCTGCGCGACGAATACGGCCGCAACCAGGCCGGACAGCGGCTGCTGATGGCGCGCCGCCTGGTCGAGGCCGGGGTGCGCTTCGTGTCGGTCACCTACGGCGGCTGGGACCACCACGACAACGTCAAGAACGGCTTCCAGCGGCAGGCCCCCGCCCTCGACGTCGCCTTCGCGCGCCTGATCCGCGACCTCGACGAACGCGGGCTGCTCGACTCGACGCTGGTGATGCTCACCTCGGAGTTCGGCCGCACGCCGAAGATCAACAAGACCGCCGGCCGCGACCACTGGCCGAAGGTGTTCAGCGGCCTGCTCGCCGGCGGCGGCCTCGGCAAGGGGCTGGTCTACGGGAAGTCGGACTCGCTGGCCGCCGAGCCCGAGGAGGACCCGGTCTCCCCCGAAGATCTCGCCACCACGGTCTACAACCAGCTCGGCATCGTCGCCGACAAGGAGCTGATGGCGCCCGGCGACCGCCCGATCGAGATCGTCGACGGCGGCAAGGTGATCTCCGACATCCTCGCCTGAGACCCGGACGGGCCCCTCAGGCCAAACGCCCACCAACGATGCACCGCCACCCGTTCATCGCGACACTCGCCATGCTCGCCCTGGGGCTGGCGAGCGCGGGCGCCGCCTCGCCGTCGCTCTCCAAGGTGCTGCCGCGCGGCGCCAAACGCGGCGCCGAACACCTGGTCGAGTTCCACGGCGAGCGCCTCGGGGACTGCGCCGAGATCCTGTTCTACAGCCCGGGGCTGACCGCGACCTCGTTCGAGGTGGTGTCGCCCAAGCTGGTGCGGGTGAAAGTCGCCGTGGCGCCCGGCTGTGAGCTCGGCGAGCACTACCTCCGCGTCCGCACCAAGAGCGGGCTCTCCCACCTCCGCAGCTTCTGGGTCGGGCAGTTCGACAACGCGGCCGAGGTAGAGCCCAACAACGACTTCTCCGCCCCACAGGAGATCGCCTCCCCCGGCGTCACGCTGGAGGGGCGGCTCGACAACGAGGATGTCGACCACTACCAGATCGAGGCCAAGAAAGGCCAGCGGATCAGCGTCGAGGTAGAGGGCATCCGGCTGGGCGACGCCTTCTTCGACCCCTACCTGGCGATCCTCGATGCCGACCGCTTCGAACTCGCCGTGTCCGACGACACCGACCTCCTGCTCCAAGACAGCACCCTTTCGGTGACCGCTCCGGCCGACGGCAAATACGTCATCCAGGTCCGCGAGGCCTCCTATACCGGCAACGAGAACTGCCACTACCGGCTCCACGTCGGCGCCTTCCCCCGCCCCCTCGTGGCCTTCCCCCCCGGCGGCAAGACCGGCACCGAGCTACCGGTGAAGCTTATCGGTGACCCCGCCGGGGATATCGATGCGACGGTCGCCCTGCCCGCGACCCCCGACCCGGCGGTGCCCATCCGGAGCGGCGGCGCGGGCGGCCTCTCGCCCGCCCCCGTGGTCGTCCGGGCCTCGGACCTGGAGAACGTGCTGGAGGCGGAGCCGAACAACAACATGGGCGCGGCGAACCGTTCCCCGGTCCCGTTGCCCGCCGCGCTCAACGGCGTCATCGGGGCAGACGGCGACCAGGACTGGTTCGGCTTCACCGCGAAGAAAGGCCAGCGTCTCATCTTCCGCGCCCATGCCAAATCGGTGAGGTCGCCGCTCGACCCGGTCATCAACATCTTCGGCCCCGACAAGAAGCATATCGTCGGCAACGACGACGCCGACAACCGGCAAGACGCGAAGATCGACTTCACCGCCCCCGCCGACGGCGACTACACGATCCGCATCCGCGACCACTTGAACAAGGGCGGCGGGCGCTACGTCTACCGCATCGAGGCCGAGCCACCGCGCCCCTCGCTCTCCCTCTCCATCCCCCACTTCGCGCGCAACGACTCCCAGTCCCGGCAGATGATCTACGTCCCGCGCGGCGGGCGTTTCGCCACCCGGGTCGTCGCCACCCGCAGCCATTTCGGCGGCGATCTCACCTTCGAGACCCCCGGTCTCCCCACCGGCGCCCGCTTCGTCGCGCAGCCCATGCACGGCAGCATCAACACCTTCCCCTTGGTCTTCGAAGCCGCGCCGGACGCCCCGCTGGGGGCCGCGCTGATCGACCTCGTCGGCCGCGGCAAGGCGGGCGACCGGGAGATCGCCGGAACCTTCTCGCAGCAGGTCGACTTCGTGACAGGCAACCCGAACAACACGGTCTACTACCACTCCTCCGCGGCGAAGCTCGCCGTCGCCGTCGTCGAGAAGCTCCCCTTCACGATCGACGTCGAACCGCCGGCGGTGCCGCTCGTCCGCAACGGCACGCTCTCGCCCAATCTTGTCGCCACCAATGACGACATTGTCGACGGCCAACTCATCTTGAAACGCAGCGGGCCGCACCCATTG
>JANQMB010000109.1 GCA_028280355.1 Verrucomicrobiales bacterium
GGGTCGTCGGCCGAGCTGATGGGGCTGCTCGCCGACAGCGACCGCGTGCGCGAGACCATCACGTGGAAACTCACCCAGTTCGCCCTCGGGCGCCCCCTCGGCGGGCGGGACGCACAGGGGGTGAGGGCGATCCACGAGGAGGCCCAGGCGGCCGGCGGCCGCTACACCGACCTGGTCACCGCGATCGTGCTCAGCGAGCTCGCCCGCACGACGCCGACCGAGAGCACCACCCGATGAGCAACGGGCACCACCCGACGATCCCCTTTCCCGACACCACACACCAAAAACCGAGAGAACCCGCCATGCCTTCGAAACCCATCTCCCGCCGCACCGTCCTACGTGGCCTGGGCGGCGCCGCCATCGGACTCCCCCTGCTGGAGGAGATGGTCGGCACCTCGGCCGCAGCCGCCGGGGCCTCACCCCCCGCGCGCGCTTTCAACGTCTTCTTCGGGCTCGGCATCCCCGCCCCCCTGCAGACCGAGGGGTTCCGCGGCGTCCTCGAACCGCTCACGCCGTTGCGGGAGAAGCTGCTGATCATGCGCGGCGTCGACCATGTCCGCTGTGACCAGTCCGGGACCAACGCCCACTTCGACGGCGCCTCCGGCGCCTTCACCGCCACCCCACCCGGGGGGGAAGCCAAATCGGGGGGCGCCTCGATCGACCAGCTGGTCCGCCGCGCCCACTTCCCAGACGGCACCCCGGAGGGCATGGTGCCCACGCTGGTCGCCGGGACCTTCTTCCGGCGCAGCCGGGTCGGCCGCTACGTCCACAGCTACAACCCCGACGGCAGCGTCGCGGCGACCATGCAGGAGAGGCCACGCGACCTCTTCGACCGGGTGTTCGGTTCGGTCGGCGGCCTCGCCGAGGGCGGGGACGCGGCGCGCCAGCGGATGAAGCGCAGCGTCCTCGACGCCGTGGTCGACCAGTACCGGTACTACACCGGCGCCAATTCCCCGCTCGGCGCGACCTCGAAGTCGCGCACCAAAGACCACCTCGACCGCATCCGCGAATACGAGCGGAGGGCCTTCGCGGCCGGGGACGGCCCGACCCCCGGCTCGCCCCCCCGCCCGCGGCGCTCGAAGTTGAAACACGGCGGGCACGCCGACCCCGGGGGACAGGGGATCGACATCACCCTCGACGAGCTGACGCGGGGGTGGCGGACCATGGCCGACCTCTACGCCCTGGCGATCCAGACCGACCGGGCCCGCTTCGGTTCGATCACCTTCCTGGCCGCCGGCGAGCGCATCCGGCTGACCGGCGACTACGTCTACCGCGGGCGCAAGATGTGGACCTTCGACGACGCCCGCCACCTCGACGCGTCGGGCGACAAGGGCTGCAGCCACGAGTGGTGGCACAAGTTCGACGAGAAGAAGAAGAACGACGCCCTCCGCGCCCACGCCCACATGAAGATGCGCGAGGTCGCCTACTTCCTGAACGCGCTGGACGGCGACGAGGCGCGCGAGGCGAACGGCAAGACCATCCTCGAGAACTCGATGATCACGATATCGACCGAGTCCGGCGACGGCCGCCACAACGACTCCAGGCGCGAGCTGTCCGGCGTCTTCCACGCCATCACCGGGGCCGGCGGCAGGTTCAAAACCGGGAAGATCACCGACGTCGGCGCCGAGGGCATCGACGTCTACAACACGATGTTGGAGGCCACAGGCTGCAAGGAGCGCATCGGTCCCGGGAAGCGGAAATACAAACGCGTCGACAAGATCCGCGCGTGACTTGGCGTCGCCGGACTTCCGACCAGGGTAGACCGCAGTCACCGGCGGGAGGTCTAGAGCAGTTTCAGTTGAGGTGTGACCTCTGCGGGGAGCAGATATCACGCCAGGCGGCGGCCTCGTCGAGGCCGCCCTACCTTCGCCCATGGCGTCCGCGCATCCGCGACGCGGTAGGGCGCTC
>JANQMB010000122.1 GCA_028280355.1 Verrucomicrobiales bacterium
CGGTCGTCCAGGTCGCGGCCTCCGGCGGGGTCGGCGTGCTGTTTAGCCTCCCCTATGTGCTCTCCCGTGAGATGGTGGTGCGGATCCGTCGCGAGGGGAACGAGCTGATTTTCGAATGGCGCCCGGGAGATCTGTTCGAGGAGGTCTACCGGCTGGCGTTGCCGGCCGGCAGCACGGCCGTCGCCGGCGGCGCCTTCGCGGCCACCGGGGTGCCGCAGGCAATGGCGGCCTCGTTCGACTACGTGATGTTGATCGACCCGGCGTCGGTATCCGACAGCGCGGGCGACCTGGTCGTCACGGAGATCATGTACAAACCGGTTGGCGGTTCGGCGTACGAGTTCATCGAACTCTACAACGCGGGACCGGGGGCGATCGACCTCGCGGGATATCGCTTCCCTCAGGGGGAGCCCTTCGACGAGTTCGTGTTCGGCGACGTCACGGTCGAGCCGGGTGGGTACGTGCTGGTGGTCAACGATCTCGCGGCCTTCCGGTCGCGATACGGGACCGGCCTGGACTCGTCGATCGCAGGCGAGTGGGCCGGCGGGGCGCTCAGCAACTCGGGGGAACTCGTTACCCTGCTCGATACCGCGGGAGATGTCGTGCTCTCCTTCGAGTACTCCGATAGCGCCCCATGGCCCACCTCGCCCGACAGCGGCGGGGTGTCGCTGGTGTTGATCGACCCCACCGGGGGCAACGGGGGCACCGGTGCCGATTGGACGGCCAGCCTCCTGGTCGGCGGTACCCCGGGGGCACCGCCGACGGGTGGCGATTTTGCCGCGTGGATGGCGGCGCGAGGCGAGGTCGACCCGCTGGCGACGAGGCAGGGTGAGGTGGTCAACAACCTGCTCACCTACGCCTTCGGGGTGGATCTCGCGGGCGGCGACCTAGCGATCGCGATGCCCGCGGTTGGGGTGGTGGAGGTCGGCGGGGTCGACTATCTGACCTACGGGTACCGGCGCCGATCTGGTGCCCCGGGCGTCGGGTACCAGCTCGAGGTCTGGACCGATGGCGCCGGGGGGTGGGTCAGCGCTTCGTCCCAGGTCGTCGAGGTCGGCGTCACCGACGAGGGGGACGGCACCGAGAGGGTCGTCGTCAGGCTATCGGACACCTTCGGGGTCGGGGGGGGTGTCCTGTTGCGGGTAAGGGTGGTCGGGCCCGGATCCTAGGCGGCTCAGGGCATGGCGCCTCCCAGCGCGCACAGTTCCCGCCCGAGCGCGGCGGCTGCCGTTTGGCCGAACTGGCGCACGCCGATCTCGTCCCCCGATTCTTCGGCCAGGCTGGTCATCTCCACCCCGCCGATGCCGCAAGGGGTGATCTCGGCGAAGGGGGAGAGGTCGCCACAGACGTTGATCGCGAAGCCGTGCATGCTGACCCAGTGGCGCACGCCGACGCCGATCGAGGCGAGTTTGCGGCCGCCGGACCAGACGCCGGTCATGCCCTCGCGGGTCTCGGCCGCGATCCCGCACTCCGCGCAGGCGCCCACCAGCGCCCTTTCGAGGGCGCGCAGGTAGACGTGCAGGTCTTTCCCATAAGCGGTGAGGTCGAGGATGGGGTATCCGACCAGCTGGCCCGGGCCGTGGTAGGTGGCCTGGCCGCCCCGGTTGGTCTCGAAGACCGGGTGGGGGAGGTGGCCGCCGTCGCCGCCCAGGCTGCTGCGGTCGCGGGTGCGGCCGATGGTGTAGACGGGCTCGTGCTCCAAGAGGAAGAGCGTGTCGCCGATCTCGCCGGCGCGACGTTGTCGGACGGCGCGATCCTGGATCTCCAACCCTTCCCCATAGGCCACCCGCCCGATCCAGCGCTCCTCGAAGGGGAGGCGCCGGGCTCCTGCCGGGGGCTGTCGATCGCCGGTCACTGATAACTGATAACTGATAACTGATAACTGATAACTGATAACTGATAACTGATTACACCCTCCCCGCCTCCTTGCCGGTGAGCTTGTCGGTCCCGCCGCCGGTGTAGAAGTGCGCCATCCCCACCGCCAGCGCGTCGGCCGCGTCCGGGGACGGGGTCTCCTCGAGGCTCAGCAGCGCGCGGATCATGAACGCGACCTGTTCCTTGCTGGCCGCGCCCTTGCCGACGACCGCCTGCTTGACCCGCTTCGGCGCGTACTCGTAGATCGGCAGGCCGTGGCCGGCGGCGGCGATGATGGCCGCCCCGCGGGCGGCGCCCATGGTGATCGCCGTCCGGTAGCTCTGCACGTAGATCACCGACTCGACCGCGCAGGCCTCCGGCTCGTGCTTGCGGATCACCTCGTCCAGGCCGCCGCGGATGTTCACCAGGCACCCGGACTGCAGCAGCTTGGGCGGGTTGCGGATGATTCCGTAGGTCAGCGCCTTGTAGTCCTTATCCCCCCGCTGCTCGATGACCGCGAAGCCGGTCTTGCGCAGGGCGGGGTCGATGGCGAGGACGCGCATGGTTCAGTGATCAGTCATCAGTAGCCAGTGATCAGTAGCAAGTGGGAGCTGTCCTTGAGACTGAACACTGATAACTGATAACTGATAACTGATAACTGATCACTGATCACTTCCTCCGGCGGCGGCTCTTGCCCCGCTTGCGCCGGCTGAAGACCTTGGCCAGCTTCTCGGGGGTCGGCGCGTCGTCGTCGAGCAGGGTCGTGTAGTGGTACTGGAACCCTTCGACCCGCCGGCGCTCGACCTTCTGGCCGATGAAGCGTTCGATCGATGCGGCGTTCTTGATCTCGTCGGCGTCGAGGATGGTGAAGGCGTCGCCCTCCTTGTTGGCGCGCCCCGTGCGGCCGATGCGGTGCACGTAGTCCTCGGCGTTCTCGGGGACCTGGTAGTTGATCACGTGGGAGACGTTGCTGATGTCGATGCCGCGCGCCGCCAGGTCGGTGGCGATGATGACGTCGAAGTCGCCGCTCTTGAACCCCGCCAGCGCCTTCTCGCGGTCGCTCTGGCGGATGTCGGAGTGCATGACCGTGATGCTGTAGTCGCCCTCCTCCTTGGCCAGCAGCTTCGCCAGCGAGTCGGCGTCCCGCTTGGTGCGGGTGAAGATCATGACGCTGTGGAAGTCGGTCTGCTTGAGCAGGGCGAGCAGCAGCTCCTCGCGCTGGCCGAGGGCGACCGGGTAGAAGGCGTGGCTGACCGTCTCGGCGACGCCCTGACGCTGGCCGATCTCGACCTCGACCGGGTCGTCGAGCGCCCACTTGGCGAGCCCCTCGATGGCCGGCGGCATGGTGGCGGAGAAGAACAGGGTCTGGCGTTTGCGCGGGGTCTTGTTGACGATGCGCCGCACGTCCGGGAGGAAGCCCATGTCCAGCATGCGGTCGACCTCGTCGAGCACCAGGACCTCGATCTTGTCGAGCTTCACCGCGCCGCGCTCCATCAGGTCGAGCAGCCTGCCGGGGGTGGCGATGAGGATGTCGACCCCGGCCTCGAGGCCGTCGAGCTGTTTGCCATACCCGACGCCGCCGTGCACCAGCAGGCTCCTCAGGTCGGTGCCCTCGCCGAGGGTCTCGAAGTTGTCGAGCACCTGGGAGGCGAGTTCGCGCACCGGCTCGAGGATGAGGCAGCGCAGGTCGCCGTGCTCGCCGAGGCGGTGCAGGATGGGCAGCGCGAAGGCGGCGGTCTTGCCGGTGCCGGTCTGCGACGCGCCGACCACGTCCCTGCCCTCGATCCCCAGGGGGATGGACTGTGCCTGGATCGGGGTCGGCGTCTGGTAGCCGGCGTTGCGGACGCCCTCCAAGACCTTCTCGGAGAGACCAAGTTCTTCGAAATTCATAAGAGGCGGAACAAAGGGGCGGGGGCGGCGCGGGGCAAGAGCTTTGTTTGCCGGCCCCGGCGGCCGGGCGCCCCGCTAGGTCGCGGCCTCCCCGCGGGCCATCACGACCTTGCCGGTGCGCACGGTCTCGACGATGTCGAACTTCGACAGCAGCCGCACCGCGGCGTCCACCTTGTCCGAGTCGCCGTGCACCATGGCGATCACCGAGGTGTCGGTGAGGTCGACCGTCTTGGCGTTGAAGTGCTCGAGGATCTGCAGGATCTCGCCCCGCTCGGCGGGGGCGCAGAGGATCTTGATCAGGGTCAGCTCCTTGGTGACCGAGTCGAGTTCGTCGTGCTCGTAGCAGTGGATGACGTCGACCAGCTTGGCGCACTGCTTGATGATCTGGTCGAGCCCGGCCGGGTCGCCGCTGATGCCGAGGGTCAGGCGGGAAAAGCGGGGGTCGCGCCCCCTGGAGACGACGACGGAGTCGAGGTTGTAGGCGCGGCGGGCGAAGATCTGGCAGATGCGCATCAGCACGCCGGGCTGGTTGTTCACCAGCATGCTCAGCGTGTGTCCGCCGAGGATGTCGGGCTGCGGCGGGAGCTTGGAGTCGGTGGTCAGGATCTGGCGGGACATGGGAGGATGTGATCGGTGATCAGTGATCGGTGGGAAGTAGTGAGTGGGTAGTGGGTAGTGGGTAGTGGGTAGTGGGTAGTGGGTAGGCGTTCCCGTTGTTTGATGCTAGTGACTGACGACTGATCACCGACATCCGCCGACTAGGTCGACCCGACGGGTTTGGCCATCTTGTGTTTCGGCGGTTCGATGAGCATGTCCTCCAGCGCGGCGCCGGCGGGGATCATCGGGAACACGTTCTCGGTCTTGACGCACTCGGCGTTGATGACGCAGGGGCCCTCGTTGTAGTCGAGCGCCTTCTGCAGGACCCTGCCGACGTCGGCAGGGCGCTTGATGTTGAACCCCTTGACGCCGTAGGCCTCGGCCAGCTTCACGAAGTCGGGGTTGCCGTCGAGGTCGACGCCGGACTCGCGGTTGTCGAAGAACAGCTCCTGCCACTGGCGGACCATGCCGAGGTAGTGGTTGTTCAGGACGAGGACCTTCACCGGCAGCCTGTGGAGGGCGGCGGTGGCGAGCTCGCAGAGCGTCATCTGGTAGCCGCCGTCCCCGACCACGGCCACCACGATGTCGTCGGGGCGGCCGAACTGGGCGCCGATGGCGGCGGGGAAGCCGAAGCCCATGGTGCCGGCGCCACCAGAGCTGAGCCAGTTGTACGGCGCGTCGGTGCGGTAGAACTGCGCCGCCCACATCTGGTGTTGGCCGACGTCGGTGGTGACCACCGCCCGGCCGCCGGTCAGGTTGTACAGCTCGTCGAGCACCTGTTGCATGCGCAGGCCGCCCTGCTTGCGGTAGCCGAGGGGGAATTTCTTCTTGTACCCGTCGAGGGTCGCCCGCCAGCCGGCGGTGTCGAGCGGGGCGACCTTCTTGTTGAGCGCGGTCAGGGCGGCCTTGGCGTCGCCGATGACCTCGACGTCCGGGCGGATCATCTTGTTCATCTCCGAGGGGTCGATGTCGATGTGGACGATCTTCGCCTCGGCGCCGAACTTGTCGGCTTGGCCGATGATCCGGTCGTCGAAACGCGAGCCGACGTTGATGATCAGGTCGCACTCGCACATCGCCTTGTTGGCGTAGGCGGTGCCATGCATGCCGAGCATGCCGAGCGCGAGCTCGTGGGTCTCCGGGAACACGCCCTTGCCCAGCAGGGTGTTGGTGACCGGGCAGCCGAGGGTCGTGGCGAACTCCATCAGCTCCGGCTCGGCGCGGGCGATCATGGCGCCGTGCCCGGCGAGGATGACCGGGCGGCTCGAGTGGGAGATCAGCTCGGCGGCGGCGTCCAGCGCCCCGGGGTCGAGATCGAAGGCGACCTCGGGCGTGTAGCCGGGGAGGTCGATCTCGGGTTCGAGGTCGCCGGTGAAGGGGCTCTGGCTGATATCCTTCGGGACGTCGATGAGCACCGGCCCCGGCCGCCCGGTGGTGGCGATGTGGTAGGCCTCCCTGGCGGCCTTCGGGAGGGCGTTGGTCTCCCGGACCAGCATGTTGTGTTTCACCACCGGCATGGTGATGCCGAAGATATCCGCCTCCTGGAAGGCGTCCTTGCCGAGCATCCAGGTCACCTGCTGGCCGGTGATGATGATCATCGGCACGGAGTCCATCTGCGCGGTCATGATGCCGGTGATGGTGTTGCCCGCACCCGGTCCGCTGGTGACCAGGACCACGGCTGGCTTGCCGGTGGCGCGGGCGTATCCGTCGGCCATGTGGCAGGCGCCCTGCTCGTGGCGGGAGAGGACGAACTTGATGTTCGAATCGACGGTCTCCAGGGCGTCGAAAATCGGCAGGGCGGCGCCGCCCGAATAGCCGAAGATATATTCGATGCCCAGGCTATCCAATGTCTTGATGAGCGCCTGGGCGCCATCCATGTTCGGCTCACTCATGGTGTGGTTTGGTCGAAAATTGGAAAAATGAGGCAAAATATCACCGGTTGGCGGAAATTTTCCAATGAAAATTTAGCTTTTTAAGCCAAAATCTAAATCTGATCGAGTGTGTTTGGATGAAAATTCGCGATATTTGGCAAAATTGCCAAACGGTAGCGATTTTCGGTGAAGAACTGGATCTTCACCGGAGGGAGGTGGCTATCCGCGGAAGCCTCCCGTTCCCGTCGGTGGCGTGGGGGGGGCGGCGTCGCTGGATCCGCGGCGTTTGCCAAAGCGGAGATAGCCGACGGTGAGCACCGCGATGGCGGCGACGACTCCCACCCAGACGGCCGGGCCTGACGACTTGTCCGCCCCTCCGTCGGGGTCGCCGTCGTCCCTGGCGATCCGGCTGGCGACATCTGGGAACAGCGCGACTTCGCTGCCGTCGGAGGTCAGGCTGTTTTCGGCCAGTTCGGGTTCGGGGAGGACGATTTTGCGTGGGCCGCCCGGTTCGGGTTCGACCACCCCGGTAGCCCCACCGGTCGGCGCGTCGGGCACCGTCGTCTCCGATGGGGGGGCGGGGGGTGGGGATTCCTCCGCCGCGGGTCCGTCGCCCGGCGGGGTCACGAATCCCCCCGCTACTTTGGGGTGTCGCCGAGGGTTTTGATGACCGGTTCCTGGGCGTTGAGGGTGACCCTCCACTTGCCATCGACCTTCAGGAGCGAGACGAGGTCGAGGGCGGATATCTGCTTGTCGCCGTTGGAGTGGCGGGTGCGGACGAGGATGTGGCAATACTCGTTGCTGTCGACCTTCTCCTCCGCGAGGCTGAGCAGCTTGACCCCGAGGCTGGCCAGGATCTGGTCGAGCTTGGCCTGGTCGACGTTGAAGCGCTTCTGCACGCCCTTGTGGTAGCGGATGTAAAACTCGGTGGCGGCCAGCGCCTCGACCTCCTTGAGGTTGGCGCAGTCGAGCCGCCGGACGTGCGCGATCTCCTCGTCGAGGGTCGCGGAGGCCTTGATCCGCATCACGTAGCGCTCCTTGAGCGACTTCAGCGACAGCGGCTCGATCAGGCCGGCGGCCTTCTTCCAATCCCGCCCCATGGCGCTGCGCAGGTAGCTGAAGGTGACCTGCGTCGCGGGGTGTTCGTTGATCGTCTTGGTCGACTGTGCGGGGGCCGTTTCGATCGCCAGCTGGGCGACCGAGGTGGCGAGGAGTGAAAGGGTGGCGAAGCGGGTTGCTCTCATGGAGGGGTGCGATGTGTCTCGGGTCTGATGGGCGGCAATCATAGACTGGCGGGTGCCCCCTGTCCAGGGTTGCCCGGCAGCACACCGTTCGACAACAAATGGGCGCTGTGCTTCATTCCCCGACCCCCGCGCTCACCCCCCCTTATCGAATATTACAATCCGTTCACGTGGGTATTGGAGACCGAGACTACATGCGGCCCGGCGACAACGTCGGGCTCGGCTGGCTGCGTCGTGGTGGCGGCCGCCGGCGTGGGGGGCCGTCGCCGCTGGCGGTCATCATGGGTCTGAACATCGCGGTGTTCGTGCTGCAGTATGTCTTCGAGGTCGGGGTGACGCCGGTCCGCGTCGGGCGCGAGGTCTTCATGCAGCCCTGGGGGGGTACGAGCGCCGAGCTGGTGTTCGGGCGCGGGCATGTCTGGACGCTGGTCACCTACATGTTTGTCCACGGCAGCCTCCTGCACCTCGCCCTCAACCTGCTCCTCATCTTCATGTGCGGGAGGGCGCTGCTGGCGATCGCCGGCACGGGGCATTTCCTGCGCGTCTACTTCTTGGCGGGTGTGTTAGGCGCGCTGCCGCAGATGCTGATCTCCCCGATCCCCCTGATCGGCGCCTCCGCCTCCGCCTTCGGCCTGCTGGTGGCGCTGGCCGCGATCATCCCCGAGCAGCAGGTGACGATGTTGCTCTACTTCGTCCTGCCGATCCGGCTGCGGCTGAAGTATGTCGCCTACGGGGTGGTGGGGATCGCCGTCCTCTCGCTGGGCATCGACCTGCTGGCCGGCGACGCGGCGAACATCCCGATGGTGAGCGGGATCGGCCACGCGGCGCACCTCGGCGGCGCGCTGGCCGGCTTGCTCTACGTGAGGTTCGCCGGGCTGGGGGGCAGGATGGTGACCCGCGAGGGGCTGCGGCGCCAGCGCGAGAGGGCCGAGAGGCGGTCCCCGAAGGGGCGCGGCATGGGAGCGGTCCGCGCGCGCGAGGTGAAGCGGGCGGCGGGGAGGAGGAGGAAGGGCGATTTCGTGAGTGCGGAGATCGACCCCATCCTGGACAAGATCAACCGCGAGGGTTTCGCGAGCCTCTCGGACGACGAGCGGGAGATCCTCGAAGCGGGGAGCCAGCAGATCGCCGACCAGGCGAACTCGAAGTGAGCGCCCCCGAGCCAGACCCGGATGGCGAAGTGGTCGCCCGCGGACGGGGCCTGCGCCATTTCACACGCGGGGCCGTGTCGCTGGCGGCGGTGCCCTTTTTCCTCGCCGGGCTGTATTTCGCGGGCAGGGCGGGGATCGCTATCGCCGACCGCCAGGTGCCCCCGGAGTCGGTCTCGGGTTCACGCGAGACCGGGGTCGGTGGCCGCTGGCACCCGCGGGGCGGCGGCGGGAGGTTGATGGTCTCGGACGATCTCCAGGCTCTGCGCGAGCACGACTTCCAGCGGTCGACCGCGGATCCTGCCCCGGTGGCGGGCGTCCGCGAGATCGAGTTGCCCCCCAGCGGGTGGGGGATCGTCGTCTTGCCCGGTAGCGACCGCAGGTACCTCAGGGTGCAGCTGGCTTGGGAGGAAGGGGGGGGCGAGGAGTTCTGGCTGCTCGCCGACGAGCTGCAGGCGCTGGCGGGGCGGGTCGAGCGTTGACGATCTTCTACTGTTCAAAGCTGGCCGATCCCTTAACGTTGGCGATGCCGAGTCGACAGAAGTCGTTGCGCCGCCTGCGGCGGTGGGGGCTGGTGTCGCTCTGCCTGGTGGTCGGGGGGGTGTTGCTGGTGAACGTCGCCCTCAACGTGCCGCCGCTGAAGGGCAAGTTGCAGCGTATGGTCTCCGGCCGCCTGGGGCAGCCGGCGGAGGTCGGCTTCGTCACCTGGTCGCCGCTGGGTGGCGCCAGGCTGCGCGACGTGCGTATCGGATCCTCCGGGGACCCGTTTCTGGTCACCGACGTCCATGTCAGGGCGCGCCCGCTGAGGTTCCTGCGGCAGTGGATCGCCGGTGGCGTGGTGGAGGTCGACGAGGTGCTGTGCAGCGGGCCGGCGGTTCGCCTGGTCCTCCCGGAGGCCGCGCTCCCCCCCGGTCCGGTCCCGCGGCCGCCGCCTATCGTGGTTGTCCCGGACGGCGCGCGGGAGG
>JANQMB010000133.1 GCA_028280355.1 Verrucomicrobiales bacterium
CCGGAGACCTACAGCAGCAACAACACGCGGGCCATGAACGCGGTGCTGGAGCGGCTGCTGCGCTCGCGGGCGGTGGCGCTGGTCGACGCCCACCGCGAGGGTGCCGACGTCGATGCCCTGCGCGCCAAGAAGGAGGCTATGCTCGCCGAGGTCTACCGGTTCCTCGCCCTCAACCTCGGCGAGCCGCCGGCCGAGTTCGAGTGGCGGTACGAGGTGAAGGAGAAAGGCGGCGACGGGGATCGCGACGGCGCGGATGCCGGCCCTCCGAAGGTGGAGCAGGAGCGCCTGAGCGAGCGCCGCCGCTACACCCCGAAGAGTTTCTACGAGGAGTTCGTCGGCATCGACCTGGCGGACTTCGTCTGCCTCTACCACGACACCTCGCAGCCCGTCGGCAAGCACTACTGTTTCAACCGCGCGCGCAATATGGTCGGCGAGGACGAGATGCACTTCGTGAACACCGAGATCGACCAGATCAAGGCGATCGCGGTCGACTCGGTGCTGGCCAACCAGCCGATGTGGTTCGCCGTGAACATGGGGGTCGACCAGTCGAAGGAGCACGGGCTGATGGAGCACGAGCTGTTCGACTACGAGACGCTGTTCGACCTCGAGATGCCGCTGTCGAAGGCCGACCGCACGCGCTTCCACGCCGGCGCCTCGAACCACGCCATGGTGCTGATGGGCGTGGATCTCGACGGGGGCGTGCCGCGCAAGTGGCTGGTGGAGAACAGCTGGGGGGACGACAAGGGCAACAAGGGGACCTGGACGCTCTACGACCGTTGGTTCGACGAACACGTCTACACGGTCATCGTCCACCGCGAGCACGTACCGGAGGAGGTGCTGGCGGCGTTCGGGGAGGAGCCGGTGACGTTGCCCGCCTGGTACCCGGGGGCGATGGGTATCCCGGGGAACTAGCGGACTGGCCGGGACGATGTACCGCCGCGACTTCATAGCCTGTCTGGCGAGCGCCGGCGCGGGTGGCGGGTTCCTGGTGTCCTGTGTCGGCGGTGGGCAGATGGGCCTCCCCGGCGGGCGGGTCGCGGAGACGCCGCCGATACCGGCGCGCTGGCGCGACCTGCGCATCGACCGCTCGCTGATGATCCCCGCCGGCAAGTACGCCCGCCACCGCCCGCGCCGCCTGCGCCCGCGCTACGTCACCATCCACGCCACCGACAACTTCGCGCGCGGCGCCGGCGCGCGGGCGCACGCGAGCGGCCTCCACCGGGGGACCCACACCGCCACCTACAACTCGCTCGGCTACCTCTCCTGGCACTTCACCATCGACGACCGGACGATCTACCAGAGCCTGCCCTGCGACGAGCAGGGGCAGCACGCAGACTACGAGGGGCCGGGCAACCGAGGGTCGATCGGCGTCGAGATGTGCGTCAACCGCGACGGGGATCTGCGACGCACGCTCGACCGCAGCGCCCGCTTCACCGCGGTGCTGATGAAGGCCTACCGCATCCCCCTCGCCAACGTGGTGCCGCACTACCACTGGCCGCGCACCCGCTACAAGGACGGTAAGTATCTCGGCCACAAGGCCTGCCCGAGCGTGCTGATGACCGCCGGCAGGCCGGGGCCGAAGTGGGAAGGCTTCGTGGCGAAGATCGGGGGGTACCGGCGGCAGCTGGGCTGAGCCACCGGTCCCCGGGGCGGGTTCGCGGGAGCTGGTGGCATGGGGGTGGCGGATGGCGGGCGCCGATCTGCGTCCGCCCACTTGAGGCGGGGCGCCGGGGGCGGTATCGTTGCCGGTGCGCCACCTGTGGCAGTTGCTGCTCCTTACCGTCGTTTGCCTGTCCCCGGGTACCGCCACAGCGGGCGCCCTGCGGATCGAGATCGACCACCGTTGGGGCGATGGGCGCCTCGCCCTCGGCGACCCCGTCCGTCTGCCGGGGCTCAGTTACCCGCTGACCGTCTCGAGGTGCGACTATCTCCTTTCCGGCTTCGCCGTGCAGGGGGTGGACGGCGGGTGGCTCGAGGCGGACCCCGGGCTGGTGGGGCTCATCCGCCTGGGGAAGGGGATCACCACGATCGACCTCGGCGAGATCCCGGCTGGCGACTATCGCGCATTCCGGTTCTCGGTCGGTCTGGGGGAGGAACTCAACGCCGCCGACCCGAACCGTTTCCCCCCCGGGCATGCCCTGCACCCGCAGCGTTGCGGCCTCCACTGGAGCTGGCAGGGCGGTTACATCTTCCTCGCCCTGGAGGGGCGTTATGGGGATGGCGGTAGGGGGGACGCGGGTTTCGCCTACCATCTCGCCAGGGACGCGAACCGGGTCGAAGTGCTCGTCGAGCTGCCCTTCGAAATGCGCAAGCGGGTGACGCTCAACCTCGCCTTCGACTTGCGGGCCGTGTTCCGCGGCGCCGGTGAGATCTCGCCGGGGCGTGGCCGGGACTCGACCCACTCCCGCGAGGGGGACCCGGTCTTGCCGGTCTTGCGGGACAACCTGGCGGGGGCGTTCCGGGGTCTCGGCGCGCGTGGCGAGTTCTTCCACCCCGCCCCCACTGCCCCCGAGGGCGAGGCCGAGGGGCCGGCGCCCCATGGTAACCCCTTCCGCCTGCGCGTCTCGCAGCGCCTGCCACGCTTCGCCCTGCCCCCAGACAACCCCCTGACCGAGGAGGGCGTCGCGCTGGGGCGCCGGCTCTTCGAGGAACCGCTGCTGTCGCGCGACGGGAAGATCTCCTGTGCGAGCTGCCACCGGCGCGAGCTGGCATTCGCCGACGGCCGCAAGTTCGCGCTGGGCGTCGGCGGGGCGGAGGGGACGAGGAACTCGATGGCCCTGTTCAACCTCGCCTGGGCGGAGGGCTTCTTCTGGGACGGGCACGCGCCGAGCCTGCGCCAGCAGGTCCTCGAACCGATCCGCGACCCGGACGAGATGGGCGAGTCTCTGGCGCGGGTCATCGGCAAACTGATCGAGGCCGAGGGCTACCCGGAAGCCTTCCAGGCGGCTTTTGGCGGGCGCGCCGTGACCCCCGATCGGATCGCCAAGGCGCTCGAACAGTTCCTGCTGAGCCTCGTCTCCCAGGACTCGAAGTTCGACCGAGCGATGCGCGGCGAGGCCGAACTGACGGAGGGCGAGCGGCGCGGGTTCCAGCTGTTCGTGACCGAGAACGACCCGGCGCTCGGGCTGCGTGGTGCGGACTGTTTCCACTGCCACGGCGGGGGGCTGTTCGTCAGCGCGGCCTACGCGAACAACGGCCTTCCGCTCGCACCCGGGGAGGGGGACCGCTCGACGGTGACCGGGGACCCGGCCGACCGCGGGAAGTTCAAAGTGCCCTCGTTGCGCAACATCGCCGTCACCGCGCCATACATGCACGACGGCCGCTTCGCGACGCTGGAGGAGGTGGTCGAGCACTACGACTCCGGGGTTCGGCGAACGCCGGAACTCGACCCCAACCTGGCCAAGCACCCGCCGGGGGGGCTCGGTCTGAGCGCGCAGGACAAACGGGACCTGGTCGCTTTCCTCAAGACATTGACCGACCCGGTTTTCCTCGGGGTGGAGGCGGGCGAGTAGAGCGCATTCGAAACGCTCTTGCCGGGGGACGGCGCAAGCCCCTATCGCCCGCCAGCGAGCTTCCTACATGGGGCGGCACTTCTCCCTAGGAACCTCGCTTGCGAGCGATTTTTGGGGGACGGGCGTTCCCACTACGGCGGCCATCGTTTTCTGACTTGGCTTGGCATCGCTTGGCCGGATCGCTCAAGAGGGGAGCTCCCAGCGGATGCCGGTGGGGAGACCGCGGGCGAGCAGGTATCGAGACGCTTTATCAGATCCGCGTTCGCAGTATTGCGAAAATCATAAAAACAAGAACACTGGAGTTGAAATTTATGGTTTTTATACGAGATTTGGAAATTTAAATATTTTCCAAATTGATGATCAGGCATCGTATCGGGTTTCAAGGGGTTCCGCGGACACTGCGGTGGACGGGGAGAAGGTGGTGGATGGCCTGTTTACTGGGTCTGGCGTCGGCCGGTGCCGTCCGGGCTGGGGACGGTCATGAGGACGACGATCAGTTCTGGGCGGATGCGGCGGCCCTGTTGCCGGCGTGGCAGGGGACACCGGCGCCTCCTGGGCCGTCGGATCAGGATGGCCGTTGGAGTGCCGTGCTGGACTGGCCGCACATCCCGGTCTCGGCGGCGATGTTGCCGAACGGGCGCCTGCTCACCTTCTCGGGGCAGGAGCGGCGCAACTGGCCGGGGACGAAGACGCAGACCTATACGACGACGTGGGATCCGGCGACGGGGCAGTTCGACGAGGAGCTCTACCTCGACAGCGAGATGTTCTGCGCACACCTGGTGATGCGCACCGACGGGGTCCTGCAGACGATGGGCGGCCGCTACACGGTCGTCGATAGCAACACCTACGACTTCCGCACCGACGTCTGGCAGCGGGTCGACGACTCGAACGACCGCCGATGGTACACCACCGGCGTGGCCCTGCCGGACGGCGACGTCTTCATGGTCAGCGGCAGCGGGGGCGAGAACACCGCGGAGCGCTACGACCACGACGACGACCGCTGGGGGAGGCTGAACGGGATCAACTGGCAGCCGATCGCGGGCGCCTCGGGTTTCGAGTCGCGCTGGTGGCCGTACATCATGGTGGCGCCCGATGGCCGCCTGTTCCATTTCGGGCCGACCGACGCACTGCACTGGGTGGACCCCTCCGGCTCCGGGTCGGTGACCTCGGCGGGCCTGAACTTCCCGAGCAACCGCTACCCGAAGCACGCCGGGGTGGCGATGTACGACTCGGGCAAGATCATGATCGCCGGCGGGGCCGGCGGGGCGGGCAACGGCACCCCGGGCTCATACTGCTATACCGTCGACCTGAACACCGACCCGCCGACGGTGAGCGAGGTTGCCGCGATGGCGCACCGGCGCCGCTTCAGCAACGCGGTCGTCCTGCCCGGCGGCGAGGTTTTCATCGCCGGCGGCAACACCTCGGGGACGAAGTTCAGCGACGCCGGCAGCGTGTTGACCCCGGAGATCTGGGACCCGGCGACGGGCCTGTGGCGCGAGGTGGCGGACATGGCGGTGCCGCGCAACTACCACTCGGTGGGCGTGCTACTCGCCGACGGCCGGGTCTTCATCGGCGGCGGCGGGTTTGGTTCGAGCGGCACCCAGTCGTGGAACCACCAGGACGCCCAGGTCTACACGCCGCCGATGCTGTTCGACGAGAACGGCGACCCGGCGGTGCGGCCGGCGATCTCGGCCGCGCCGGACAACGTCACCCATGGCTCCGTGTTCACCGTCGACGCGACGCCCGGCATGCACCGCTTCGCGGCGATCCGCATGATGGCGACCACCCACGGCTGGTCCACCGACCAGCGGCGGCTCGACCTGCCCTTCTCGGAGGTCGCGCCCGGCCGCTACCAGATCGTCGCGCACCCGAACGTGAACGTGATGGTGCCCGGGTACTGGATGCTGTTCGCGATCGCCGGGGACGGGGTCTATTCGGAATCGGCGATCTTCCACGTCAACGAGGTCGGCAGGTCCCCGGCGAGCGGGCTCCGGGGCGAGTACCACGACGGCGCCTCGTTCGGCGACCTCGCCGGCGTGCGCATCGACCACCAGGTCGACTACGATTGGACCGGCGGCAGCCCGTACCCCGCGGAGGTCGGTGGCTCTGGATACTCGGCGCGCTGGACGGGTTGGGTCGTGCCCGACTACACGGAGGAGCACACCTTCTACACGGAGAGCGCCAACGGCGTGCGGCTGTGGGTCGACGGCACCCAGGTCATCGACGACTGGTCGTCCCACGGGCGGCGCGAGCGGAGCGCCCAGGTGGCGCTGCAGGCGGGGAGGCCGGTGCCGGTGCGGATGGACTTCTATTCCTCCGGGGGCCAGGGTTTCGCGCGCCTGTCGTGGTCGGGGGCGCGCACCCCGAAGCAGGTGATCCCGGAGGCCAACCTCCGGCACCAGAACCCCTCCGGCGAGGCGGCGGTCGCCGCGGCGGGGCCGCACGAGCTGTTCGTCGACGGGCAGCTGGTCGGGATCGGGCTCGATCCCGAGAAGGCCTACCGGACGAGCTTCTCCGCCGGTGGAACGACGACCATCGCCGTGCGCGCCTGTGCGACAGGGGGCGGAGCCTTTTTCGTCGGCGACTTCCGGATCGATGGGCAACAGCTTGTTAGCGGGGCGGGCTGGAAGGTGGCGACCTCCGCCCCGGCCGGTTGGCAACAGCCAGGGTTCGACGACAGCGGCTGGGCCGACGCCATCGTGTCGGGGGGCGTCCCCGGGGGTGTCGTGGGCATGCCGGCCGGCTCGGCGGCGCAGGCGATCTGGCATCCCTCCGGCGCCGCCCAGAGCGAGGTCTTTCTCCGGCTGCGGATCGGCGGGCCTTCGGTGTCGCCAGTGCCCGACCAGCTATCGGTGGTCGGCGTGCCGGTGGCGTTGCAGGTCGCAGCGGCCGGAGACGGGTTGACCTATGCCGCGGCCGGCTTGCCACCCGGGCTCTCGATCGACCCGGGTACCGGCCTGGTCAGCGGGACCCCTGCGGGGCAGGGGAACTTCTCCCCGGTGACGATCACGGTGACGGACGGCGGTGGCGCGCAGGACGCCGTCGATTTCGACTGGCTCGTGCGCCTGCCCGGGCAGGGGAGCGGCGGGCTCTATCGTGAGTGGTGGTCCGGGGTGGGGGGTGAAGGTCTCGACGGCCTGCTCGGCGACCCGAAGTTCCCGCGGCGGCCTTCCGGAGCCGCGTTGCTCACCTCGGCCGAGGCGCCCGAGGATTTCGGGGATGAGTACGGGCAGCGGCTGCGGGGGTATCTGCACGCGCCGGTCGACGGCGACTACCGGCTGTGGATTTCCGGCGACGACGAGACACGCCTGCTGCTGAGTTCGGACGAAGATCCTGCCAACGCGGTCGAGATCGCCAGCGTCCCGGGCTGGACCTTTCCCCGCGTCTGGGACAAATACCCCGAGCAGGCGTCGGCCGTGCAGGCGCTCGCGGGCGGCAGGCGCTACTACATCGAGGTGCTCCACAAGGAGGGCTTCGGCGGCGACCATGTGTCCGTCGGCTGGATCTCCCCGGGCGACACAGGGATCGCGCCGATCCCGGCCGAGCACCTATCGCCCTTCCACCCACCGGTCCTGGTCTCTCCGGGCGACCAGGCACACACGAGGGGGGGGGTGGTCTCCCTGGCGGTCGCGGCGAGCGATGCAGACGGACCGTCGGTCACCTTCTCCGCCAGCGGCCTGCCGCCGGGCCTGGCCATCGACCCGGCCAGCGGCCTCATCTCGGGGACGCCAAGCGCGGCCGGCGTCTACCCGGTGACTTTGGTCGCCGACGATGGGGTGGGCGGGACAGATCTGGTGGATCTGGTGTGGACGATCAACGACGAGCTGTCGGTCGACCCCATCGTGACCGTCCCGGTGCAGAGCGGGGGTGAGGTGGGCTTCCAGGCGGTGGTGACGGGCGGCACCGCACTGCAGTTCCGCTGGGACTTCGGCGACGGC
>JANQMB010000135.1 GCA_028280355.1 Verrucomicrobiales bacterium
CGCGAGGGGGCCGGCCGCCAAGCGCTGCTCGGGGGCGATCGGCGGGACGTCCGTCGGGGGGCGCCGCGCCTGCCGCCGGCGCTCTTTCCCTATTGCGCGACGCGGGTTTCCCCCTACAATTCCCGCCCCATGACCATCAACGTCGAGAAGCTCCCCGAGTGCAAAGCGCTGCTGCGCTCCGAAGTTCCGGCAGAGGACGTCAGCGCCGAGCGCAAGCAGATCGTCAAGATCTACGCCAACCAGGCGAAGATCCCGGGCTTCCGCCCAGGCAAGACCCCGGCCGCGGTCATCGAGAAGCGTTTCAAGGAGCAGATCGACGGCGAGCTGGAGGAGCGCTTCGTCAGGCAGAGCCTGCAGAAGGCCGCCGAGGACGAGAAGCTCGACATCATCCGCGTCGAGGGGGTCTCCGATCAGAGCCACAACCCCGACGGCACCTTCACCTTCACCGCCGAGGTGGTCACCGCCCCGCAGTTCGAGCTGCCCGATTACAAGGGCATCGCCGTCCAGGTCCCGAAGATCGACGTCACCGACGAACAGCTGGACGAGGCCCTCGACCAGATCCGCGAGCGGTTCGCCGACTACAAGGACATCGAGGGGCGCAAGGCCGAGATGGGCGACTTCGCGGTCGTCAACTACAAGGGCACCGCCGGCGGGCAGTCGATCGGCGAGGTCGCCCCCGCCGCCCCGGCGACCCTAGCCCAGAACACCGGGTTCTGGCTGAAGATGGCGGAGGACACCTTCCTGCCCGGTTTCTGCGCCGGGCTCGTCGGCTCCGCCCCCGAGGACACTAGGGAGGTGCAGGTGGCGATCCCCGACGACTTCCCCGAGGAGCAGCTGCGCGGCCTGACCATCGACTACAGCGTCGAGGTCGTCGGGCTCAAGGAGCAGGTGCTGCCGGAGCTCGACGACGACTTCGCCGCCAAGGTGGAGGCCGGCAAGACGCTCGACGAGGTCAAGGCCTCGCTGCGCGGCCAGATGGAGGAGCGGCGCAGGGGCATGCGCAAGGAGATGGTCACCAACCAGGTGCTCGACAAGCTGAACGCCAACCTCGACTTCGAGCTGCCCAAGGAGATCGTCATGCGCGAGACCCAGAGCCGCGTCAACGATATCGTCAGCTCCAACAGCGAGCGCGGCATCGCCGAGGAGGAGATCGTCCAGAACCAGGACCAGATCATCCAGGCCGCCGGCCAGCAGGCGGCGCTCAGCGTCAAGACCAGCTTCATCCTCGAGCAGATCGCCGAGGCCGAGGAGATCAAGGTCGAACGCGAGGAGCTCCTCGGCCGCGTCGCCGAGATCGCCGCCCGCAACAACACCCCGGTCAAGAAACTCACCAAACAGCTGGAGAAGCAGAACGGCTTCGGCCGCATCTACAACAGCCTGCGCATCCAGAAGACCCTCGACTTCCTGCGCGACTCCGCCCAGGTCGAGGAGGTGGAGGCGCCAGACGGGGCGGACGCGTAGAGACCCCACCGGGGGGAGCGCGAGCCCCGAGGCCCGCGAAGGGACACCCGCGGGGCCGCAAACATGCCCCCGCCGGACCTGCGACACTTGCGCCCACTTCCCCCCTGCGCTTGATTCCCCCCGATCCGACAACCGATCGAACAGACACTTTCCAATACCCAACACCATGCCCGACCTCCCGACTTCGATAGCCCCCCAGGCCCTCCCGCAACACGTCCGCAACCAGGTCATCCCGATGGTCGTCGAGCAGGAGGGGCGCATCGAGCGCAGCTACGACATCTACTCGCGCCTCCTCAAGGACCGCATCATCTTCATCGGCTCGGAGATCGACCCCTATAACCAGGTCTCCAACGCCGTCATCGCCCAGCTGCTGTTCCTGCAGATGCAGGACCCGCAGAAGGACATCAACGTCTACATCAACTCGCCCGGCGGGTCGGTGTCGTCCGGCCTCGCCATCTACGACACGATGCAGTTCGTGACCTGCGACACCAACACCTACTGCATCGGCATGTGCGCCAGCATGGGCGCCGTGCTGCCCGCGGCGGGCACCCCGGGCAAGCGCTTCGCGCTGCCGAACTCCGACATCATGATCCACCAGGTGTCCGGCGGCGCCAGCGGCACCGCCTCCGACGTCGAGCGCACCGTCGAGCATATGTATTCGCTCAAGAAGCGCCTCAACAAGATCCTCGCCAAACACACCGGGAAGACCGAGAAACAGGTCGAGAAGGACGCCGACCGCGACCACTGGATGGGCGCCGCCGAGGCCGCAGAATACGGGCTGGTCGACAAAGTCCTCGAAAACAAGAAAGAACTGCCCGATGGTGACGGCGGGAAGGACAAGAAATAGCCGCCCCCGACCGGCCGTCACCGACCGCTGATCACCGATCACTGATCACCTTTTAAAATGGCCCGCGCCTCCAACCTGACGATGTGCTCCTTCTGCGGGAAGAGCCACTCCGAGGTCCGCAAACTCATCGCCGGCCCCGGCGTCTACATCTGCGACAGCTGCATCCTGGTCTGCAAGAACATCCTCGACAAGGAGCTCAGCGAGGACGCCGGCGGCGACATCGCCGACGTCACCGCGAAGGGGGTGGCCGGCGCCAACCTCAGGGTCCCCGACCCGGCGACCATCTGCGGGCAGCTCGACGATTACGTGATCGGCCAGGACCACGCCAAGAAGGTGCTGTCGGTCGCCGTGCACAACCACTACAAGCGCATCCTCCACGACCGCGGCGAACTCGACAGCACGCGCGCCCAGGCCCTGGAGAGCGACCGCTTCGCGAAGTTCGCCGACGTCGAGCTGGAGAAGAGCAACATCCTCCTGCTCGGCCCCACCGGGTCCGGCAAGACCCTCCTCGCGCGCACCCTCGCCAAGGTGCTCAACGTGCCCTTCTGCATCGCCGACGCGACCACCCTCACCGAGGCGGGGTACGTCGGGGAGGACGTCGAGAACATCGTCCTGCGCCTGCTGCAGACCGCCGACTACGACGTCGCCCGCGCCGAACTCGGCATCATCTACATCGACGAGATCGACAAGATCGGCCGCAAGACCGAGAACGTCAGCATCACCCGCGACGTCTCTGGGGAGGGGGTCCAGCAGGCCCTGTTGAAGATCCTCGAGGGCACCATCTGCAACGTCCCGCCGCAGGGCGGCCGCAAGCACCCGCAGCAGGAGTACATCCAGGTCAACACCGAGAAGATCCTGTTCATCGTCGGCGGCGCCTTCGTCGGCCTCGAGGAGATGATCCAGCGCCGCCTCGGCAAGGGGGTGATGGGCTTCGCCGCGGAGGAGGGCAAGGAGTACGACCCCAACCAGCGCCGCAGCGACGTCCTGCGCAAGGCGGAGCCGGAGGACCTGCTCGGCTTCGGCCTGATCCCCGAGTTCATCGGCCGCCTCCCCATCATCTCGACGCTCGACGAGCTGACCGAGGGGCAGCTGGTGCACATCCTCACCGAGCCGAAGAACGCGATGGTGAAACAGTACCAGAAGCTGATCGCGCTCGAGGGGGCCGAGCTCAGCCTCACCAAGGACGCCCTACACGCGCTGGCCGAACAGGCGGTCAAACGTGGCACCGGCGCCCGCGCCCTGCGCTCGATCTTCGAGAAGCTGATGCTCGACGTGATGTACGAGCTCCCCGGCCGCAAGGACGTCAGCAAGATCTCCATCAACCGCGCCGTCGTCGAGGGCAAGAAGCCGCCCTCGATGCGCAAGCGCGCCGACAAGGACGCGGCGTAGGGGGGCCGCGCCCCACCCGCGGCGGGAAGCTACTTCGCCAACAGCTCGGCTATGGCGCGGCCGAGGGCGTCGCCGACCTCCATGTAGGTCTCGGCGTTGTGGTTGTAGTGGTATCCGGCGCCGCTCGGGGAGACCTCCCGCTCGCGCCAGAAGGGGCGGGCGTCGACACACTTCACGTTGCCCTTGAACTCGGGGTACTTGCCGCTGTCGCCATCGACGGCGAGCTGGGCCTCCGCCACGGTGAGGCCGGGGCCCGACAGCTTGTCGCCGCCGAAGGCGATGGTGGCCAGCACGAACTTGGCCCCCGGCGCATCGAAGTCCTTGCGCAGGGTCTTGATGAGGTGCACGAGGTTCTGCTCGTAGCGACCCGCGTGCGCCGGGTTCTGGTCCTTGTGCCCCTGCCACCAGACGAAGCCGGCCACCTCGTAGCCCTGCCCCCCATAGCCGGGGTAGTACTTCTCCAGGTTCTTCAGGACCTCCTTGGCGTGCCCGGTGTCGGCGTCGTACTGGCGGCCGGCATACCAGTTGACCTCCTTCTTCGGCTCGCCCTCGACCCAGGACGAGGCCTTGTCCCCATACCCCGCGTAGGTCTTGCCCTCGAACTCGAAGCGCTCGCTGCCGGGCGGCAACAGGTCCCAGCCGAGGCTGCGGTTGCCGATGCAGGCCTTGAGCACCAGGACGGGAGCCTCGTGGACGTGGCCCATGATGTGGCCGAACTGGAGGTCCGGGCCGATGTGCCCCTTGGTCACGGTGAGCCACTCGTTCTTCATGTCGCGGAACTTCGTGAAGTCGGTCAGGCTGCCGCCGCGGCCGTCCATGACATGGACGTTGCGCACATCCTTCCTCACCGTCCAGTTCCCCTCGTCGTCGACGAGGTGCGGGTACCGCCTCTCCGTCTTCACCAGGTGGGACAGCGTGCCCTTCTGATCCACAGGGTCGATCCTCCCGAAGCCCAACATGTTGGACTGCCCCAGGAGGATGAAGACCTGTAGCGGTTTCCCTTCGGCGGCCGGGCGACCGTCCGGGTCCGGCAGCTGATCCGGCAGGTCGGCAACGGAGGGTGGCATCGCGACGACTAGCGCGGCGAGTACCGAGAGCGAGGCGAGGAGCGGGTGGGCGTTCCGGTCGATGGACATATCCCGATTATCTCCGGCCCGGGCAAGGACCGACAGCATTACCTGGGGGCCATTCATTCCCCAATCAGGATAGGTCGGGGCCGCAGCCTAGAGGTTCCGCAGCCCGTCCTCCCCGAAACTCCGGGGGATCTCGGCCTCGATCGCGTCGATACGCGCCAGCGTCTCCCCGTCGAGCTCCACCGTGGCGGCGGCAAGGGTCTCATCGAGCTGTCCGACCTCGGAGGCGCCGATGATGGTGGAGGCGACGAAATCGTGCTGCTTGCTCCAGGCGACCGCCAGGGTCGCCACCGGCATGTCGAGGTCGTCGGCGATCGCCATCAGCCTTCCCGTCGCCTCCAGGGTGCGCGGGTTGACGAAACGCTCGGCCATCGTCTTCTGCCGCGGCCCGCCGGCCGAGGTGTATTCGGAGGACCGCGCCCCCCCCGGCAGCGCGCCCCCCTGATACTTCCCGGTCAGGACGCCGCCGGCCAGCGGCGAGTAGGGCAGCAGGCTCAGCCCCTCCCGGCGACAGACCTGCGCCAGCTCGCTTTCGCAGCGGCGGTTGAGCACCGAGAAATTGTTCTGCACCGTATCGTAGCGCGCCAGGCCACCGGCCTCGGAGGCCCGCAGGCTCCGCATCACCCCCCAGCAAGTCTGGTTCGAACAGCCGACGGCGCGCACCTTGCCCTCCTCCACCAGCTCGGTCAGCGCCGCCATGGTGTCCTCGTGGCGCATGCCGTGGTCGGGCCAGTGCGTCTGGTAGAGGTCGATGTAGTCGGTCCCCAGGCGCCGCAGGCTACCCTCGACGGCGGCGCGGATGTGGTGGCGGTCGAGCGCCGTCATCCCGTGGCGCACCGGCGGTTCGAACCAGCCATGGCCGGGCCCGGTCACCTTGGTGGCGATCACGAGAGACTCGCGCGGCCGGCCCCGGAGCCACTCGCCGACGATCTCCTCGGTGACGCCGAACTTCTCCGCCGTGGGCGGGACCGGGTAGATCTCCGCGGCGTCGAGGAAGTTCACCCCGGCATCGACCGCCCGGTCCATCATTGCGAAACTCTCCCCCCGGTCGGCCTGCACCCCGAAGGTCATGGTGCCGAGGCAGATGTCCGATACCGTGATGCCAGTCCGTCCGAGGCGTCGCCGCTGCATGCCCGCCCCCTAACCCGCGACACGCCCGAGATCAAGCCGTTCGGCAGCGGGCAAGCCACCCTCGGCGGACAGGGGCTGCGGGTGGCTTCGACCCCACGAAAGGTCAGGGTTCGGGTGCAGCACCCTATGTGGTGAGCGCTTTGACCTCCCTGTTTACCCTCTTCCCCACTTCATGGGTTGCGACCTCGAGGTCGTGCTCGGCTTGGAGGCCGACCCAGAATGCGGCGGTGGTGCCAAAATACCGGGAGAGGCGAAGGGCAGTTTCAGCTGTGATGGAACGGCGCCCCTTGATGATCTCGGTAAGCCGAGAGGGCGGGATGCCAGTGGCTCGTGCGACGGCGGCCTGAGTCAAATCCATCGGGCGAATGAACTCCTCTAGGAGGATTTCACCAGGGGGGATAAAGGGAAGTCTTTTGGTGGCCATGGGTCAGCGATTCTAGTGATAATCAACGATAGACACGTCGCGCTTCGTGCCATCGTCCCAGCGGAAGATGACGCGCCACTGCTGGTTGACTCGGATGCTCCAGAAACCCTTGAGGTCGCCCTTCAGCGCCTCCAATCGATTGGCGGAAGGGACTCTCAGGTCGACCAACTCTCTAGCCTGGCTGAGCATACGAAGCTTCCTGCGCGCCCGATGCTGGATGTCACCCGGCAACCGGCGGGACCGCGTGCCTTCGAAGACTTTTCGTGTCTCTTCGTCTCCAAAGGACTCGATCACCAGACAGGCTAGCTTGACACCGTCATTACGTCAAACGTAATTACGAATTGCGTAATGTACTCAATGTGCCTGCCCCTAACCCGCGACGCGCCCGAGATCAAGCGCCGGCGGCGAGCGCCTCGCGGAGGGCTCTGACCTCGCCCTCCTCGACGGGGCCGACGCCGGTCCGCGCCGCCGAGTGGAACTCGCGCAGCCCGGTGTCCCGCAGCAGCGCCGCGACGTTCGTCGAACGCACCCCGCCGCAGCAGAGGACGGTCGGCCCATCGCCCGCGGCCTGTACCAGCCCACGCATCCGCCCGGGGTCATCGCTGGCCCGCTCCTGCCCGCCCGAGGTCAACACCCGGTCGACACCCAGCCCGCGCAGATCCCGCAGGGCTTGCCCGCGGTCGGCGCAGGCGTCGAGGGCGCGGTGGAACGTGAAGGGGAGCGGCCGGGCGGCCTCAACCATGCGGGCGCACGCATCGCGGTCGACCTCGCCGCCGGGCGTCAGCGCCCCACACACGATGCCGTCGGCCCCCAGCTCCCTGGCGCGCGCGATCGAGCTCAACATGGTGTCGATCTCGCGGCGTTCGAAACAGAAGTCCCCGCCCCGAGCCCGGACCAGGACGAACACCGGCAGATCCACCGCCGCCTTCACCGCGTCGACCAGCCCGTCCCCCGGCGTCACACCCCCGACGGCGAGGTCCTCGCAGAGCTCGATCCGGTCCGCCCCGCCGCGCCCCGCGGCCAGGGCGTCGTCGAGCGAAGTGCAGCAGATCTCCAACAGCGGCCTCACTCGCCAAGGAAGAACTCGATCTGCTCGTCCTCGTCCCCGGATGGCGTGAAGGTCCGCCATGTGACCTCCCCGTCCGGCCGGGCGATCTTCAGCCGGTATTCGACGCCGCCCTCCAGCGGCAGCCCCAACATGTCGTTGGTGTCGTTCGAGGCGTCGCGGGTACGCCCGGCGCCGACCTTCTCGCCGCCGCGCCAAACCTCCACATCGGCGGCGACACGCCCGCCGCCCGGCCGCCCGAACAGCTGCAGGAAGACCCGCTTCCCCGTCTCGCCGGTGTAGCGGTCGGTGACGTTCTCGGCCTGGACGTAGCCGATCCTGAGGTCCCAGATCAGCGGGAACCGCGTCCCCGCCGGCCTCCAACTCGTCGCGTAGATCGCGTGGCGCGGGTCGTCCCGGACCGCCTTCGCCGCGTCGCCTGCGAACCAGCCCCTGCCCAGCCCCCCGGCATCATACTCGCCGGCACCGGTGAACTGCCAACGCTCGCCGTCCCACACTTCGACCCAGCTGTGGTTGCCGCGCTTGGTCGTCCACATCGGCGTGCCGACGAAGCGCGCCGGCACGCACACCGCGCGACAGGCGTCGATCAACAGCACCGAGAGCCCGCTGCACGAGGCGACCTTCACCTCCATCGACTCGTAGGGGCTCTGGTCCGGCTTCGGCCTCTGGCGCGCGTTGTATCGGACGCCGACGATGTCCCACATGTCCCGGTTTAGCACCTGGGCGGCCTCGCCGGGGGTCTCGCAGCCCTCGACCAGCGGCAGGAAGCGTTCGTAGAAGTCGGCACGCCAGTTGTCCCGCCTCTCGTTGATGCTCGCGTAGGGCAAGACGTCGTTGAAGAACAGCTCGTCGGGGACCTTTGCGCCCCACGGCACGGCGGCGCGCGCCCGGTAGGCGAAGGTGACGTTGGCCACCAGGTATTCCGCCTTCAAGGTGGTCAGGTCGCGCGCCGGCATGTGTTCGATCAGAAAGGCGAGCCCCTCGGCCTCCTCGGCGCCGACCCCCGCGAAGGCGGCGCGCAGCTCGGCGGCGTTGTCGCCCGCCCGCCCGAACGCCGAACGGAGGCGGTCCTCCGGAACCTCCGCCGCGCGGAGGCCGGTGGTGGCGAGAGCTAGGGCGAGAAGCAGTGGGGTACGCATCGGACAAAGATGGGCGCCCGCCCCGCTGCCGTCAACGCCCCAGCCGCGGGCCACCGCGGGCCAGCCCGCGCTCCCGCACCAGGCAGAAGAGCACCGGCACCACGAACATGGTCATCAGCGCGATGGCCATGCCTCCGAACAGCGGGATGGCCATCGGCACCATGATGTCCGCGCCGCGGCCGGTGGAGGCCAGCACCGGCAACAGGGCCAGCAGGGTGGTCGCGGTGGTCATCAGGCAGGGGCGCACCCTGCGCATGCCGGCCTCGACGGTCGCGGCGCGGGCCTCCGCGACCGTCTGCGGCCGCCGCTCGTCGAACTTCTGCCGCAGGTAGGTGGAGATCACCACCCCGTCGTCGGTGGCGATGCCGAACAGCGCGAGGAAGCCAACCCACACCGCGGTCGACAGGTTGACCGGTCCCACCCCGAACAGCTCGCGGGGGTTGACGCCGAACAGGTCGAAGTCGAGGAAGCCCGGCCTGCCATACAGCCAGAGCATCAGGAAGCCACCCGACCAGGCCACGAGGACGCCGCTGAAGATGATCGAGGTGGTCGCCGGCGAGCGGTTCTGTAGGTAGAGCAAGATGAAGATCGACAGCAGGCAGAGCGGCAGCATCACCGACAGGGTGCGGTTGAACTCCAGCGCCGATTGGTAGTTGCCGGCGAACTGGTAACCGACGCCCTCCGGGCGGACGAGCTCCCCCGAGGCCTCCTTCCCCTCCAGGTAAGCGCGGGCGGCATCGACCACGTCGATCTCCGCGAACCCCTCCTCCGAGCCGAAGGTGACATAGCCGGTCAGGAAGGTGTCCTCGGCCTTGATGACCTGCGGCCCGCGCAGGTATCGCACCTCGGCCAGCTGCGACAGCGGCACCACCGCACCCCCCTCGCCGGCCACGAGAGTCCTCTCCAGGGCCCCGATCGAATCGCGCCGCTCGCGGGCATAGCGCACCTGCACGCCGAAGCGCTGGCGGCCCTCGACCGTGGTCGATACCACCTCCCCGCCGATCGCCAGCGCGATCGTCTCGTGGATGTCGGCGACGTTCAGGCCGTACCGCTTCGCGGCCTGGCGGTCGGGGACGATCTCGAGGTAGGGTTTGCCGACGATCCTCTCGGCGCTCACCGTGGCGGCCGCGACCCCGGGAACCTCGCCGCTGCGCAGGTGTCGCTCCAGCTCGATCCCGAAGGCCTCGATGACCTCTAGCGACGGCCCCTTGATCTTGATCCCCATCGGCGCTCGCATGCCGGTGCGCAACATCACCAGCCGGGTCTCGATGGGCTGCAGTTTCGGCGCCCCGGTCGCGCCCGGCAGCCTGGCGACCCTGTCGATCTCCGCCCAGATGTCGTCGGGGTGCTTGATGTGTGGCCGCCACTGGCGGAACGGCTTGCCGCGCCGGTCCGGGACCAGTTCGCCGTCCTCGTAGAGGAAGTTGCCATCCCGGTCGGCCTTGAAGCGCAAGGGCCTCCCCTTCTCGTCCGACTTGTACTCCGGCAGGTAGTTGACCACCGTCTCGATCATCGAGATCGGTGCCGGGTCGAGCGGGGACTCGGCCCGCCCGATCTTGCCGACCACCTGGTAGACCTCGGGGATCGAGGCGATCGCGGCGTCGAGCGTGCGCAGGGCGTCGAGCGCCTCGTCGATCGACGCGTGTGGGCTGACGGTCGGCATGAACAGGAACGAGCCCTCGTCGAGCGAGGGCCGGAACTCGCGGCCGAGCCCCGGGAACTTCGACTCCAGGTCCGCGAACAGCCGCGTCTCCCGCACGCCCTCGGGGAGGAAGAAGAACACCCTCGAGGCCCCCAGCCAGATGCACAGGGCCAGCGTCACAAAGGCCAGGGGGGCGGAGAGGAACAGCGCCTTGTGCCGCAGGCACCAGCCCAACACCGGTGCGTAGCAACGCTCGAACAGCCGGAAGAGGAGGAGCAGGCCGCCGATGGCCACGACGACCAGCAGGACGTTCGCCAGCAGCGTGTGGTCGAGCCCTAGCGGCATCCAGTCGGCGGCGAGCACCCAGAGGACGGCGAGGCCGAAAGCGAGGTTGATGAGCAGGGAGACGCGCCGCCCGGGCAGGAACCGCCCCCCCCGCCTGAACAGCAGGTGGGCGGCCGGGGGGATGACGGTGAGGGCGACGACGATCGAGGCGACCAGCGCGAAGGTCTTGGTGAAGGCGAGCGGCTTGAACAGCCGCCCCGCCTCGCCGGTCATGGTGAACACCGGCAGGAAGCTGACCACCGTGGTGGCGACCGAGGTGGCGACCGCCGGGCCGACCTCGGAGGCGGCGCCGCGGATGACCGACGCCCTGGACTTGTCCGGCGGCGCCTCGTCGAGGTGCTTGAGGATGTTCTCCGTGAGCACGATACCGATGTCCACCACCGTGCCGATGGCGATGGCGATGCCAGACAGGGCGACGATGTTGGCCTCGACGCCGAACAGCTTCATGGCGATGAAGGTGGCCAGCACCGCGAGCGGGAGCATCGACGCGATCAGCAGGCTGCTGCGCAGGTGTAGCACCATGATCGCCACCACAGCGACCGTCACCAGGACCTGCTGGAACAGCGCCTCGTTGAGGGTGTTCAGCGTCTCGTCGATGAGGCGGGAGCGGTCGTAGAAGGGCTGGACCGTCACCTTGGAGGTGTTGAACCACCCCGGCCAGGCCTCGCGCCCGGCCGAGTTCGCCCAGGCGAGCCAGGCGCCGTGGTCGAGGTCGGCCGTGGCACGGTCGGCGAAGGCCCTCCCGATCCCGGCCTCGGCGGCGAAAGCCTCGACCTCCGCGCGCCCGACCTGCCCCCAGTCGACCACCGCCCGTGCGGGCAGGGCGGCCGAGAGGCGGGCGATCTCCCCCTTCACCGCCTCGATCGTCTCCATCGGGTTCGCCCCGTACCGGGACACCACCACCCCGCCGACGGCGTCCGCGCCGTTCAAGTCGAGCGCCCCCCTGCGCATCGCCGGACCGAGCTGGACGGCCGCGACATCGGCGACGGTGATCGGAGTGTTGTCACGCACCGCCACCACCGCGTCGCGCAGGTCGTCGAGCGTCTCGATGTAGCCGGTCCCGCGCAGGATGTATTCGACGCCGTTGACCGCCAGGTTGCGCGCGCCGATCTCCCCGTTCGCACCGCGCACCGCGTCAGCGACCGCGGCCAGGTGGACCCCGTGCGCCCGCAGCGCGTCCGGGTCGACCTCGACCTGGTACTGGCGCTCGAAACCGCCGACGGAGGCGACCTCGGCGACCCCTCTGGCGCGGGGCAGGGCATAGCGCACCTGCCAGTCCTGGATCGCGCGCAGCTCGTCGGGGTCCCAGCCGCCGACCGGCTCCCCGTCGGGGCCGCGCCCCTCGAGCACATACCAGAACACCTGCCCCAGCCCCGTCGCCTCCGGCCCGAGCGCCGGCGCCACCCCCTCGGGCAACAGGTTCGAGGGGAGGCTGCTCAACTGCTCGAGGATCTTCGCGCGCGAGCGGTCGACATCGACGTCGTCCTCGAAGATCAGGTAGATGTACGAATAGCCGAACATCGAGAAACTGCGCACCTCCCGCACGCCGGTGACGCCGAGCAGCGAGACGGTGAGCGGGTAGGTGACCTGGTCCTCCACGTCCTGCGGCGAGCGGCCCGCGAACTCGGTGAAGACGATCTGCTGGTTATCGCCGAGGTCCGGGATGGCGTCCACCGGCACCGGGTCGCGCTCCAGGTGACCGGTGTCCCAGTCGAAGGGCGCCACGCGGACCCCCCACCCCACCAGGAGGACCAGCAGGAGCAGGACGACCAGCTTCTGCTTGAGGCAGGACCGGATCAGCCAGTTCATCGCTTGACCTCGAACGACAGGTTCTCGACGACCGTGCCGCAGTCGAACATCTCGGCACCGAAATACGGGTTCTCCACCACCGGCCTAGCGGACAGCCAATCCCCCCCCTCGTAACCCTTCACCATCGGGCAGTGAACGCGGTAGAGGACCCCGACGCGGTCGGCGCCCCCCTGCCGCACCCGCGCGGTCAGCGACCCGCTCACCGGCCGCAGCGCGTCGCGCATGGCGGCGAGATCGCCCGCCGACGCCAGCCGCCCACCGGCGACCTCGCCGAGCCGCTCGGCCAGCGGTGGCAGGGCGAGCTTCGCCGCCCCCTCGTCGTCGGCGGCGAGCGCGGCGGCGAAACGCAGGTAGGCATCGAGGGTCTCCCTCAACGCCGCGAGCTCCCCGCCGCCGAGGTCGCTGGGGCTCTCGGCCGGCTGATATGGGAGGCCGAGGTGCCGCCCCGCCTCCTCGATCGCGTGGCGGAGCACCCGGTAGGTCGCCGGCAGGTCCCCCTCGTCCAGGTCGCGGCGGGCGACCGCCAGCGCGTTCTTCAGGCGCATCGAAAACTCCGCCCACAGATCCAGAGTCAGCGGGTGGAACGCCGCCGTCTCGACACGGTCGAGCGCCGCGCCGAGCGTCGCCAACTCCGCGCGCACCGCCTCGGCCTCGCCCGCCATCGCCGCCTCGCGCAGGCGCCAGAGCCCCCTCGGGACCGCCCCCCATTGCCCGAACAGCGCGGCCTCGGCCTCGGCGGCCGGCCGCTCGCGGAGGCCGGCATCGCGGTTCATCATCGACGGCCTGGCCTTCAGCTGGAGTTCGGAGTCCAGCTTGAAGGCGCCGCGGGTGACGACCAGCTCCCCCTCGGCCAGGCCGGAAAGCACGACGAACTCCCCCCCGAGCCGCGCCCCAAGCACCACCTCGCGCCCCTCGAAGACCGGCGCGGGCGCCCCCTCCAGGCGCACGTAGACCACCGCCCGCTCGCCCGTCTGGAGCACTGCGGCGGCCGGCACCAGGAGGGAGTCGCCGCCCCTCCCGGCAGGTCCCGCGACGAAACCCAGCTCCGCGGCGGGGACCAGATCCATGCCACAGACCGGGCACTCCCCCGGCCCGTCGCTGATCACCTCGGGGTGCATCGGGCTGACCCACTTCCCCGCCAGGTCCGGGTCGATGATCGCCCCGTCGCCGGCCAGCCTCGCCCCCACCTTCGCGCGGGCGAACATGCCTGGCTTTAGCAAACCTTTGCCGTTATCGACGTTGACCCGGACGCGGGCGACCCGGCGCGCCTCGTCGAGCTCCGGGTCGATGTAGGCGATGCGCCCGTGGAACACCTCCCCCGGGACCGCCTCGACGCGGAACGCGACGTCCTGCGCGAAGCGCAGCCAGGGCAGGTCCGACTCGTAGGCCTCGAGGTTGAGCCAGACGCTGTCCAGCCCGGCGACGGAGAACAGCGGGTCGCCGGTCTTGACGTAGGCCCCCTCGACGACGCGCCGCTCGGTCACCACCCCGTCCTGCGGGGCGAACAGGGTGACGTGGTCGCTCGGCGCGCCCTGCTCCGCGATGGCGTCGATCTGCGCATCGCTCAGCTGCAGCAGCCGCAGCCTCTCGCGGGCGGACCGCAACAGCCGCCCCTGGGTGGCGACCGCGGCCGCGGTGCCCGCCCGGCGTGCCTGGGCGAGGCCCCGCGCCGCCTCGATGAGGTCGCCCTGGGCGACGAACAGCTCGGGGCTGTAGATCTCGGCGATGTGGTCGCCCTTGCGCACCCGGGTGCCGGTGTGGTCGATGTAGAAGCGGTCGAGCCTGCCGCCCATGCGTGCGGTGGTGGTGGTCACCTCCCGCTCGTCGTATGCGATCTTCCCGAAGAGGTGCAGTTCGACGGCCGCCTCGCCGCGCCGGACGGGGCTGACGCGCAGGTCCATCAGCGCCGCCGCCTCCGGCGTCACCTCGACCTCGCGCAGGCCGGTCCCGCCACCCGGTTGGAGGGGGATGAGGTCCATCTCGCAGATCGGGCAAAGCCCCGGTTGCGGTTGGCGCACCTGCGGGTGCATCGAGCAGGTCCAGACGGAATCGTCCCCAGGTGCCCCCCCGCCAGGTCGCTCCGGCAGGCCGAAGTACCAGCCGCCCAGGAACACCACCAGAAGGGCGAACGGGAGGGCGAGTTTCACGAGAGCCGCGGGGACCGCTATCGTCCTGCGTTCCATTTCACGTTCCAATGTCGTTTTACCTTCCATGGTCTGTGCGGTTTGGGGTTCAGCCGCCGCCGGCGGCGCTGCGCAGCGCGGCGATCGCCTTGCCATAGCTGGCCCGGTTCGCGGCCTGCTGCCGCTGCAAGGCGAGCCGTTTGCGCCAGGCGTCGAGCACGTCGACGAAGCTCTGTCCACCCGCCGCGTACCCGGCGAGGACGACCTCGAAGGCCTGTTCGGCCTCGGGCAAGATCTGTCCCTCGAACAGGGCGATCAGCTCCTCGGAGGACTTGGCGCGCAGCCAGGCGTCCTCGACCCGGAAGCGCAGCTGCGAGCGCGCCGCGCTGGCCTTGGCGGCCGAACCGTCGATGCCCGCGCGCGCCTCGGCGAGCTTCGCCCGCCGCGGCGCCTGCCACAGCGGGATGCTCACCCCCAAGGTGCCGAACAGCTGGTCATCCCCGTTCGCGGAGGGCGCCAGGCCGGAGTCGGAGACCGAGGCGTACTGCACGCCGGCGGCGAAGTCGGGGTAGCGCTCCAGCTCCGCCCTCCGCAGGCGGTGCCGGAACGCGGCCAGCTCGGCCTCCGCGGCGCGCACGGAGGGGTGGCCCCGCTCCGCCTCGGCCAACAGCGCCCGCAGCTCGCCCCGGCGCCCCACCGCCCCCGCCCGGGGGGCAGGCAGGGGGGCGCCGCTCGGCCGATCGAGCAGGGCGTTCAACCTCGCCTTGGCACCCGCCACCTCGCGCCTCGCCTCGACCAGGTCGCGCTCGAGCTGGCCGAACTCGGTCGCCAGCCGCAGCTGTTCGTCCTGCCCGGCCTGGTTGGCGGCCACCCGCGCGTCGATCGAGTCGCGGACAGACCCCAACGCCTCGCGGCTCTCGCCGAGTATCGCCCTGACCCGGTCGGCGAGGTAATAGCTCCAGTAGGTCGAACGCACCTGCTCGGCGAGATCGAGCCGCGCCATCTCCAGGCGCGCCGCCGCCGCGGCCGCCTCCTCGCCCGCGGCCGCCGCGGTCGCCCGCCGCTTGCCGGGGAAGGGCAAGGTCTGCTCGACCCCCGCCATCATCTCCACCTGCCCGGCGGCGGTCTCGGCCATCGAGCCGAAAGCGACGCGCGCTTTCGGGTCGGGCAGCGCCTTGGCCTGCGGTATCCTGGCCGACATCCGCCGCACCTCGGCCTCCGCCGCGGCGATCGAAGGGTGGTGCTGTAGGGCGTAATCGACCAGTTGTTCGACACCCGCGCGGGGCGGGATCGGATAGGCCGACGGTCCACGGGAGGACGGCGGCGATGAGGTGGCCTCGGTATCGGGCGGCGCCAGGTCGCCGCTCTGGCAACCCGGCGTCAACGGCATGGCCAGCGCGAGCGCCAGCGCCGAGAATCGGGTGTTGGACATGGTAGGCTGTGTCGGGATGAGGGCTTGAGGGGGAAGCGGCGCGGATCGGCGATCCGCGATCAACAGATGCCCCCAGAGCGGGGGCACACCGCCTACCTCAAAGCCTCAGGACACAGCTCCGCCGCGAATACCTCGACGGGGGCGGGAAAACATGGCGGCAGATGGACACGCCATCTCTACCGGCACCGCTGGCGAACGGCTCCACGACGCCGTCGACAGCCAACGCGGGCGCGATGACAAACCCGGTCGCGCTCGTC
>JANQMB010000164.1 GCA_028280355.1 Verrucomicrobiales bacterium
GACCGTCGGCGTCACTTCCCCTGGCATCGCCCCGGCGGAGGGCACCATCGACGTCACCGATGACGGCGACTCCGCGACCCTGGTCGTCAACGAGGTCAACGCCGAGGTCGAGGACGGCAGGGACGCGAACAAAAACGGGATCACCGACCATCAGGGCGACGAGTTCGTCGAGCTGGTCAACGTCTCCGGCGCCCCGCTGGACATCTCCGGGTGGACGATCGAGGAGAGCGACGGGGTCGCCCACACCTTCCCGTCTGGCACCGTCCTCGGGGACGGCTGCGCGGCCGTGGTCTTCGGCGGTGGGATCCCGGTCGAGGGCCGGCTGGCCGCCTTCGGGAACGCCCTCGTCCAGAACGCCTCGACCGGGGCGCTGAACCTAAACAACACCGGCGACTCGATATTCGTCCGCCAGGGCGCCGTCGAGCGGGCGGGCTTCGCCTTCGGGGACATCGAGGGCGCGGACGGCTCCCAGACCCGCGACCCCGACCTCACCGGCCCCTTTATCGGCCACATCGCCGCCGCCGCCGGCAGCCCCTTCTCGCCCGGGACACGGACCGGCGGAAGCCCCTTCTGCTCCGTCATCGACTCCCTCACCGTGACGGTCACGCCGGCGACGATCTCCGAGACGGACGGCGCCGCCGCGGCGAGCGGCGAGGTGGCGCGCTCGGGCGACACCACCGACGCACTCGAAGTGGCGTTGGTCTCGACGGACACCTCCGAGGCCTCCGTCCCGGCCACCGTGACGATCTCCGCGGGATCGGCGACCGCGACCTTTCCGATCGACGCCGTCGACGACAGCTTCGTCGACGGCGATCAGACCGTCACCATCGCGGCGGGCGCCGGCCCGGGTTTCGTCGTCGGCACCGACCAGGTCACCGTCGGGGACGCGGGTGGCGACACCGGCTACATCCTGATCAACGAGGTGGAGGTCAACCCCCCCGGGTCCGACACCGCGGAGTTCATCGAACTCTATGACGGGGGGGCCGGCAACACCCCGCTCGACGGATACGCCGTCGTACTCTTCAACGGCACCAACGGCACCGGTTCCGACGACACCGCCTACGACCAGTTCGACCTGGACGGGTTCAGCACGGACGCGGAAGGCTACTTCGTCATCGGCAGCATCGGCGTCGCCAACGCCGGCATCGACGTCTTCCCCATACCCGGCGGCTGGATCGTCAACAGCGGCACCCGCGCGGTGGCGCTCTACTCAGCGGAGGCCTCCACTTTCCCGATTGGCACCTCCCCCACCGGCACCGGAATCGTCGACGCGGTGATCTACGGGTCCGACGCGGAGGCGGCCAACCTGGCGGCGGCCCTCGGCACACCCACGGCGGTCCTCGCCAGGGATGGCGAGACCGATACGATCTCCAGGCTTCCCGGCGGCGCCGGCGGGCGCCTGGCCTTCAGCGGTTTCGGCGATGGGCTCCCCACCCCCGGGGCGACCAACCAGGCGGTCGGCGCCGCCTCCGCCTACGACCTCTGGGCGGCCGGTTTCCCCGGCCTCGGCGGCCCCGGCGACGACGACGACTGCGACGGGATCCCGAACGCCATCGAGTTCGCGCTCGGCCTGAACCCCCAGCAGCCCGACGGCGGGGCGCTCCCGCAGCCCTTCATCAACGGGGGTGGCAACCTGCAGATCACGGTGGACAAGGCCGCCGCCGCCAGCGGCGCCGCCTTCTTCGCCTCGACCTCCTTCGACGCGGTCGACTGGAGCAACACCGACCTCAACGTCATCACGGACAGCGCCACCACCTTCGCCGCCGAGTACACCGGCTCCGCGCCCGTCGCGCTGCTGCGCTGGGGTGTCAACGTCTCCCCCTAGCGGGCGAGATGGGAGGTTTGTTAGAGGGCGCCCTGTCCCGCGCCGCCTGAGGCGCCGGCCGACCCGCGCACCAGCGCGCGGGGAAAACGCGAAAAACGGGGCTCGGGTTGAATGGGCGGGCGTCCGGTGTCGTCCCACATACCGGCATAGAGACAATACCAGAACCCACCGACCATGAAGACGAGATCCCTCCCCATACCGGCCGCCGCCGCCGTCGCCCTGCTCACATCCACGTTGGGTGCAACCGCATCGCCAGGCCAATCGCTCTCGGCCCACGCGCACCGGATCGTCGAGATCGCCGACGACCTCGCCCACGAGTTCCGGCTCCGCTATCGCCACACCAGAGGATACCGGCACCTGGTCCCGGACATCTCCGAGATCCAGGACAGGGCGCACCATATCGACCGCCTATCGCACGACTGCCGGGCTTCGCTCCACCACATCCAGGTCGACCTGAGGGAGCTCGACAACCTCACGCACCACCTCCACGAGGTGGTCGAGGAGCTCGAACACCACGCCCGCCACCATCCTGGCCATAGCCACATCCACGGCCCCACCTGTCACGTACACCGGTCCCTCGATGCGTTGAAAGACTCCATCCACGCCATGGAGCTGCTGGTCGAAGACCTGCGCGCCTCCCACCATCACCGGCAGGACCATCACCACCGACCCGTGGCCAGCGACCCGATCCGGATCGTCGCGACCCTGTTGTGGGCGCTGGCCGACTAACCTGAGACCCCCGACCACAGAAAGCCCGAGAGATCCGACGGCGCCCGGCGACGGGCGCCGTCGCCATTTTCGGCCGGAGTCCACGCAGGCACCCCGGGGACAAAGCGCGGGTTGGGGATATAAGGAAGGCCGCTCGCGGCCGATGGGGTGGATCCCGACCGGACGCGTCCCTAGCCACCGCCCTCGCTCCCCCCCGCCTCCTTCAGAAAGCGGAACAGGTCGCTGTCGGTCGACAGGATCACCGAGGTGTCCTCCGAGAGCGTGCTGCGATACAGCTTCAAGGTCTCCGTGAACTCGTAGAAGGCCGCCGCCTCGGGGCTCTGGTTGTAGGCCGCCGCGTAGATACCCGTCGCCTCCGCGTCGGCGGCGCCGCGGATCTCCTCGACCTTGCGGTAGGCCTCCGACTCGATCCTCTTGAGCTCCCTCTCCTTGTTCCCGAGGATGCGCGCCGCCTCCCCGGCGCCCTCCGACCGGAACCGCTCGGCGATCCTCTGCCGCTCGGAGATCATCCTCGAGTAGATCTTGTTGCGCACCTCCGGCCGGTAGTTGATGCGCTTGAAGCGGACGTCGAGCAGCTCGATCCCGAACGACTTCAGTTTCGGCGCGGCGTTGGCGAAGACCTCCTCCTCGATCTTCACCCTGCCCTTGGTGATCGGTTTCCAGACGACCTCCATGTCCTCGTCGACGAGCTGCTCGTCCCTCACCGGCTCGCGGTCCTTCGAGGTGCGCACGACCTCGATCAGGTCGTGGTTGGCGACCGCGCTGCGCGTCTCGCTGCCGAGGATGTCCTCGATGCGGGACTGGGCACGGCGCTCCTCGCGCAGGCTCACCAGGTAGAGTTTCGGGTCGTCGATCCGCCACCGTCCGAAGGTGTCCACGATGATGTAGGTCTTGTCCCTGGTCGGCATCTCGACCGGCCGGCCGTCCCACGCCAGCACCCGCCTCTCGAGCCGGTTCGCCTTCTGGATGAACGGGAGCTTGAACTTCAACCCGGCGGTGACGACGGGATCGCCCACCGGTTTGCCGAACTGGGTGATGATCACCTGCTCGGTCTCGCGCACCGTGTATGCGGCGCCGGAGGCGAACGCCAGCACGGCGAGCACCGCCACGGCGGCCGCGGCCCAGAACGCCCGCCTCATCGCGCACCCCCCTTCCTCGCGTCCGGGTCGATCTGCAGGAACGGCAGGATCTGCCGCGCCTCCTCGTCGAGGACGATCTTGCGCCCGATCGCCGGCAGCGTCTCGCGCATCGCCTCGAGGTAGAGCCGCCTCCGGGTCACCTCGGGCGCCTTCAGGTATTCCGCCAGCACGGCGGAGAAGCGGGCGGCGTCCCCCTCCGCCTCGTTGACCCGCTGCGTGGCGTACCCCTCCGCCTCGCTGACCCGCTGGTCGGCGACCCCCTTGGCCTGCGGGACCGCCCTGTTGTACTGCCCCCACGCCACGTTGATCTGCTGCTCGCGCTCCTGCTGGGCCTCGTTGACCTCGTTGAACGACGCCTGCACCGGCACCGGGGGGTTGACGTTCTTGAGCTGGATGAGGTCGACCTGCAGGCCCATCTCATACTTGTCGATCAGCGCCTGCAGCTTCTGCTGCACGACGACCTCGATCTCCTGGCGCCCGATGGTGATGACCTCGTCGACCGTGCGGTCCCCGACCACCTCCCGCATCACCGACTCGGACGCGTCGCGCAGGGTCTCGTCGGGGTTGCGGACGTTGAACAGGTACTCCGGCGCGTCCTCGATGTGGTATTGCACGACCCACTCGACCAGCGCCGCGTTGAGGTCCCCGGACACCATCGACTTCTCGTCCTCCTGGACGCGCGCGGACCCCGAATACTGGTTCGGGTTGGTGGCGCCGGCGGTGCCGAACCCGAACTCCTGCTTGAGCTGCCTCCTCACCGGCACCTTCTGGACCCGGTCGATGAGAAACGGCAACTTGAACCGCAGGCCGGGCTCGACCGTCGAATGGTAGCGCCCGAAACGCAGGACGACGCCCACCGACTCGGTCGGGACGGCGTAGATCGAGGTGCCGATCCCGACGGCGACGGCCAGCGCGGCCGCGGCCAGCTTGGCGATGCCGAAGTTGATCTTCGACAGGACTTCCCGCAGGGGTCTGAGCTGGTCGTCGGGCATCGTCTAGGTTCCGCTGGACAGGCCGAGCATCGCGCAGCTGGCGCCCGGGGGCGATTACAAACTGGGCGCCAGAATGGAACACCCCGGCGCTCAGCCGCCCTGCCCCTCAGGGGGGGCCACCCCCTTTGTCAGGAGCTCCCGCACCTTCCCGGCGTCGTCGGTCGGCAGCTCGCAATGGGTCCCCTTGCAGAGGAACACCCTCGCCCCGTCCCCACCTTCCCCGGCCAGGGTCGCCGCGAACTCCTCGACCGGCCCAGCGGTGCCCAGGACGACCTTGTGCGGCTGGTAGACGCCGTGGGCGGCGCGCAGCAACGCCCGCGCCGCGTCCCCGTCCGGGGGGCCGACGACCACGACCCGGTTCGGCTCCGAGGAGGCGAAGCCGGCGGCCATCAGCATGTAGGGGACCGCGGGCGCCATACCCTTCATCCTGCCGGCGAAGTAGCCGAGCGTCTTATCGGCGACCTCGCGGTAGCCCTCGCGGCCGGTGATCGCCGCCAGCTTGAGGAGCGCCAGGACCGCCACCGAGTTCCCCGACGGCTCGGCGCCGTCGTAGTCCTCCTTGATCCGGATGATCAGGTCTTTAGCGCCAGAGCTTTGATAGAACCCACCCGCCCCTGGATCGTAGAACCCCTCGATCATCCGGTCTGCGACCGCGATCGCGAACTCGAGGTGGGCGGGGTCGAGGGTGACGCCGTATAGCTCGACCACGCCGTCCAGCAGGTAGGCGTGGGTGTCGAAGATCTGCGCCCGGTCGCGGTCGCCATCCCTCCAGCGGTGGTAGAGCCTGCCCCCCGCGGCGTCCCAGAGCTTCGACTGCAAGAAGGCCAGGTTGGACTCGGCGGCCGCCAGGTAGCGGGGCTCGCCGAGCACGGCGGAGGCGCGCGCGAACGCGCCCATCATCAGCCCGTTCCAGGAGGTCAGCACCTTGTCGTCGAGCCCCGGCCGGACGCGCTTGTCGCGCTCCTTGACCATCTTCGCCCTCGCGGAGGCCAGCAGTTCCTCCTCCCCCGGCGCCAGGTCGGGGTCGGCGACGCTGAGGACGTTCTGCCCCTGCAGCGGGTCCGGGTCGCTGTGGTCCTCGAAGTTGCCGGCGCGGGTGATCCCGAAATAGCGTATCACCACCCCCATCTCGTCGGCGGTCAGCAGGCTTTCCAGCTCCGCCTTCGTCCAGCAGTAGAACTTGCCCTCCTTGCCCTCGCTGTCGGCGTCCTCGGCCGAATAGAAACCGCCGTCCGGGTGGGTCATGTCCCGCAGTACGTATTCCAGGATGCCGCGGGCGACCTTCGCATACCGCGCCTCGCCGCTGACCAGGTGGGCGTCGAGGTAGAGGTCGGCCAGCTGGGCGTTGTCGTAGAGCATCTTCTCGAAGTGCGGCACCAGCCAGCGCTCGTCGACCGAGTAGCGGCAGAAACCGCCGCCGAGCTGGTCGTACATCCCCCCGGCGGCCATCCGGTCACAGGTGAGCAGCACCTGCCGGACGGCCTCCTCGTCCCCGAAACGCAGCCCGGCGCCCAGCATGAAGGCCGGCTGGCTCGGGCGGGGGAACTTCGGCGCCCCCCCCAGCCGCCGTAGGTGGAGTCGAACCCCCCCTTGA
>JANQMB010000189.1 GCA_028280355.1 Verrucomicrobiales bacterium
GGACAGCTCCCAGGTTGCCCCTCCGTATGTGCAGCAGATCGTCAAACTCGAACTCCCTCCTGTGAGTTTGACAATCCCCTCCTGCAGAAGGTCACCCGCGCCAGAGGTCGCCATGCTTGGGACGCTGGCGGGATCTGAGGGGTCAGTCCCAAGCTGGGCTTCGGTCGAGTCGAGAAACCCGTCCCGGTCGCTGTCCGGATGGAAGGCGTCAAAACCAAGGGCAAGCTCTTCGGAGTCCAACAGGCCATCGCCGTCGGAATCTGGATGGGCGATCTCCAGCTGGAAGAAAAACCGGTCGCCGGTCTGGGCTGCGCTCGAAGTCTGCGAACTCCCGCCTCCGCCACCGATCGCAGATTGGATCTCCGAATACGCACCGGTCAGTTTTGTCAGCTCGAGGAGCTGACCGGGTGACAGGTTCGCCTCGATCAAAGAGGCGTCCGTCAGGAAAGCGGGCTGCTACGTGACACTCACCTGAACGATGGTCAGGGCGTAGAACCCGCCCTGGCCGTCCGGAACCTGCAGCGCCAGCGCCGGGGGGAGGCTAGCCGGGAGCTGTGAGCTATCGATCAGGGCTTGTCCGCCATTGTGCCCCTGCCACGAGACGAGGGTCTTGCCCTCCGAAGCAAATACGGTGATAGCGAATGTGTGGGTCGAGCTTGGCGGGTCTGGGATTGTCGGCGTGCCGCCCTGGTCAAAGGCGTAGACGCCATAGGAGAACCGCTGGCCGAGCCCGTAGCTCCACGCGCCACCCTCGACGTTTGTCCACCCGGAGACGAGGTCGGCGTTGTTCTGCAGCCGGTAGGCCACGCCGGGGACCGAGTCCCACTCAACGGAGACCAGGCCGGAGTTGCTTACGACATCCAGATCCTGCGCGACAGAACCTCCTACCGTGAACAGCGCCGCGATGGCGCCCGCTATCACCTTCATACCGCCGGTATAGGGGCGCAGGCGGATGCGGGGCGCAAGGGCATTCTGGCTGGATTCTCGTTTCACAGGTCGCGGCAACCCGTTCGCTCGCCGTCCCCAATCCGGGAGGTGGGGTTGCAGCTCACTAGTGAATGCTCTGCCGACGATGGCGAGATCGCCCATGTCTAACTCGATCATATCCGAGCAATCACTGGAGCCAGAATTCTGGCGACCGTTTGGATAGGGGGCGTTCCCGACACGTCTTAGCCTTTGAATCATACCTCTCCGCGTGTTCTCTATAGAGAACACGCGGTCTAGAGTGATGCAAGCGAATTTCCAGGGTGGATGTCGCCACCCAGGCCGAAAATGCGCTTCAGGTTATCTCGACCCGCCTCCGGGATCGGAGGCTACAGCTCGACTACTCTCTGAGGCAGCTTGCCAAGCTCTCTGGGGTCAGCCCGACCGGGATCACGCAGATCGAGAACGGCGAGCGCTCACCGACCTTCTATAGCCTCTTCTTGATCGCCGCCGCCTTGGAGTTGCCCCTAGGCGAGCTATTGGAGGACTTCTTGTAAGGTCTATCATCTTGGTTGTTCTGGGGACGCATGCGTCTTCAGGGAATCCGAGCGGGTTCTTGTATTCGCCGTAGTCGATCGCTCCGAGCTTAGGGAGCATCTGGAAACCACTCGAATCGCTCGCAAGCGAGCTTCCTACAGAAGGCGAGTCCGTTTCGTCTTGGGCATGTAGGAAGGCCGCTCGCGGCCGGTGGGGGTGGCGACGGGGCGGGGTTGTCGGGCGCTTGCGAGCGAAAGGGGGGCGCCCCATGCTCGGGCAGAGGCTTTCCGGATGTGCCCACCACATAATAACCGGTACCCCTTGGCGTTTATCGATCCGGGTGGCGTTTGGCTCCACAGCGCGGCCTTTCCATCTCCGCAAACTACCCTAGACTTGCCCCATGTACCGCGGCCTCGCCACCTCCCTGCTCGCCTGTTTCTACCTGTCCTTCGGTGGGGGGGCGTCCGCCCAGGGGCTGTTCGACTTCGGGGGCGAGGCGGCGTCCCTGTTCGCTCGCGGCGAGGCGGAGCAGCGCGCCGGCAACCTGAAGGACGCGGTGGCCTGGTACAAGAAGGCGATCGCCGCCGATGACAAATACTTCAAGGCCTACAACAACATCGGCTACCTTTACGGCACCAAGGGGCACCACGAGCGGGCCCTGGAGTGGTATCGCAAGGCGGTGGACGCGAACCCGGAGTTCGTCGACGGGTACAACAACCTCGGCGGGACCTATCTGGAGCTCCGCCGGCCGAAGGAGGCGGTGGGGGCTTACGAGAAGGCGGTGCGGCTGGACCCCGGGTCGGCGGCCGCATACACCGGCCTCGCCTCTGCCCTCGAGCGGTCGGGCGAGGTCGAACGTGCGGCGCGGGCGCTCGCCAAGGCGAAGGAGCTGGGGGTCGACGGGGACGCGACCGACGCCGGGAGCGGGTGGGTGTTGGAGAAGCAGGGCGACATCGCCGGGGCGGAGCGAGCCTACCGCGCCGCGATCGCAGCGGGCGCGCGGGAGGCGGTGCCGTACATGAACCTGGGCGTGATATTGGTTAAGCGTGGGGAGCTGGACGAGGCGCAGGGGATGCTGGAGCGGGCCGTCGAGCTCGAGCCGGAGAACGCGATGGCGCAGGTGAACCTCGGCTACGTGCTCCTGGAGAAAAAGCGATGGCCGGCGGCGGCGGCGGCCTGCCGCAAGGCGGTGGAGGCCGACCCGAAGTCAGTGCTGGGCTGGACCAACCTCGGCCTCGCCCTGGCGAACTCCGGCGACATGGCCGGCGCCCGGACCGCCTGGGAACGCGCGATCGCGCTCGACCCGGGGAACGAGACGGTCCAGCGCAACCTAGAGAAGCTCCGCTAGGGGTCGCGCCGGCGGAAATCCAGGTGCTGCGCTTGACCGGGTTCCGATCCGATTCGACGGTCTGCGTGACCCGCGAAATGTCCTACTTCAACGATCCCACCTCGGTCAGCGAGGGGCGGCTGCAGGCCGTCCAAGGCTACTACGAACTCGGCATGATCGACGAGGCGTGGGAGGAGTTCCGCTCGATCGAGAAAGACTTCCCGGCCACCCCGCCGATCGTCCAGATGAAGGTGCTCCTGATGTTGAAACAGGAGCGCTGGGAGGAGGCCCTCTCCTTCAGCGCCGAGCTGCGCCGCATGGAGCCGCACGGCGGCGCCGGCTACATCCACGGCGCCTACTGCCTGCACGAGCTGGAGCGGACCGCAGAGGCGCTGGAGCTGCTCGAGAACGCCCCGGATTCGGTTCGCGACGAGGCGATCTATCATTACAATAAAGGATGTTACCAGGCAGCGGTCGGCGATGTCGAGACCGCCCGCAGCTGCCTCCGCAAGTCCTTCGACCTCGACGAGCGGCTGGTGGCGGTGGCGCGCAAGGACCCCGACCTCGCCGAGCTCAAGGGCATCATCTAGCGGGCGATGATGGACCGCGCCGCGCTGGAGGCGCGCCTCGCCGGGCTCGGCGAGGCCTTCGACAACAACTTCCGCGGCCGCGACGAGCTAGGCGCCTCCGTATCGGTCTGGCTGGACGGCGCCGAGGTCGTCTCGCTGGCGGCGGGTTTCTGCGACCGCGACCGCGGGCGGGGGTGGGACGCGGACACGTTGGTACCGTTCTGGTCGGCCACCAAGGGGCTCGCGGCAGCCTGCGTGCTGCGGTTGCTCGACCGCGCCGGGATCGCGCTCGACGCCCCGGTGGCCTCGGTCTGGCCGGCCTTCGCCGGTGGCGGCAAGGGCGGGGTCACCTTCGCGCAGGCGCTCTCCCACCAGGCCGGCATCCCGGCGCTCGACCGGGAGGTTTCGATCTTCGACCACGGCACCGTGGTGGCGGCGATCGAGGGGCAGCGGCCGCTGTGGGAGCCCGGCCGGGCCCATGGCTACCACCCGCGGGTGTTCGGGTTCCTGCTCGACGAGATCGTACGCCGCGTCGACGGGAGGCCTCTGGGGGAGTACTTCCACGCCGAGTTCGCGAGGCCGCTGGGGCTGGACCTCTGGATCGGGCTGCCCCCCGCCGAGCACGATCGGGTGGCGACTCTCTACCCTGGCAGGATGTCCGACCCGGAGGGCGAGGCGGCGTTCTATCGAGCGTTTGCCGACCCGGCCTCCCTCACCCGCCGGGCCTTCGGTTCGCCTGCGGGACTGGCGGCCGTTTCGGGGATGAACGATGCGGCGGCCTGGGCGGCCGGGTGGCCGGCGATGGGCGGCGTAGGGACGGCGCGCTCGTTGGCCAAGTTCTACGCGGTGTTGGCCAGCGGTGGGGTCTGGGGGGGCGAGGAGCTGGTGTCGGGGGCGGTCCTCGACCAGATGCGCGACACCCTGGTGTCGGGGGAGGACAGGGTGTTCCACCTCGACACGGCGTTCTCCGCCGGCTTCATGAAGGACGCGCCGGGGGCGGCGAGGCGCCTCTTCGGCCCCTCGCCGGCGGCCTTCGGCCATCCCGGCGCCGGCGGCAGCCTCGCCTTCGCCGACCCGGAGAACGGGCTCGCCTTCGCCTACGTGATGAACCAGATGAGCTACGGGGTGCTGCCGGGCCCGCGGGCGCTCGACCTCGTCGGCGCGCTGTATCGCTAGTGGACCTCGGACGCCGCTTCCCCGTCGGGCGTCTCGTCGTCGCCCTGCAGGTAGGTCCGCGGCCGGTAGAAGATCGCGAAGGGGATGAACAGGACGGCGGTGATGACCATGAACACCGTGAAGAACCAGAAATAGGCCGCGCCTTCGAGGGTGACGCCGCCGCCGGCGGTGTAGGTGAATGTTAGGGGGGCGCGGTCCCGACCGTCGACCTCGGGCTCCAGCAAGCCCTTGCTTTTCTTGGCTTCGTAGAGCCAGGTCCCCTCGAGGTCCTCGTCGGGCTTCTGCACTTTCACCGACAGGCCGAGGTCCCATTTGGTCTTGTATTCGCGGTCCGGGCCATCGCTGCTCAGCCGCGCCTCGGTGGCGCTGACCAGGCGGTAGCGCAACGGGTTCCCCCAGGGGTCCTCGGGGAGATCGTCAAAGGTCACCGGCAGGGTGTTCTCGTTGGCGAGGTAGGCGGACTGTAGCCTGTCGGCGGCGGAGGCCAGGGCTTCGGAGGCGGGCGAGGTGACCTCGCCGTCCGCGAACTGCAGGTCGTCCCCCGTCCCGAACTCGCCGTCGAACCCCGGGTGACGTCGCGCCCCGGCCTCGCCGTCGCCCGCGGCTTCTACCTTCTCCGTTTCGCCTGCCGGCGAGCTGATCTGGATGAAGCTGTTGACGACCCCGGTGAAGGTGTTGCCGACGAAGACAGAGGTGAGGAAGATGGCCATCATCAGCGACTTCATGCGGCGCGGCGCCTGGGTGTAGAAGAACTCGAGGCCGACGATCGACACCATGATCTCGGCGGAGGTGAGGATCAGGTAGGCGAGCAGCTGCCAGGCGACATGCGGGGTGCCGCCGCGGTCGATCGACTCCTGGCAGAGGGCGATCACCACGAAGGAGAACACCATGATGGCGAGGCCGGTCCCGATCTTGCGCAGCGGCGTCAGCGCCACCCTCTTCTCGACCGCGGGGTAGACCACGAAGGTGAACAGCGGGATGAGGACGAGGATGAGGAAGGGGTTGGCGGCCTGGATCTGCGAGGGCAGCACCTCAAGGCCGAAGAAGTTCCGATCCATGCGCTCGGCCTGGAACACCAGCGTGCTCGCGGTCTGGTCGAAGAGCGCCCAGAACATGCCGACGAAGAACACCAGCGGCAGCAGCTTGGCGATGGCGCCCAGGCCCTCGCGGCTGAAGAGCTCCCTGACGAAGGGCATGCCCCTGGCCGGGATATGGATGAACTTGCGGCGCCCCATCCAGAAGAACAGCGTGGCCAGCGCCATCAGCACGCCGGGGATGCCGAAGGCCCAGTGGGGCCCGTACCATTTCAGAACCCAGGGGATCAGCAGGTTGGACACCACGGCGCCGAAGTTGATGGAGAAGTAGAAGATATTGAAGGTCCGCGTCAGGAGGTGCTGGTTGTTCTTCCCGAACTGGTCGCCGACGTGTGCCGAGACACAGGGCTTGATCCCCCCGGCGCCGACCGCGATGAGCCCGAGGCCGGCCAGCAGCCACAGCTGGACCATGCCGCCGATGCCCATGAAGGCGAGCGAGACATGGCCCAGCACGTAGACGATCGACAGCGTCACGATCGTCCGGTATTTGGCGAAGAACGCGTCGGCGATCAGCGCCCCGCCGAGCGGCGTGAGGTAGACCGCGGCGGTGAAGAAGGCGACGTATGAGGTGGCCTTGGCCTCCGACATGTCACTGCCGCCGAGGACGCCCAGGTAGTTGGCCAGGAAGATGGCGAGGGCGGCCTTCATCCCGTAGAAGCTGAACCGCTCGGCGGCCTCGTTGGAGATGATGTAGGGGATGCCGCCGGGCATCCCGGTGGTGTCGGTGGGGCGGGTCAGATATTTGGCCATATCGGGCTGCAGCATGGCGGGGGTGCCGGCTCCTGCCAAGCGCGGAGACCGGGGTCGCGGCGTTCGCGGGGCGGGGTTCGCCGGATTTTTGTCCTTGTCCGGGCAGCCGATCTGGTGTTTTCTCTAAGCGTTCAGCAAGAAGGAATTATGAAAACGACCGGAGTTCTGTTTGCAGGTGTCGCGATGCTGGGGATGGCGCAGGGGGCGCTGAAGATTCCCGGCCACGTGATGGATGTCTCGGAGTTGGCCAAGGCGAAGGAGAAAGCGGCGGAGGCCGGCAAGGCGCTGACCTTCCTCTACATGGACCCGGGCTCCAGCTGAGGCGCCTGTGTCGCCGCCAGTGTGGTGGCCATGGACAAGATGCGCAGCAAGTCGGTGGTCGTCTTCGTGAACGCGAAGGACGGCAGCTACGAGAAGTCGCCGGAGCCGGTGCGCAAGGCGATCGCCGATCCGGCGCTGGGCAACTACGTCCCGCGGCTCGCGGTGTTCGACCCGGCCGTGAAGACGAAGTTTGGCACCATGTCCTACGAGCAGATCAAGTCGGGCTCGAAGGGTTTCCGCGAGATCAACAAGGCGATCAAGGCCGGGATGGACAGTGCAGGCGCCGCGGGGGGTGCCGCCGCCGGTGCTCCGGGGCTCGCCCCGCGCTGGGATGGGAAGATCTCGGATGGCGAGCAGGAGGACTGGACGAGTGCCGCCGGCACGAAGATCCGCGCCCAGGCGGTGCGTTTCGACGGAGGGAGGCTGTCGCTGATGAAGCCGGATGGCAAGGTCATCCAGGTCACGCTCCAGCAGCTCGACGGCGCCAGCCAGGCGCGTGCCCAGGAGTTGATCGACGCGGCCAAGGCCGCCGCCAGATAACCCGCTACCACCCTGGCCCTCCCGGGGTCACGGGGTGAGGTCGAGGTCGAGGAACTCGCGGTCGCCGATCTTTTCGATCCCGCGCCGGCTGCTGTCGTCCTCCTCCGGCGTCTCGAGGAGCGAGCCTTTGAAGTCGAGGCCGTCGTAGGTGGCCTCCCCGGGGTCTGTCTCGTCGTCGGTTCCGGGCCGGTCGCCGAGCGGGGCGTCCAAGGGGTTGGCAACCCCCGGGTTTGCCAGGAAGTCCAGCGGTTCGGGGGCGGTGCCGCCTTTGGGGGCGGGTGTCCCGGGCGAGGTGGCCTTCGGGTCGACCTGAGGCCGGGGCTTGTCGGTGTCGCCGATGAGCATCCCGAAGGCGAGGCGGCCGAGTAAGGCGGCGCCCACCGCACAGGCGGCGACCGCGACCCACCGGAGCGGCTTGGTGCCGCCATCCGGCGGGCGCTGGCTGCCCCTCCGGATCCCGCTCTCCCCGACCCGGTTGGTCCGCACGTTGGGGCTCGACGGGTAGAGGATCGAGCGGGCGGACGCCTCGGCCATCTCCCCTACCTTTTTGCGGAAGGCGGCGATTTCGTCGGCCGCGACGTGGTCGGCCTTCGACCAGTAGCGGAAGGTCGCGCTGACGCTCCTGCCGCGGGCATCGACCCGCGAGTTGAAACCGAAGGCCGGGCTGTCGACCTCCCTGCGATCGGTTCCCTCCGGCACGGAGAAGGGGAGGTCGAATGTCAGCTCGTGCCGGATCCTGCAGGGGAACGGCAGGGCCCATGGCGCCACGCGCCCGCCGTCCGGGGCGCCCGGGAAGCGGGCCTGGATCCAGCTCGGCCCGTAGGGGGTCGTGCGTCCGTCGCCCTCGCCCTGGATGGCGAAGTTTTCGATCTCGAAGCTCCCGCGCAAGGTCAACCCACCGCCGGGCGCATCGTCGCGGGACCACTCGCCGGTGGCGCGCGCCTGCGGGTACCGCGTGCGCATCTCCGCCTCGCGGGCCTCGCGGTAGCCCGACATGTCCAGGGCATCGAGTTCGCCGCGCAGCCGGTCGGCCTCGTAGCCGCTGGCGGTGACCTCGACCTGTAGCGCCACCGCCTTGTCTGGGTGGCGGACGGTGAAGTGTTCGGCGACGACCAGCAGGGCGGCGTCCGGGGGTGTCGGGGGGATCTCGGAGAGGCCTGTGGCCTTCGACGAAAGGGGCAGGCCGACGCCGAAACCTGGAGGTGGCAACTCGGCGACGGATTCGCGGAGGCCGCTCCGCGTCGGGTCGATCCACACCTTCGCCCCGCCGATCTGCACGCACACGATCACGTGGTCGAAGGCCCCCAGCCCGGGCAGCATGTCGGCCACGCCCCGCCCGGCGGCCGAGTTCACCAGCGTCGGGGCGGCCGGGATCTCTAGCAGCCGGAGCAGCAGCACGAGCAGCGACGACTTGTCCCTGCTGTCCCCGGACCGCCGTCGCAACACCTCCTCGGGGGGGGGCGGGTGCCGGGTGCCAGGGTCGCCGCCCGCGGCGGTCGGGCGGATCGTGTCGCCTTCCCCGACCG
>JANQMB010000226.1 GCA_028280355.1 Verrucomicrobiales bacterium
CCCGAGTTTGCTAGAGCCATGTCGGCGCGCACCGGGCATGCGCCCTGGCAGGAGCGGGGGCGGGGTACCACCGATGCCTGAACTTGCCGGAGGACGGCGGGAAGCGTAGCTTGCCGACCCGCGATGCCGCCACGCGCGGCCCCACACCCGATGCTCCCCTGGTTCGAAAACGGAAACTTCCCGCTCTACCTCGCCCCCATGGCCGGGGTGACCGACCGGGTGTTCCGCTCGATCTGCAAGGGGCTCGGCGCCGACGTCATGGTCACCGAGTTCGTCTCCTCGGAGGGCATCATCCGCCGCGACGACCGCACCCGCAAATACACCGAGTTCGACGACGCGCAGCGCCCCATGGGCGTGCAGCTGTTCGGGGCGGACGGCGACAGGATGGCGGAGGCGGCGCGCAAGGTCATCGACTGGAAGCGGCCCGACTTCATCGACCTCAACTTCGGCTGCCCGGTGAACAAGGTGGTGTCGAAGAACGGCGGCTCGTCCCTGCTCAGGGACTGCCCGGTCCTGGCCAAGGTCGCCTCCGCGGTGGCGAGGGGGGTCGGCGACCAGGTTCCGGTCACCGGCAAGATCCGCATCGGCTGGGACAGCGGGTCGATCAACGCGGTCGAGGTCTCGCGCATCCTGGAGGAGTCCGGCATGGCGGCGATCTCGGTGCACGGCCGCACGCGGGCACAGAGCTATGGCGGCAACGCCGACTGGGAGGTGATCGACGCCTGCGCGCGCGCCGTGTCGATCCCGGTGGTCGGCAACGGCGACATCGCCAGCGGGCGCGACGTCGAGCACCGCAAGGACACCACCGCCGTGGGCGGCGTCATGATCGGCCGCGCCGCCATGCAGAACCCGTGGGTGTTCCGCGACGCCAAACACTACCTGGCCACCGGCGAACAGCCGGCCCCGGTGCCGGCCGAGGAACGCTGGGCCCTGATCCGCGAGCACTGCCTCGCCGCGATCTCCTGGGGGCGCTACGGCGACGAGCGCCAGACCATGATGGCGATGCGCTCCCGCCTGATGGCCTACTCGAAAGGCCTGCCCGGCGGCAAGCGGCTGCGCTCCAAACTGTGCACCGTGGAGTCGACCGCCATGCTCGAAGACATCGCCGCCGAGTACATGGACTACTACAGCAGGCGCGATCAGCCGGCGGGTGACACGGTCGCCGCCTAGCCCCCCTCCCCCACCACTTCTCGATGCTCGACTACAACGTCTTCTTCTGGATCATCCTCGCCGCCGTGGTCGGCATCTTCCTCCTCGACCTGTTCTCGGAGATCCTCAACCTGAAGGCTTTGCGGCCCGAGCTCCCGCCCGATTTCGCCGATGTGTTCGACGCGGAAAAGTACGCCAAATCGCAGGAGTACACCCGCGTGACCACCCGTTTCGGGATCTTGGAATCCACCTTCGGCCTGGCCCTCTTTCTCGGTTTCTGGCTGGCTGGGGGGTTCGCCTGGCTGGACGGGGTCGTCTCCGCATGGGGGCACGGGGAGGTGGTCACCGGCCTGCTGTTCTTCGGGGTCCTCTACCTCGCCAACGACCTGCTCACCCTCCCGTTCGACCTCTACGACACCTTCAAGATCGAGGCGCGCTTCGGCTTCAACAAGACCACCCCGGCCACCTTCTTCGGCGACAAGATCAAGGGGCTCGCCCTCGCCGCCCTGCTCGGCGGCCCGGTGCTCGCCCTCCTGCTGTGGCTGTTCGGCGCTGTGGAGAACGCTTGGCTCTGGGGGTGGGCCGCGGTGACCGCCTTCTCGCTGCTGATGGCCTACCTCGCCCCCGCCGTCATCCTGCCGCTGTTCAACAAGTTCGAGCCGCTCGACGACGGCGAGCTGAAGGACGAGATCAACGCCATGGCCGCCAAGTGCGAGTTCCCCCTCACCGAGCTGTCGGTGATGGACGGCTCGAAGCGGTCGAGCAAATCGAACGCCTTCTTCACCGGCTTCGGGAAGAACAAGAAGATCGCCCTCTACGACACCCTGGTCGCGAACCACAGCACGCCCGAGCTGGTCGCCGTCCTCGCGCACGAGATCGGGCACTTCAAGAAGAGGCACATCGTCCAGATGATGGCCCTCGGAATCCTCCAGACCGGGGTCCTCTTCTTCCTCCTCGGGACCTTCATCGGGAGCTCGCCCCTGTCCGCCGCCTTCGGGGTGCAGCCGCCGCAGACCCACTGCTCGTTCCTGTTCTTCGCGATGTTGTTCAAGCCGGTCAGCAAGGTGCTGTCGGTGCTGATGAGCATCCTCAGCCGCAAGAACGAGTTCGAGGCGGACGCCTACGCCGCCGAGGTCACGGGCGACCCGGGGGCGCTGGCGGCAGCGCTGAAAAAACTCTCGGCCGACAACCTCGCCAACCTCACCCCCCACCCCTTCTACGTGTTCATGCACCACTCCCACCCGCCGATGCGCGAGCGGCTGGAGGCGCTGCCGGGACGCCCCGCCTAGAGCCATTCCCCACTTTTGGGGAATTTTCTTGAGAAGGTTGGCAGGAATCTTGCTTGATCGTAGGGGCGCTGCGGACGATGTTGGGGTAGCTCAGCGCCCCGACAATGGCCGGCCCCGGACTCCAGCACTCCCAGAACCAGTCGCTCGAGCTGCGCCAGAAACTGGCGCCGCAGATGCAGCAGAGCCTCGCCATCCTGCAGGCGACGGCCCTCGAGCTGGGCCAGATGGTCGGCCAGGAGCTGGCGGAGAACCCGGTTCTGGAGGAGGAGTCGACCGACCTCTCGCTCGAGGACGAGAAGCTCGACCGCGACAGCGAGGACATCGACGAGGAGTTCGACGAGCTCTCGAGGCTCGACGACGAGTGGCGCGAGTACCTGCAGCAGAGCCGCCAGGCCGCGCCGCGGGGCGACGCCGAGGCGGAGCGCCGGCAGCACATGATGGACTCGCTGGTCGAGCCGGTGACCCTGACCGACCACCTGCTCGAGCAGCTCGCCACCTCGGACGCCGCGGCCGAGGTCCGGTCGCTCGCCGAGACGCTCGTCGGCAACATCGACGAGGACGGCCTGCTCGGGGTCGACATCGAGGAGATGGCGCTCGAGGGGGCCATCCCCTTCGCCGGCCTGCAGGAGGCGCTGGCGCTGGTGCAGTCGTTCCACCCGCCGGGCGTCGGCGCACGCGACCTGCGCGAGTGTCTGCTGATCCAGCTCGACAGGCTCGGGAGGGGGCATAGCCTCGAACACCGGATCGTCGACCGGCACCTCGACGAGCTGGCGCGCAAACGCTACCCGCAGGTCGCCCGCCGGCTCGGGGTGACCCCCGAGCAGATCACCGCCGCCGCCGAGACCATCGCCGGCCTCGAGCCGAAGCCCGGCCGGGCCTTCTCCTCCGGGGACAACCAGTACATCACGCCGGACGTGAGCGTGCGGAGGGACGGGGGGGACTATGTCGTCGTCGTCAACAACGACCACATCCCCCACCTGCGCATCAGCAACACCTACAAGGACATCATGTCGTCCGGCGGCGGGGCGGCCGCGGAGGCCAAGGAGTACATCCGCGACAAGATCCGGGCCGGGAAGTTCCTCATCAAGTCCATCCACCAGCGCCAGGACACCATCCGCCGCATCGCCGGCCAGATCGTCGAGCGGCAGCGCGACTTTCTCGACAAGGGCGTCGCCCACCTCAGGCCGATGAACATGGCCCAGATCGCGGGCGCGGTCGGCGTCCACGAGACCACGGTCAGCCGGGCCATCGCGGGCAAATACATCGCCACCCCGCGCGGGGTGTTCGAGATGCGCTACTTCTTCAAACCCGGCTACGAGACCGAGGGCGGCGCCTCGATGAGCAACACCAGCGTCAAACAGGCGGTGTCCGAGCTGGTGAAATCCGAGGACCCCCGAAAGCCCCTCAGCGACGACAAGATCGTCAGGAAGCTGGCGGAGGACGGCATCAAGATCGCCCGCCGGACGGTCGCCAAATACCGCGACGAGCTCGGCATCCTGCCGAGCCACCTGCGCAGGAGCTACTGACCCGCTAACGGCGCCCCCGAATTTCTAATTTCAAGTTTCCAATTTCAAGTTTCCAGTCTCCAGTTCCCTCCCATGATCGACGAAACCGCCGTCCGCGAAGTCCTCGCCCGCGTCAGCTACCCGGGGTTCAGCCGTGACATCCTGTCGTTCGGCCTCGTCAAAGAGATCGCCATCGACGGCGACGACGTGCGCGTGAAAGTCGAGATCGCCACCAGGGACCCCGCGGTACCACAGCAGATCTACACCGACGCCCAGGCGGCCCTGGCGAAGCTCGAGGGCATCGGCGAGGTCAAGCTCGATTTCGACATCAAGGACCCGCCGGACGCCGGCGCGGCGGGCGGTGCGGTCGGCAAGTCCTCCATCCCCGGCGTGAAAAAGGTCGTCGCGGTCGCCTCCGGCAAGGGCGGTGTCGGCAAGTCGACCGTCGCCGCCAACCTCGCCGTGGCGCTGTCGAAACTCGAAGGTTCCCCCGCCGTCGGCCTGTGCGACTGCGACCTCTACGGCCCGAGCGTCGCGTTGATGTTCGGCAGGGACGACGCGCGCCCGATGGCGACGGAGCAGAACGAGATCATCCCCATCGAGGCGCACGGCATCAAGCTGATGTCGATGGGCTTCCTGCTCGACGACAGCTCGCCGGTCATCGTCCGCGGCCCGCTGGCGACGCGCTACACCCAGCAGTTCTTGCGCGGCTGCACCTGGGGCGAGCTCGACTACCTGGTGCTCGACCTGCCACCGGGCACCGGCGACATCCAGCTCACCATCGTGCAGACCGTCGCAGTCGATGGCGCGGTGGTCGTCACCACCCCGCAGGAGATGGCGCTCATCGACGCCCGCAAGGCCGCCTCGATGTTCGCCAAGGTCAACGTGCCGATCGTCGGGGTGGTGGAGAACATGAGCTATTTCCTCAGCCCCTCCGACGGCGAACGCTACCCGATCTTCGGCGAGGGCGGTGGCCAGGCCGAGGCGGAGCGGCTCGGCGTGCCGCTGCTCGGACAGATCCCGATCGAGATGGCCACCCGCGAGGCGGGCGACAACGGGCGCCCGGTCGCCCTCGGCGACGGCGAAACCGCCGCGGCCTTCTCCGACCTCGCAGGTCAGGTGGCGAAGTTCCTCTAGGGGCCTCCTCCCCCCCACGAAGCGCCCGGACGCCCGTTCACCGCCCCGTGCGCAGCTTCCAGAAGTGTGCCGGCCCATATGAGGTGGCGGCGGCGAGGCTCTCGCCGTCGGGGAGAAACTCCACATGCCGGCCATACGCAGCCTCCTGCACGTCGGTGGCCAGCTGCACCCCGGTCGCGGCATCCCAGAGGATCACGTGGCCGTTCTCGCCACCGGACACCAACCACCTCCCGTCGGGCGAGTAGTCGACGCACCACACCTCGTCCGGGTGACCGCGCAGAGCAAAAACCTCCTCGCCACCGGCCACCTCCCAGACCCTGACCGTCCCGTCCTCGCTGGCGGTGGCCAACCGCTTGCTGTCGGGCGAGAAACTCACGTCCCCGACGCTGTCCCCGAAACCACCCAGCTCGTGGACCATCTCCTCGGTCGACAGGTCCCAGACCGCCACCCACTTCGGCATCCCAGAACAGGCCAGCCAGCGCCCGTCGGGGGAGATGTCGATGCTGTAGGGCTCCCCCCCGAGAAGAACCGGGAGGGCCGTCAGACGTTCGCCCGTCTCCGCCGACCAGACCGACACGTCCCCGGCGCCCTCCGCGACGGCGAAGCGCTTTCCCCCCGGCAGCCACAGCGCGTCCAGAGCCCCTTCCGCCTGGACACGGAGCACCTCCTCATAGTCGCCCGCATCCAAGATACTGACCACGCCCGCAAGCCCGGCGACCAGCAAGCGCGTGCCGTCGGGGGAATAGCAGATCGCCCGGATGCTGCCCGGCGCCACGCGGAACTGGAGTCTCTCGACAAACCGCCTCTCCTCATCCCTCCCTTTGTCCTCAGTAATACGCGACAAGAGTTTGCGGATGCGGACCCGCGCCTCGGCCGAGGCCGCGCGCGGCAGGGCATCACGCAGCGCACCCTCCGCCCCCCTGCCCATCCCCCCTAGGGCGGCGCTCGCCGCCTCGCGCTGGCCGAACTCGTCGCTGCCCAGGTCGGCGATAAGGCCGGGGATGAGCTGTTGCTCATCCGCCGCTGGGCCGGCCACATCGTCGACCTCGTGGCGAACCTCGAAGACCCCAATCCTCCCGCGCGAGTCGATCGGCATCACGCAGGTCTTGCTATCCGGCGTGAATGCCACGGCCGACACGCTAGCAGGGCTTTCGGGGGCGAACGCGAAAAGCTCCAATTCGACCCGCGGGACTCCACTCCCCCGTGCCGTGGCAGACAGCGGGACCAATATCAGCACAAGCATCCGGGCGACCGTCATCGCCTCAGGTTGCAATCCGGACTTCCCTGTGGCGAGCGGTATTTTCGACACTGCTGTCAGCTTCCTTTGAGATTCCCGCCGGGTTGGGAAACCGGATCTCTGGGTTTGTTCAATAGCTCCCCCAGTATCTACCTGGAACCAGTCCCAATACTGAGGCGCCATGCCCATTTCGCCCCCCCGCTGGCACGCCCCTATATGCTCCCGGCGCCGCGCCGACCG
>JANQMB010000069.1 GCA_028280355.1 Verrucomicrobiales bacterium
GGACTGCGCCGACTGGCTGTGCGCCAAGATGGCCGAGCAGGGCCTGGCGGCCGAGGTGCGCCCGACGCCGGGGCACCCGGTGGTCTTGGGGAAGAACGAGCATCGGGCCGGCCGCCCGACGGTGATGATCTACGGGCACTACGACGTGCAGCCCGCCGACCCGCTGGAGCTGTGGGACTCGCCGCCCTTCGAGCCGCGGGTCGAGGGGGACAAGATCTACGCCCGCGGGGCGACCGACAACAAGGGGCAGAACCTCGCCCATATCTTCGGGGTGGGGGAGACCATCGCCGAGGACGGCGAGCTGCCGGTGAACCTGATCGTCCTGGTCGAGGGCGAGGAGGAGATCGGCAGCCCACACCTCGAGAGGTTCCTCGAAGAGAACAAAGAGGAGCTGGCCTGCGATGTGATCGCCGTGTCGGACACCGGCATGTTGGCGCCGGGGCTCGGCACGTTCACCTATGGTCTGCGCGGCATCGCCTGCATGGAACTGCGGGTCAAGGGGCCGGCCACCGACCTGCACTCCGGGGTGTTCGGCGGCTCGGTGGCCAACGCGGCGACCGCGGCCGCGCAGATCGCCGCCAGCCTGCACGACGCCGACGGCAGGGTGGCGGTCGAGGGCTTCTACGATGCCGTCGAAGACCTCCAGGGCTGGGAGCGCGAGGGCTGGGCGAAGCTCCCGGTGCCCGACGGCGAGACCCTGAGGCTGACCGGCGCCCCGGAGCTGTTCGGCGAGGCGGGCTACACCGACGCCGAGCGCCGCTGGGCGCGGCCGACCGCCGAGGTCAACGGGATCGGTGGCGGATACCAGGGGGAGGGGTCGAAGACGGTGATCCCCTCCGAGGCTTTCGTGAAGCTGTCGTTCCGCCTCGTGCCCGACCAGGACCCGGCGGAGATCGGCCGCCTGGTGCAGGTGCATTGCGAGCGGCATACCCCGCCGGGGGTGACGGTGGAATACGAGGTCGGCCACAGCGGCAAGGCGTACCTGACCGATCCCCAGTCCGGGTTCGGGAAGGCGGCCCAGGCGGCTCTGAGGGAGACCTTCGCCGGCGAGCCGGCGCTGATCCGCGAGGGCGGCAGCATCCCTATCGTGCAGACTTTCAAGGACGTGCTCGGCGCCGACACCCTGTTGCTCGGCCTCGCCTTGCCCGACTGCCAGATCCACGCGCCGAACGAGAACTTCGAGCTGCAGAACTTCTGGGACGGCATCCGCCTGAACCGGGCGCTGCTGAAGGCGCTGGCCGGATGAGGCGGCGGGCCTCGCCCGGCCGGGGTCCGGTTTCAGCGCCCCAACCTGAAGTGCCGTACCGGCGGCGCCCCTGGTGCGGTGGGGTCGTAGTCGATCTGGTAGTACGTCCCATTCCCCATGCTCTGGAGGGCGCCGTCGAACGGCGTCCATGTCTCCAGGTCGGCGGAACACTCGATGGGGCTGAAGCCCCCGATCGGGTCGCGGAGCCAGGTGATCTCGAGCACCGCACCTTCGCCCCGGGAGATGCGGAGGTCGGGGGAGGTCAGGTTCGGGTTCAGGAAAGTCCACTGTGGGCTGTAGTACACGGTGGTCCCGAGCCGGGTCAGCCCGTCGATCAGAACCATGTCGTCCGAACCGGGGCGGATCTCCAGATGGTTCTCCGAGACCCTCAGGGTGACCAGGCTGTGCCGGGCGGGGTCGAGCTGGTGGGTCAGCCCACGGAGGCTGGCGAGGCGATTGTAGGGTAATGTCAGGTGCTCGATCCAGGGGAGGGCGAACAGCGGCGTGACGTCCGAGCCCTCGAACGAGGGCATCGACAGCACCCGGAGTTTCGTCAGGGAGGCGATGCGAGAGACGTCGATGATCTCGTCGGGCGCGGCGCTACCGGGGAAGGGGAAGGCGAAGTCCAACACCCGCAGGTCGGCTAGCGCGTCGAGGAATGCGATGTCCTCGATGCTGTTGCGCCCGATCGACAGGCTCTGCAGCTCCGTCAGCCCCGACAGCGGCGCCGCCTCCGTCACCCCGAACTGGGACACGTCGAGGGCGAGGAGGTCCACCAGCCCGGCGAGGGGCGAGAGCTCGGTCGGGGAGGTGGAGGTGGTGTTGGACCCGAGATCGAGATATCGGAGTTTCCCCAGCTCCCGCAGCGGGGTGATATCGGGCAGCTTGTGAGGCTCCGAGCCCCGGCCGCCGCCCAGGTAGTTCCGGCCCAGGTCCAGATACACCAGTTCCGTCAGACCCGCCAGGGGGGCGATGTCTGAGATGCCGTTGTGCCGGACGTTTAGATGTTTGAGCGCGGTGAGCCCGGAGATCGGCGACAGGTCGGCCACGGCGTTCTGGGAGATGTCGAGGAACTCCAGTTTCGTCAGCCCCGCGAGGGGGGCCAGGTCGGAGAAGTAGGGGCCGCCGCTGTCCTCCTCGTCGAACCCGGTGAGCGAGAGGCGCCTGAGGTTGGGCATCAGCTCGAGCCCGGTGAGGTCTGTCACGAGGTGTCCGGGGGTGACGAACAGCTCGGTGATCGGGAACAGGTCGACCGCCCGGATGGCGGGCGTGCCGCCGATCCCGAGCTCCGTGCGGACGGCCAGCTCGAGGCCGGGGCTGGGGAAGACGGCGACGGTCTCCGAGCCCTTCTGCCCCCCGGCGATCACGTTCACGCCCCGCGCGGCCAGGAGCTCCAGCACCCCCTCGTTGCGGCGGTCGATCCGGTTCTCCGACAGGTCGACCGAGACCAGGCCCGGCAGCGAGAGCAGCGCGTGGGCGCGGACGATGTCGTTGTCGCGGAGCGAGATCGTCCGCAGGCCGGTGGCATACTCGATCCAGCTCAGGTCGGCGATCCCCGCCGAATCGGCTTGGAGGTGTGTTAGGGTTCGCAGTGACGCCACCGGGATGTCGGCGTCCGCGGCGATCCCGAGCGCCGTCCGCAACGCGGCGGCGAACGCCCGGTCGGGGACGGCCGCGTCGACCGGCGCGCCCGGGAGGGCGCCCGGCGTGCCGTCGATGGCGCCCGACGCGCGCCAGTTGCCGTGGTCGTCGCCGATGCCGCCCAGGGTCTCCTTCTCGAGGGAGAAACCGAGGTTCCTCGTCCCCAGGGGCCAGGGTGGGGATGTCTTGTAGGCCACCCGGTCCACCTGCGCGTACTGCCAGTCGATCGACCCGGACGTCGCCTCGTTGGCCGAGAACAGCCGGAACCTGCGGACTGGCCTATCTAGCGTCAGCGTCTCCCCGCTGTTGCTCAGGCTCGGCAGGCCGCCCACCACACCGAAGACGGGCACCCAGGGCGGGACGCCGGCGAGATCTCGGAACGTGTCCGGGTCGCCGTTGGTGAGGATGGCGGCACCGCGGGCGGGGATGTAGGCGTGTGTCGGGAGCGACCTGCGGGCACAGGCCCAGGTGCGGAGCGGGTCTGCGGGGTGGGAGAGGACCGCGGTGTGGTCGGTCAGGTTCGCCAGCTCGACATACTCCGGCAGCTCGCTCCCCGAACTCGGGTCGGCCAGGATCTCGGAGATCGTCACCTCGCCGGCCGACGGTGGAGCGTTGGCGGCACCCAGCGTGCTCTCGGATTGGGGTACGTAACTCTCGACGCCCGAGGCATCGAGGTAGCGCCCCAGCGTTGTCCCGTCCGGGGACGCGGGGAAGAACCCGCCCTGGACGTACCCGGTCAGGGCGCCCCCCGCATCTGCGCTCAGGACGTAGACCTCCTCGCCCCCCGCCCGCAGGGCGAAGGCGTCCGATGTCACGTCGTAGGAGATGGAGCCGAGGGGTTGGGTCGTGTCGATCTCCTGGAAGAAGACGCGGTATCCACCAGGGGGGATGACCGTCCCCGCCGGGATGCGGTATTTGTCGAAGGTGTTGAGCGAGTCCGATATGAACCAGTAGCTTACGTCCGCGGGGGTCCCGGTGGGGTTGTATAGTTCGACGGCATCGTAGCTCGGCGTCTGGAAATCCTTATCCGTGGCCGCCGCGATCTCGTTGATGACCACGGGGACGACCTGGGCGCGCAGGGGCGGGGCGAGGGTCGGGGTCGCGATCAGAAAGGTGGCTATGATAGCGGGCGCGCTCGTGCCCCGGGGTCGATGCCCCGGGAGCTTGGGGGTCGATGCCATGTGCCATTGTATCACCCGATCGTGAACGGGAAGTGAACGTGCCTTGCGGGCTCTAGAAAACCGCGGGTGGGATGTCGGGGGGAGCTCCGGTCCGCCGGCTAGAAGTCGCCGGTCAGGAGCTGCAGGTAGCGCAGGCCGCTGGCGCTGATCTTCGCCGAGCTGCCGCTACCGGTGAGCCTGGAGCGGGTGTTCCAGGAGTGGGGGACCTTCGAGGGGCGGACCCAGCTGATGGTGGGGGTGCGCACCGCCCGCGCCGAGGGGCGGATGGCGAGGGGGATGCCCGAGCTGCTCAGCGAGATCTCCCAGCTCGGGTTGCCCCCGGCCTTCGCCATGTCGCGCGCCAGCCAGGGGTAGAACTTGAGGACCTCGGGCCTGCGGGTGTTCGGGACCAGCACGGTCCAGTAGACCTGCATCCGCGACATGAACTGCGGGATGGTGATGTCGGGGTCGCGGCGCTGGGCCAGGTAGAGGCCGGCGATGTCGAGCCCTGCCAGGTTGAGGCCGTTGTGGATCCCGTGCGGGTTGGGCGAGCGGAAGTGGCGGTCGTGCCAGGTCACGAACCGCGGGTTCATCATCAGGTTCAGCTCGAGGTGGAGGTGGGCGCGGCTGCGGTCCAGGCCGCTGCCGGTATAGCCCATCTTGCCGATCGCCGTCCCCGGCCGGACCGCCTGGCCGGCCCGGCAGGTGACCGAGGCCAGGTGGGCGTAGAGGCTGTAGAACTTGCCGTAACCCCAGTCGTGCCGGACGACCACGTAGCGGCCGTAGTTGCTCCCCCCGGCGGCCCTGTTGGTATAGGCGACCACCCCGGCGCCAATGGCGCGGACGAGGTCGGTGGGGTTGTTGGAGCGGTCGCGGCCGGTGGGGCGGATGTCGACGCCCTCGTGGAACTTGGTGAACACGACGCCCGCCCGGGAGCTGCGCTTCGGGTTGCGGACATAGCCGTATTTCCCGGCCTGCCAGGGCGTGGTCTGCCGTCCCTCGAAGGAGCGGTGGGTGTACATATAGAACTGCGAGGGGTCGGCGCCGAAGATCGCCCGGTTGGCGGTGGGCAAGACCAACTCCAGGCGCTTCGTCTGACCCTGCGAGTCGGCGGCGGCCGTCAGCGAAACGGCTGCGGCGCAGAGGGCGGCGCCGGCGGCGCTCTGGTGTGGCCTTTCCATCGGGGGCGGTCTTGGCGGTTCCTAGCGGCCGGGGAGCGGGGGCTCGGTGGCGCTGCCGGGCAGGGGCGCGAAATCGCCGCTCCGGTCGTCCCCGTCGCCGCGGCCCGATCCCGCGGGCGGCGCCGCCCCGCCACGGCCCTCGATCTTCTTGAACCCGGACATCTCGAACTGGGCCAGGTGCTTCTGGTTTAGCCCTTGCCAGCAGACGATGTAGCCGTCGTCGACCGGTCCGTCGATGACCACGAAGCCGATGGTGTCCGTGTTGACCACGGTGAAGAGGCGCCGTCCGGCCGAGGCGGTGGTCAGGGCGTTCAGCTTCTTCGCGGCGCCCTCATTGAGCCGGAACGCGGTCCCGAAGCTGATCCCGTCACTGGCCAGGAAGGGGTAGTAACCGGCGATGTCGCGCTGGTTGAACTCGGGCTTCGTGCGCACCCGGTACTGTTCCGTGCCGACGACGACCCCGGTGGTGTGCTTGATGCGGTCGGCCTCGCCGGCCTCGAGGTGGAAACCGACCACGGAGGACTCCTTGCGTTTGCCGGCGACCAGCAGGGGGAGGAGGAGCGCCAGGGCCAGCGCGGGGGTGGGGGAGAGCTTGGACATCCGGACATTCAACCACAGGGGGCGGGTGTCAGGCAACCGCCATTCGGGCGCGGCCGGGAAAGTCCTGATCCGGCTGGACGGGGCGGGCAGATCCCCATAGCTTCAGCGCGGGTCGCCATGCAGTTTTTGAAAACTATCCTCTGGATGGCGTTTTTCGCCGTCGCGACGCTGTTGTGGATCGTGGTCTTCGAATATGGTTTTTCGAATTTCGGGGCCGGGATGAAAGCCGAACTCTCGGGCTTGCGCGGACTGTTCGGGTCGGGCTAGAGTCCCAGCCCCCGGCCGGCCCCCCGCCGGCGCCTCAACAACATGTCATCAACCCCCACCCGCCTAGCAATGGAACTCGTCGAAGAGGGCGACCTCGATCCCAAGACCCACAAGCTCTACCTGAAGGCGCAGAGCGCCGTCGAGCTGCTGAACTACGACTACGCGATCAGCCTGCTGCACGGCATCCTGAAGGACGAGCCGGGGTTCCTCAAGGGGCGCGAGATCCTGCGCGCCGCGCAGGGCGCCCGCGCCCGCTCGTCGGGGAAGCGGACCAACCGGCTGCTGTCGGGCGGGATGATGAAGGTGAAGAACAAGATCAAGAAGGACCCCCTGGCGGCCCTCGAGGAGATCGAGAGGAGGCTCGACACCGACCCGTACAACGTCGAGGCGAACACCCTGGTATACGAGTCCTTCCTCGCCCTCGGGATGCCCGACCTGGCCGCCTTCGGGCTGGAGACGGTCCGCGAGGGGCACCCGGACAACACCAAGAACCTGCACCGCCTCGGCGACCACTACCTGGCGCAGGGCGACCCGAGCCAGGCGTCGAAGATCTACGACCTGATCGTGCAGCAGGACGCGACCGACGGCGAGGCGCGCAAGAAGGCCAAAGACGCCTCGGCGCAGGCGTCGATGCGGAAGGGGGGATGGGAGTCGGGCAACACGGACTTCCGCAGCCTCATCAAAGACCCGGACGAGACGCGGGCCCTCGAAAAGGCGAGCCGCGTCGGCGCCACCAAGGAGCAGATGGAGGCGCAGCTGGAGGACCTCGGCGCCACCTACGCCGAGGACCCGCAGAACCTCGACGTGGTCTGCCGGATCGCCGAGCTCTACGAACGCCTCGAGCGATGGGAGGACGCGGCCTCGTATTTCGAATACGCCTTCTCGCTGAGCGCCTCCGACGAGACCCTGCAGCGCCGTGCTGTGGACGCGCGGGACAAGCTGCGCGAGCAGCAGATCGCGCAGCTCGCCGCGGAGATCGCGGAGGGCGGCGAGGGGGTCGAGGCCAAGAAGGCGCAGCTCGAGGAGCTCCGGATGGCCACCTTCAACCAGCAGATCGAGGAGGCGAAGAGGCGGGTGGAGCACAACCCGACCGACCCGCAGCTGCGCTTCGACCTCGGCGGGCACCTGTTCAACGCCGGCGAGTTCCGCGAGGCGATCCCCCACCTGCAGAAGGCGAAGAACAACCCGCACATCCGCATCCGCTCGATGCTCCTGCTCGGGCGTTGCTACGACTCGATGAAGATGTTCGACCTCGCCACCAGCACCCTGACCGAGGCCAACGGGGAGCTGTTCGCCATGGACAACACCAAGAAGGATGTCCTCTACAACCTCGGCCTCATCTATGAGAAGATGGGGGACAGGGACAAGTCCCTCGAGTGCTTCAAGGAGATCTACAACACCGACTACGACTACCGCGACGTCGCGAAGCGGGTCGAGGAGTCGTACGGTGACGGCTAAGTCGCCGGCGGCACCAGCCAGAAAGGTGGGTGATCCCTGGGGGCGGGGTACCCGGGGGCGACGATAGTTTCGCTCGACATCGGCCGAGCCCTTTGTCTAGTCCCGCAGCGCCGTCAGCCGGCTCGCGGCTCCGATTCGCATAGAGGTCTACTTGAATTGTTGGGGGGATTTGCGATTTTTCACAAGTGAGGAAACAAACTGAGATCCCCCGCAAGTCGATCTATCGGCTATCGATCTACCAGCGTTGCCTCGAGCGGTTGAAGGACAACGGCTTGGAGACGGTGTCTTCGAGCGCGCTGGCGAAGGCCGCCGGGGTCAAGCCGACCCAACTGCGCAAGGATCTGGCCCATTTCGGGCAGTTCGGGACCCGTGGGCTCGGCTACAACGTGCAGGCGCTCGCCGAAGTCATCACCGGGGTGTTGGGTACCAACAGCCTGCAGCCGGTGATCCTCGTCGGGGTGGGCAACCTCGGAGCCGCGCTGTCGCGCTACGGGGGCTTCAGCAAGGAGGGGTTCGAGATCTCCGCCGCGTTCGAGGCCGACCCCGAGCGCTGCGCTCAGGTGCGGGTCGGGGTGCCGGTCTTGCCCGCCTCGGAGATGGTCTCCTACGTCCGCGACCACAACGTGAAGATGGCGATCCTCGCCGTCCCCGCGGAGTCCGCCCAGGCGGTCGCCAACGACCTGGTCGGGGCGGGGGTGCAGGCGATCCTCAATTTCTCCCCGACCGTGCTCAAGGTGCCCGAACACGTGATCGTCAACTCGGTGGACCTCGCCCTGGAGCTGGAACAGCTCAGCTACTTCGTCAAATAGCGGGTCGCCCGCGGCCTATTGAAATGGCCCGCGCTTCAGCCGAGGATATCCGTCGCCCCCAGCCCCCTAGCCCCCAGCGCCATGACATCGAGACGACAGATCGCCCTCGCCGTAGGGTGCGCTGTGCTCGGGCACCTGGCCCTCGCCCTAGGGGGGACGACCATCCTGGCCTTCAGCCGCTCCGCACCCCCGTCGAATGACGATTTCGCGCGCGCCCTGTCCCTGCGGCCGAAGTTTTCGGTGTCCTCTTTCGGGGACAACCTCTACGCCACCCGCGAGGCCGGGGAGCCCCCGCACGGGGCGACCGTGGCCGGGGGCTCGGTGTGGTGGCGCTGGACGGCGCCCGAGGCGGCGCGGGTGGAGATCGACGTGCGCGGGCGCGAGTTCGAAGAGGTGGTCGGCATCTATCGTGGCGCCGTCCTCGAGACTCTGGTCGAGGTGACGGAGCGCAGGTCGGGGGAGGTGGGCCCCCTGCGTTTCTATGCCGAAGGGGGGACGACTTACTATATCGCTGTGGCGGGGGCATCCGCTGGAGAGGTGGGGACGATCGACCTGCGGATCACCGCGGAGCAGGGGGCGGAGGAGGACGACGACGATCAGATGGTCGTCCTGCTGCCGGAGATGTTCGAGCTCGAGGAGCCCGACGACGAGTCGCTGCGTTACCTGCGGACCTTGGGTCAGGAGCCTGAGGAGTCCGCGCCCGAGAGGCCGCGCTTCGAGTCCGACCGCAGCACGGTCGCCGCCAGCGAACTCCCACCCGCAGCGGAGGGCGACGAGCGAACCCCCACCCAGGACGGCAAGGACCTGCCGTTCGGCGAACTCGCCGAACGCGAATATGTCGACGGGGAGTTCGGCGAGCCCACCACGACAGCCGACCCGTCGCCCGCCCCGGCGGTCGCCGCGGCCGCGGCGCGCGAGTCGGCCGAGGCGCAGCCCGCCCCCGAGACCGAGGCGCCGTCGCCGTTCCGCACGCCCGGCGCCCAGGCGCCGGAGGAGTGGCGGGGCGAATCCGAGACCGAGGCCGCGGCGGTCGCCGAGCGCGAGGTCGAGTCGGCCTTCGACGAGCTCGCCGACGACCC
>JANQMB010000325.1 GCA_028280355.1 Verrucomicrobiales bacterium
GAACCCCATAGCAACGACCCCAAGTGAACACGATCCTCTGCAACCAATGTGGTGCGACCATCCCCTTGCGCACCACCGGGACCGAAGACGAAACCGCCCCGACGGACAACTACACCTGCCCGATCTGCGATCCCCCAAAAAAGGCGCAGGGTGAGAAGAAGGGTTGTTCGCGCTTCCTCCACATCTTGGGGGTCGCCGTCTTCGCCCTCGCCGGCATCGGTCTGCAGAAGTGCAGCTTCGAGAAGGTGGCGAACATCCGCCAGCTGGCGCGGGTGCCGCGCACCGAGATCCAGGCGCTCGTCCCGGGCGAGGCCAACCTGCGCGGCTCGGCCGAGGCGTCCGACAAACAAGGCGGGGCGCTCCTCGACGCGCCGCGCTCGAAGAAGAAGTGCCTCTACTACCGCTATCTGGTCGAACGCAGGGAACGCGACTCCGACGGCGACACCCGGTGGGTGACGGAGAGGGACGAACAGAAGTTCGTCCCGGACTTCCTGCTCCGCGACGACACCGGGGCGGTGGTCGTCCGCCCGGGCGAGCGGGTCGATTTCAACGTCGGCACCTCGGATACCTGGCGGCAGGGGGACCGGCGGTTCACCGAGTTCCGCATCGACCCCGGCGAGGCGCTCTTCGTGTTCGGTTACGCCGAGGCCGCCCCCCCGGACGGGGCGATGTTGATCCATTTCGACAAAGAGGGCGACTACCAGCCGCTGGTCTCCGAAAAGACCGAACTCGCCGAACGCACCGGGCGCGCGACCACGTCCATCATCGCCTGCTGGATCGGGCTGGTGATGATCGGGGTGGCGACCTTGATCCTCTTCTCGCTGTTCGGCAAACACCGCTTGCTCTTCTATTTCTGGATGCTGAGCACCTCGGTGGGCGCGACCCTGGTGATCCTGGGGGTCGGCATGATGCGCTCCGACCTGCGCGCCGCCTATCGGTACGTCGACCGCCAGGGGGAGTCCGTGCGGACGGTCGTGACCGACACCTTGAAGGGGGCCGGCCTCAGCTGGGACGGCGAGTGGGAGACGCTCGGCGACTTCGACAAGCTGAACCGGCTCACCGACACCCAGCGAGAGCGCCTCGGCAGGGCCCGGATCAACCTCGTCGCCGCCTCGAGGCGCATCGCCACCCAGGGGAGGAAGTTCCCCTACAGCTGGATCAGGGGCACGCTCGACATCCCAGAGATCCCTGAGGTGCCACTACCGGCCATCGACGAGGGGCGGCTGGACGAGCTCGAGGCAGCGTTCCAGCCGGCCAAGTTGACCGGATATGCAAGCTGGATCTTCGGCGTGATCGCCCTGCTGGCGGCGATCTTCACCACCCTGTTCGGCTTCCGCTTCGTGAAACGCAAACGGATGTCGGAGAACCTGGCGACCTCCCCGACCAGCGGGGTCGCCTACGGGCTGGCCGAGCTCAAGGGGATCATCGACCTGCCTGAGGGCATCGACCCGCTACGCGGTCCGGTCAGCGGCCAGCCCTGCGTCTACTACGACTACGAGATCCTCGAACGGCGCGGCAGCGGGAAGAAGGCGAAGTGGGTCAGGATCCACCACGAGACCCAGCACCACCCCTTCCTCTGCCGGGATCGGGAGGGCACCTTCCCCATCGAGCCAGAGGGCGCGACGGTCATGGCCTGGCGCAAGAAGTCCAGGCGCGAGGGCATGCACAAACACGTGGAGAGCCGCCTGCAGTTCGGTGACCCCCTCTATGCCGTGGGCAGCGCCGAGATCGACCCGGAGGCCGGCGACCGCCTGCAGCTGCGCAAACCGGAGCGCAAGGACGAGCCCTTCGTGCTGAGCTCTTTCACTGAGGAGGCGGTGGTCGCCAAGCTCGGTTTCCGGTCGATGGCCTGGCTCACCGCCGCCTTCGGCTCGGTGCTGCTCGCGGGGTTACTGCTGTTCGCCAGCGGTGGCGCGTTCAGCCCGGCGGACTACCTCGCCGCCGCCTTCCTCGGCCCCGTCTACATGGTGGGGCTCACCCTGGTGCTGCATTACAACGACCTCGTGTTCCTGCGCCAGCGCGCGCGCCGCGACTGGCACAACATCGAGGTCTCCCTGCGCAAACGGGCAGACTTGGTACCTGCCATGGTCGAGGCGGCCAAGGCCTATATGGGGCACGAGGCCGGGCTGTTGGAGCGCCTCACCTCGCTGCGCAGCGGCTACGCCGGCCGCTCGTTCAGCCCCGATGCGGCGAGCCAGCTGCTCGCCGAGGGGAAATCGACCAGCACCTCCTTCATGGCCCTGGTCGAGAACTACCCCGACCTCAAGGCATCGACGCAGACGGCGCTGGTGACCCGCCAGCTGGTCGCCCTCGAGGACGAGATCGCCTTCATGCGCGGTGGGTACAACAACGCGGTCACACAATACAACACCCGCATCGCCGTCTTCCCCGACCTGGTCTTCGCCAGGATGGGCGGCTTCCGGCCGATGAACCTGCTCACATACGAGGCCGAAGTCGTCCCCATGCCCGAGATCGCCGCCGAGACCTGGCGCCGCCAACAGGCTGTCGAAAGCGCGGAGGCCCCCACCGCAGAGGCCGGTGCCGAGGCCTGGCTCGCCAGCCCCCTCCCCCTACCCGACCCGGGAGCCCCCGTGATCGAGGCCGCCGAGACCCGCGCCGCGCTCTACGCCAGCCTGCTCGACGAGACCGGCGAAGGCCGCGAGCGGCAAGTCGCCCTCATCCGCGAGGCGGACGGCGACGCGATGGCGGATGCCGTCGCCGCCCAGATCGAGGCGATCCAGACAACCGACGCCTGGACCCGGCTGGTGCGCGCCCGCGAGCAGATGCCGGAACTGCGCGGCATGTCGGCCGAGGCCTACCTGCAGTTCAAGGGCGTCGCCCGGCGCCTCATCGAGAGCGACGAGCGGATCACCACCTATGAATACGCCTTCCAGAAGGCGCTCGACTTCCTCGTCGACCCGGTGTTCACGACCTTCGAGGCGCCGGAAATCCGATACGAGAGAGCAGAGGACGAGGGGCTCGCCGCCAGCGTCGCCGTCCTGCGCGACTACCTCTCCGACCCGGCCAAACACGACAACCTCGGCCCCTTCGACACCGCGCTCAGGGACGCACGCCACGCCGGCGCCAACCTCCGGGGACAGCTCTACGGAGCCTGCCACCAGGCCTACGTCGGCGCCGGCGACGAGCAGCAGTCCACCCGTTGGGTGCTGCTCCAGGCGCTCGCCGACGGGCTGTTCCTGGAGCCGGGGGGATAAGGGCAGCGAAAACGGTCTGCCCCCTACTCCACCAGGCTCACCTTGTCCTTGGTCGGGAAGTTGTCCAGCACCGGGATCGTCACCTCGCCGGTGGCGGCCCACTCGCAGGCGCGGGCGGTGAGGGTGAGGAAGCCGACGCATTTCATCGCCGGCATGTGCGGGACGTCGCCGCCGCCAACGTGGCCGAGGACGTTGGTGACCGCCTTGCCCTTGCCGACCGGGATCCACCACAGCATCGGCTCGTGCACGCCGGTGCCCCTCTTGTCCTTAGCGGAGAGGGCCGTGGCGAGGATCTCCATGTCCTCGGCCGGCCCACGCTGGCCGTGATAGAGCTCGTCCTTAGTGTGTAGCCACTCGGTCGGCAGACCTTTGGTGATCGGGTGCTCGCCGTCCCTGATCTTCACCAGGTACTCGTGCTGCGGGCCGTGCCCGGCCCCCGGCCCCTCGCCCTTCTCCATGCGCATCACCTTGCCCACCTGGTCGAGGTAGAGCCGCGCGCCGTCCGCGTTGCCGCGCCAGAGCAGGCCGGTCGCCTTCTCGAAACCGTCCCAGCCCTTGTGGGCGTTGTTGGCGGCGTGGACGTTCACCAGCCCACCGCCGTCGGCGAGGAATTTTTCGAAGGCCTCACGCACCGCCGCGGGCTCCCACTTCGGACCGTTGTAGTTGCTCAACACCACGTCGCAGGCGCCGAAGTCGGGCTTGAAACCCGCCCAGTCCTCCGGCTTCGCGCCGCGCGGCGGGGTGGTGGCGACGGCCACCTCGAACCGGCCGGTCTTCTCCAGCTGCGCCTTGAGGAAGGGGGTCGTGTCCTTCCAGTTGTGGTTGTTCTGGCCGTCGATGATCAGGACACGGACCTTCTCACCCGCCCCGGGCTTGGAGATTCCGAAGCCGGCCAGGACGAAAACGGGGGCGATGAGAAAGAGGGGGAGCAGGCGTCGCATATTCATGCCGCCGAGCATCCCCCCCGCGCCTGCCAGCGACAAGCCAATTCCACCGCGCCGGCTCAGGCGGGGTTCTGACAGAACTCGATCCAATACCCGTCGGGGTCCTCGACGTAGATCTGGAACGCCCCGTCCGGCCGCGTCTGCCGCGGGGTGTGCCGGACCCCGCGCGCCGCCAGGAACGCCTCCGCCTCGTCCATCGACTCGACGCCGAGCGCGTAATGGCTCCCCCTGAGGGCGGAGTTGACCGGCCCCTCGCGCCCCGCGATGAGATGGAGTTCCTGGCTCTCCCCGAAGCGGTACCACTCGCCCGGGAACTCGAAGTCCGGCCGGGGGATGGTCTCGAACCCCAGGGCCTCGCCGTAGAAACGGCGGCTCTCCTCCAGGTCGGAGACGTGTAGGGCGATGTGGTTGAGATCCGTGGTCTTCATCGTTCGCCGCGCTCAGCCGTATCGGCCGCTCTCTTGCATCTTGGTGATCGTAGCATCGAGAAGGGCGATGTAGCCGTCAAGGTCGAGGCTCTCGTCCTCCGGCTCGCCGCGCACCTCGTAGAGCCAGCCGTCGACGTAGGGCGACGAGCGCACGATGCAGGCGTCGACGTCCAGGGTCGGGTTGCCGCCGACGAACTCGCCGCGCATGACACAGAAGACATCGCTGGCGGCCTTGAACCCCTCGACCCAACCGACCTGCTGCCCCGGGGTGACCCCGCCGCCGGCGGGGACCTGCCACTCCGCCTCGACCAGCTCGCCCAGCATGCGGGTGGCGAACTTGGTGAACCCGACCCGCCACACGCCGGCGTCCCCCTCCGACGGCGCCATCCAGTAGTGCGAGCGCGAATAGCGATACCCCTCCGGGAAGCGGGCCGAGAAGCGGGCGTGCTTGAAACGGCGGAACTCCATGCGCCCCATCGGTCAGCTGCCCGCACGCCGCGGTCAACGGGAAGATTGCCTCCGCCCGGCGGGCGGCTAGGCTTGCCGTCGACCCGAACGCCGACCGTTGACCCCCGCCTACTTCGACCACAACGCCACGACGCCGCTCTCCAGCGCCGCCCGCCAGGCCTGGCTCGAGACCGCCGATCGCTATTGGCACAACCCGAGCAGCCTCTACCCACCCGCGGGGGCTGCCCGGCGGCGGCTCGAGGACGCGCGCGAGCAGTTGGCCGAACTGCTCGGCGGCGGGGATTCCGAAGAGGTCGTCTTCACCTCTGGCGCCACCGAGGCCAACAACGGCGCCCTCGCGAGCATCGCCTCGCTGGCGCCGGACGCGCACTGCGCGGTGGCGGCGTTCGAGCACCCCTCCGTGCTCGCGCCGGCGCGCCGACACTTCGCCGGCCGGCTTGTCGAAAACGGGACGACCCGTGAGGGGGAGATCGACCTGCCCCAACTGGAGACGGCGTTGGCCGGTGGCGGGGTCGGTTCGGTCGCGGTGATGGCCGCCAACAACGAGACCGGCGCCCTGCAGCCGGTCGGACAGATCTCCGAGCTCTGCCGTCGCCATGGCGCCCTGTACCACTGCGACGCCGCGCAGCTGATCGGCAGGGGTCCGGCGCCCCGCGACGTCGACGTGCTGGTCGGCAGCGCCCACAAGTTCGGCGGCCCGAAAGGGGTCGGCTTCGTCCGGTTCGGCGAGCGGGCACGACACCTCACCCTGCAGGCCGGGGGGCCGCAGGAGAACCGGCGGCGCGGCGGCACCGAAGACCTGCCGGGGATTGTCGCGATGGTCGCCGCCCTCGCCGAGGGGGTGGACTGGGCCTCGCAGGCGGGCGCCAGAGACCGCTTCGAGCAGAACATCGCGGGGCGCATCCCGGGGACGGAAGTGGTGGCGGCAGGGGCGCCGAGGCTACCCAACACCTCGATGCTCATCGTGCCAGCTGGCAGGAACTTGAAATGGCTCACCCGGCTCGGCAGAAACGGCGTCGCCGTCTCCACCGGGTCCGCCTGCAGCTCCGGCGCCGAGAGCGGATCGCACGTGCTGGCGGCGATGGGGTACGGGCGGACCCGGTGGAGACGGCGACGCCGTTTCTGCCGAGCCGGGTGAGCCATTTCAAGTTCCTGCCAGCTGGCACGATGAGCATCGAGG
>JANQMB010000336.1 GCA_028280355.1 Verrucomicrobiales bacterium
CCCAGCCGTACCCACGCTGAACCTTGTGCCGGAAGCGCGAGGTGTGGTTGCGGGTCATCAGCGCGACGGTCTCGGGCGCCATGACGCGCGTCGCGCCCAGCGCGCCGCCGCCGGCGATCATGCGCGCGAAGCGCGCCAGGTCTGACGCGGTGGTGAACACCCCGGCGTGTCCGGCCACGCCGCCCATGGCGCGGGCGGCGGGGTCGTGGACGACGCCATGCACCAGCGTCGCCCCCTCGCGGGTGGTCGGCGCGATCCGCCAGCGCAGGTCGGATGACGGGTTGAAGGCCGTGTCCGCCATGCCGAGCGGCGCGAAGATCGCGGCGGCGGCGAACCGGTCGAGCGGCTGCCCGGAGCGGCGCCGTACGATCTCGCCGAGCAGGATGAAATTGACGTCGCTATATCGAAACCGCCGGCCGGGCTTGCCGGTGACCGGGGCTTTGCAGGCCAGCCCGACCCCGGCCCGGTAGCCTTTCCACTCGGGCTTGTTGGGTAGCACCGGCGCCAGGCCGGAGGTGTGGGTGAGCAGCTGCTCGACGGTGATGTCCTCGCGCCCCCCGCCCGTGAACTCGGCGATGTGTTTGGAGACCTTGTCGCCGATGCGCAGCTTGCCGCGTTCGGCGAGGATCATGATCGAGGGGGCGGTGGCCACCACCTTGGTCAGCGAGGCGGCGTCGAAGATGGTGTCGGGCCGCATCGCCGCGCGCCTCGGCGCGAGCGAGCGCCGGCCGTATGCGCGGTGGTAGGACTTCCCGTCGCGCTCCAGCCACAGTACGGCGCCGGGGATCCTCGCGTCCCTGACGGCGCCTTCGAGCAGAGCGTCGATCGCCTCGCGGGTCGATGCGGCGGGCTGGTCCGGGGCTGCGGTGGCGGCGCCGATGGCGATGGCGATCGAGACGGCGATGGTCCGGACCGGCGACATCCGACACCATAGCCCGTCCCGGCGGGTCGGGCTGGAGAAAAAACGCGCCCCCCTCGGCGGCTACTCGGGGCCGCTCTCGCCCTCCCAGAGCTCGAGCGCCTTGAGGCCCTCCATGTTTTTGCCGAACTTCTCGAGCGCGGGCAAGATGATCTGGCCGACGTCCCGGTTGCCGAGGAAGATCCCCATCGCGCTCTCCATCTTATTGCCGATCTCCTCGTGCTGCGCTTCGAACATGCCCTCGACTTTGTCTTTCAGCTCGCCGGTCGGGGCGCCCATGGCTTCCATCCGTTTGTTGATGGCCTCGAACTGCGCGTAGAGCTCGTCGAGTTTCGCGGCAGCCGCCGTCGCGGTGGCCTCATCTTTGACGCCGGCGAAGATGTCCGTGAGCTTGGTGGTGAGCCCGATGGCCTCGCCGGCCAGGCTCTCGTGGGTATCGACCTTCTTGGCCGGCGGCTTCCCGCCGCCCCCGCCGGTGGGCTCCTCGCTTTTCTTGCAGGCCGGGAGCCCGAGGCAGACGGTGGTGATGAGGGCGGGGAGGAGGGCGGCGGGTCTCATGGGCTGGTATCGTCTTTCGATGGCTGGCGTCAGGGCGCCTGTCGACCTGCGGAAGGTGTACGCCGGGCGCGGGTGCGGCAAGCGGAAACGGGTGTTTGGGGGGAGTCGGATTTCGCTTTCCCCGGGCGCGTCTGCGGCCAAGAGTCAGGCCGTGGCAGCGAAGAAGAGAGCCGCCCGGGGCGGCGCGGAAAACATTGTCGCGTTCGTCGGCAGCGACGAGGCGCGCCTCAAGGAGGCCGCGCTCGAACGCTTTGGCAAACTGGTGCCGCCCGAGGAGGCGGAGTTCGGCGCCGAGGTGATCGACGGGGCCGCGGAGAACGCGGAGGGGGCGGTGCGCATCGTCTCGCAGACGATCGGGGCCTTACAGACCCTGCCGTTCTTCGGCGGCAACAAGGTGGTGTGGCTCAAGGGGGCGACCCTGTTCGCCGACAGCCAGACCGGTAAGGCGGCGTCGGTCCTGGAGGCCGCCGAGACGCTGGCGGAGGTGCTGGAGGCGGGCCTGCCGGAGGGGGTCACCTTCCTGCTCAGCGCCCCTTCGATCGACAAGCGGCGCGCCTTCTACAAGCGCCTGACGAAACTCGGGCAGGTCGAGGTGTTCGACCGCCCGGACACCGGGCGCGACGGCTGGCAGGAGCAGGTGATGCCCTACGTGCGCTCGCTGGCGCGCGGGCGCGGGCTGGAGTTCGAGCCGGAGGCGCTCGAGCTGTTCGTGATGCTCGCCGGCGACGACGCCGCGCAGATCGGCAACGAGCTGGAGAAGATCGACCTGTTCCTGACCGGCGGCGACCGGACGGTGACCGTCGGACACGTACGCTCGCAGGTCGCGCTGACCCGCGCCGGGGTGGTGTTCGAGCTCGGCAACAGCATCGCGCGGCGCGACCTGGCGGGGGCGCTGTCGACGATCGACCACCTGCTCTACCAGGGCGAGAGCGCCATCGGGATCCTGCTGGCGGCGGTGGTGCCGACGATGCGGCGCCTGCTCGTCGCCAAAGAGCTGTCGGAGAGGCACGGGGTGGGTGCCGGCCGCAACTACCGCGCCTACGAGGCGGCGGTCTCGCGCCTGCCCGCCGCCGCGGTCGCCCACCTGCCGCGCAAGAAGGATGGCGGCATCAGCTGCTACCCGATCTTCCTCGCCGCTTCGGAGGCGCGCGGTTTCCCGCTGGCCTCACTGCGCGCCGGGCTCGCGGAATGCCTGAAGGCGAACCGCGCCCTGGTGACCAGTAGCCTCGACCACCGCCTCGTGCTCGAGAGGCTGGTAGTGCAGCTGCTGACGAAGTCTGCCGCGTGAGGCGGTGGCGCCCCGGGGTCCGCCGCGGCCGGTGTTTCCGGTTCGCAAGCGGCAGGGGCTGGAATACACTCCCCCCATGCAGATCCTCATCCCCGCGGTTTTTATCGGCGCCGTCGCCGCCCTGCTGGGCGCCCTGCTGGGCGTCGGCGGCGGCATCATCATGGTGCCAGCGTTCAAGGCCCTCGGCCTGACCATGCGCGAGGCGATCAGCACCTCGTTGGCGGTGATGGTGGTGACGGCGGCGGTCTCGTCCTTCCGGTACGCGCAGGCCGGGTGGGTCAACTGGGGTGTGGCGGCGTCGGCGGCGGCGGCCGCCGTGGTCGCTGCGCTGTTCGGCACCGAACTGATGAAGGCCCTGTCGGCCCAACAGCTGAAGTCGTTTTTCGGGGTCTTCCTGATCGCGGTCGGGGCCTATATGTTGTTCTCCGCGAACAGGGGGGGCGCGTGACCTCAAACGTCCCCATCGGAAAAGTCGTTTTTGGGCTTGCCAGACCTCTCTTGGCCACTAGTATATCGATATTTCCTATTGGGGGGGAATAACAGCCTCACGTCGCCTCCGGGCGCGTGAGGCTGAATTCTGTACGGAGCCCGACATTGGGGGAGAGTGTGGGGAGAGGTTCAGGTGTTCAGGATCAAAGCGTTAGCGAGCGACCCCCATCAGGTCGGGCGACCGAAACGAACACCTGACAACCCCTGAAATTCTGGCAACCCGAACTTTCCCCTTTGCTATTCGAGCTCGTCTTGGAGTTCGCGCACCAGCGATTTGACCCGCTGTGCCCCCCAGATGTCGGTGAAAGCCACGTCGATTTTGTCGCCGGTGGACGAGAATTCGACAGTGCCCACACCGATCAGACCGGCGATGCCCCTCTTGTGTACGTTGATGGTGCGGATGTCTTCGATGCGGACCTCGTTGGAGCTTTTCGCCAACAGCCCCCAGACCAGCTCGACCCGCTTCGGGGTGACGGTGTAGACCTGTGTGTTGCGGTCGATCAACACGGCGATCAGCGTGACGGTGGCGAGGCCGAAGCCGCCGATGAAGAACCATAGGTCCCGGGGGCCGAGCCAGAGCCCGAAGGCGACGCCGAGGGCGGCGAGCAACAGGGCGCCGCCGTAACGGAGGATCGTCGGGTGCCCGAGGAACAGCACGGTGCCCGGTGGCGGCAGGTCGCCATCCCCGGTCTCGCCTTCGTCATCCTCCCAACCCTCTTCCCCCTCTTCATACTCCCACTCCTCCTCCCCTCCCTGCTCTTCCTCGTCCGGGGCGACCTCGAAGAGCTCGTCGAGCACCACGGTCTCGCCGGTGCGGGCGTTCTCGCACTCGTGGGAGAAGTTGATCACCCGGTCTTCGAGCATGCGTTCCACCTGCCCCTCGCTGTAGGGACCGTGTCGCTCGTCGTCCTCCCAGATGTAGAAGCGGTCGGCCATGGGAGTTTGCTAGTTTTCAGTGTTCAGCAAGACCTCCTCTTGCGCCAGATATCCAGCTATTGGTCGCCGACCGCCGGCAGCAGGTCCTCCCGCGCCAGCAGGGCGGCCACCGGCTGCGCCGGCTGGCGCTCGAGCTCGGCCAGGAAGGGGGTGATGCGGTCCATCTCCACCACCGCGGTGCGCACCAGGCTGGCGATCGCCGAGGGCTCGGCGGCGGCGCCGGGGAACACGTTGGCGACCCGGAAGAAGACCGCGCCACCCTCGGCGTCGGCTTCGAAGTTGCCGATGTTCAAGGTCAGGTTGGTGCGCATCAGGGCCTCGAAGACGGCCGGGCGGGCGGGCGGGGAGACCGCGAACGAAAGCCGCGCGACCACCGACAGCACGCCGATCTCGTCGAAAGCTTGTACGTGCATGGGCACCTTGGCGTTGTGCGCCTCGAACTCGGATTCGAGCACCGCCTTGCCCTCCACCGGGCGAAACTGCCAGCCCGCGGCACGGAACGCGGCCTCGGCTTGTTGGATCAGAGGTTGGTTGTCGGACACCTCAGGGAGTGAAGCGCCGAACCGCCGGGGGGGAAACCGAAATCACGTAGGTGGACGCAGGTTCACCTGCGTCGCGCAGAGGGGATTGGTCGGGGTGATAGGATTGTCCCTCGGCCTACGGCCTCAGTCCCTGCGGGGTGCCTCGCTGCGCTCGGGGGGGAGGGGGCCTGTGCGGCCGGGCAGTCGACCCATCGGTTCGAACCCTATCACATGGGGTGGTTCGCGCCCTCTTTGGGTAAGAACACTTCCCTCCGTACGGAGGTTGGTGAAATTGGTCGGGGTGATAGGATTCGAACCTACGGCTTCCTGCTCCCAAAGCAGGCGCTCTGACCAAGCTGAGCTACACCCCGTCTCATATTGTGAGCGGCCGTTAAAGTCCGTCTTCGCAGGCCAGTTGCAAGTGGGAAAACAAGCCTCCGCGGATCGCCCCGTTCCGCAACCCGGTTCGAAGCTACGGTTTCATGCTTCCAAAGCAGGCGCCCACCGCCAGCGCGAACAGCGCTCGATACCTTGCGAAGCCATTTCGCGGAGCCGAGCGGGGCGAGGATAAACCAAGCTGAGCTACACCCAGTCCCCATGTGAGCGGCCGGTAAAGTCACTGTTCTCCCACGGGTTTCAAGTTGTAAATCGGCGCCGTGCAGCTAACGGGTTAGCCGCAGACCCATGGCCGACGCGAAACAACGCAAATCCCTCGACCAGCGCGCGCAGATGTCGGACATCGAGCGCCTGCGGCACTCGGCCGCCCACGTGCTGGCGACCGCGATCGCCAGGCTGTGGCCGGACGCCCAGTTCGCCGCCGGGCCACCGGTGGAGAACGGGTTCTATTACGACGTCGACCTCGAACACCGCATCTCGCCGGACGACTTCGAGGCCATCGAGGCGGAGATGACCAAGGTGGTCAAGGAGAACCAGCCCTTCGAGAAGATGGTGGTGTCGCGGGACGAGGCGCTGGCGCTCGCGCAGGCCGGCCGGCTGGCGGCGCTCGGCGACCGCGACGCGCCCTCGACCTTCAAGCTCGACCTGCTCGACGACATCCCCGACGGCGAGGAGATCTCGATCTACAAAAACGGCGACTTCTGGGACCTGTGCGCCGGCCCGCACGTGGCGCGCACCGGCAACTGCAAGGCCTTCAAGCTGATGTCGGTCGCCAGCGCGTTCTACAAGGGGGACTCGGACAACGCCCAGCTGCAGCGGGTCTACGGCACCGCCTTCAAGAACAAGACCGCGCTCGGCGAATACCTCGAGCGGCTCGAGGAGGCGAGGAGGCGCGACCACCGCAAGCTAGGGCGCGAGCTCGGCCTGTTCCACATCGACGAGGCGGTCGGGCAGGGGCTGGTGCTGTGGAAGCCGAAGGGCGCCATCGTGCGCCGCGAGCTGCAGGACTTCATCACCGCGGAGCTCGACAGGGGCGGCTACCAGCAGGTGTTCACGCCACACATCGGCAAGCTCGAGCTGTACCGCACCTCAGGCCACTTCCCCTACTACCAGGACTCGCAGTTCGCGCCGATCGTCGACCGCGGCGCGCTCGCCGAGCTGGCCGACGGGGGCGCGACCTGCGGGGCGCTTAGCAACAAGTTGGAAACAGGAGAGATCGACGGCTTCCTGCTGAAGCCGATGAACTGCCCGCACCACATCAAGATCTACCAGAGCGAGCACCGCTCCTACCGCGACCTCCCGGTGCGCCTGGCCGAGTTCGGGACGGTCTACCGGTGGGAGCAGAGCGGCGAGCTGGGCGGCATGACCCGGGTGCGCGGCTTCACCCAGGACGACGCGCACATCTTCTGCACCCCGGAGCAGCTCGCCGGCGAGATCGCCGGCTGCCTGGGTCTGGTGAAGACCGTCCTGTCGACGCTCGGCATGGAGGACTACTCGGTGCGCCTCTCGCTGCGCGACCCGGACTCGGACAAATATGTCGGTTCGCCGGAGAACTGGGACCGGGCGGAGGCGGCGCTGCGCGACGCGGTGGGCGGCCTGGGCGTCGACTACGTCGAGGAGCCCGGCGAGGCGGCCTTCTACGGGCCGAAGATCGACTTCGTGGTGAAGGACGTCATCGGCAGGCCGTGGCAGCTGGGCACGGTGCAGGTGGACTACAACCTGCCCTCCGCCGACCGTTTCGACCTCAGCTACATCGGCGCCGACAACGCGCCGCACCATCCGGTGATGGTCCACCGCGCGCCCTTCGGGTCGATGGAGCGGTTCGTCGGCCTCCTGATCGAGCACTTCGAGGGCGCCTTCCCGACCTGGCTGGCGCCGGAACAGGTGCGCGTCCTGCCGATCTCAGAGAAGTTTTCCGACGCCGCCCGCGCGCAGCTCGGGGCGCTGGCGGAGGCCGGTGCGAGGGCGACGCTAGACGATTCGGCCGACAAAATCGGGGCCAAAATTCGCCTTGCCCAATTGGACAAGGTCCCATATATGTTGATCATTGGTGCCAACGAGGTCGAATCCAACACCGTATCTGTCCGCCACCGTCGCCGTGGCGATCTCGGCGCGTTGTCACCAGAAGAGTTCCTCGCCCAGTTCCGCGAGGAGGTCTCTTCCCGCTCGCTGTGAACGAGGTGTGGATGTGGATCGAGACGTGGATGGACCTGTTTAGAGCGCGGCTGCCGATTTCCTGCTGATGATTTCCCACCCTCTCCTGCCGCCAGTGCGCCTTCTGGTACAGTCGCGCACCGGTCGCCCCGTAACCCCGCCCGGAGGACAAGGTCATCGCTAGGCCGAGGAGAAAACCGTTCCGCGGGAGGCGCCAGCGGGATCGCGTCAACGAGCGCATCCGCGTTCCGAAGGTGCGGGTCGTACACGGCGAGAAGCAGCTCGGGGTGATGAACACCCAGGAGGCGATCAAGCTCGCCAAGGCGCGCGGCCTCGACCTGGTCGAGGTCTCCTCGAACGCCCGCCCCCCGGTGTGCAAGATCATCGACTACGGGAAGTACAAGTACGATCAGAAGAAGCTCAAGAAGGAGCACCCGAAGAAGACGCACCGCCTGAAGGAGGTGAAGTTCCGTGTCGGCGTCGCGGAGCACGACTACCTCATCAAGGTGACGCGCGCCGAGGGCTTCCTGATGTACGGCGACAAGACGCGCATCCAGCTGATGTTCCGCGGCCGGCAGATGGCGCACAAGGAGATCGGCTTCGAGCTGATGGACCGGGTCAAGGACGACCTCGCCGGCGTCGGGCACGTCGACGCGCCGCCGCGGCTCGCGGGGCGTTTCATCTCGATGATGATCTCCCCGCTGCCCGAGCACCTGCGCAAGCCGAAGTTCAAGGTGCACGAGGAGCCGCCGGAGGACCTCGACGACGCCGATGACGAGGAGGAGGACGACGAGGGCGAACTGAGCGACGAGGAGCGCGCGCTGCTGGAGTCACACGACGGGGACGCCGAAGACGGCGAGGAGGAGGAGGTCAAGAAGCCGCAGGAGCACCACCTGCCCGACGTCGCTGACGTGATCGCGATCGCCGAGGGCGACGACGGCCGCCCGAAGTCGAAGCGGAAGGGCTAGCGCCCGGCCAGGTTACCGACGGTATGGCCGCGCCCGCGCCGCACCTCTTGCTGTTCGACATCGACGGCACCCTGCTGGACACCGGTGGCGCCGGGATGGCCGCCCTGGTGACGGCGCGCGAGGAGCTCTATCCCGAGGAGGTGCGCCGCGCCGGCGGGGCGCCCGAGCTCGACCTCGCGGGGAGCACCGACTCCGGGATCGTCATCGAGCTGTTCCGGAAGATCGGGATCCCCGACTGCGACGCCGAGCGGGCGCGATTCTATGCCTGCTACCTAGGCCATCTGCGCCGCAACCTCCGCGATCCAGATGGCGCCGGCCGGCTGCTCCCCGGGGTCGCCGAGTTGTTGGTGGCGCTGGAGGGGGACGTCGCGGCGGGGCGGGTTCTGGTCGGCTTGCTCACGGGGAACATCGCCGAGGGCGCGCGCGCCAAGGTCGAGCACTACGGTGTCGGGGGCCACTTCCCGTTCGGCTCCTTCGGCGACGACCACCACGACCGGGACGAGCTCGGCCCGGTCGCGGTCGCCCGCGCCGAGTCGCATTCCGGCCTCGACCTGTCCGGCGCCGCGGTGACGGTGGTCGGCGACACGCCGAAGGATATCCGCTGCGCCCGGGCCTTCGGGGCGCGGGCGGTGGCGGTGGCGACCGGCTCGGTCGACGCCGGGGGCTTGGCGGAACACCGGCCGGACGTCCTCCTGCGCGACCTGGCCGACACCGCGGGGGTGATGTCGGCGTTCGGGTTCGATTGACGGCGGGCTCTCTATTGGCGAGGATCCCTGGAGTTACAGAATGAACCCCACCCCACCCAAACCCGCGCTGGTCGACGTGCTGTCCGGCAGGCGCTACGTGGTCTTCGACGGCTTCACCATCGGGCGGGCCCCCGGCGCCAGCCTGGTGATCGACAGCCGCCGGGTGTCGCGGCAACACGCGATGATCCGCGGCGACGCCTCGGGGTTCCTCTTCTACGACCTCAAGAGCGCCAACGGCAGCTGGGTCGACGGGCGCAGGGTCGACCGGCCGGTCCCGCTCCTCGACGGCAGCGAGATCCGCATCGGCAGCTACCGGTACAGTTTCCTCACCGGCACCGGCGGGGCGCGGCCGGCGCCGGAACACTTCGAGGCGGACGCCACGATGGTGCTCATCGACAAGACCCCGATGGTTTTCATGGTGGCCGACATCCACGAGTTCACCAGCCTCTCGGAGGGGCTCGACGAGGCGGCCGTGGCGCACATGTTGGACCCCTGGTACACCCGCTGCAGGGGGCTGGTCGAGGGGGCCGGTGGGACGGTGGACAAGTTCATCGGCGACAGCGTGTTCGCCTACTGGCGGAGCGTCGACCCCGAGGTGCGGAAGGCCGCCGCGGGGTGTGCCGCGGGGGTGTCGCGGTCGCTCGAGGGCCTGGGGTCGTTGGCCGAGGGGCGTTGTGGGGTGGCGCTGCACATCGGGACGGCGGCGGTGGGTGCGATCGGCGGTGGCGACCAGACCGCGCTCGGCGAGGCGGTGAACCTCACCTTCCGGGTAGAGGGGCTCACCCGCCGCCTCGGCTACGAGGTCCTGGCGACGGCGGCGTTCATCGACGGGTGGGATGTGGGCGAGGTCCGCTTCGAGCCGCTCGGCCCGCATGCGGTCAAGGGCTTCAAGAAGGAGGTCGAGGTGTTCGGCCTGGCGGCGGCCGCCTCTTCATAGCCCAGGGTTCCGGGTCTTGCGCCCGAAGTCGATGAAGGCGCAGTACCCCATGAGCATGGTGGCGCTAAACATCCAGAGGCCGGTGCCCAACAGCCCGATCCCGAGGTGGAGCGCGACCCCCAAGGCCAGGCCCCAGGCGCGCAGGGCCGGGATCCAGAGCAGGACCGGGATCGCCAGCTCGACGAGCAGCGTCAGGTAGGTGAGCTTGTCGAAGGTCTCGTGCCACCCCAGCGCCCAGGTCCCGGCGAAGCGGCCGTGGTGCGACATGACGAAATAGGTGAGGAACTCGCCGTTGCGCCAGTAGGGGTTGCCCATCTTCACGAACACCGTCTGCCAGTAGACCACGAACACCTGTAGCTGCATCAGGACCAGGCCGTAGCGCGGCACCCGCGGGCCGCGCTCGCACGAGCGCCAGAGATCGGCCGGGCGCCACTCCGCACCGAGCGGGCTGAAGGCGAGCAGGAGGGCGAAATTGGAGAGCACGAAGTCCCACCCGCCGGTGGCGAGGGGCGCTCGCTGGATCGTGGAGAGCGAGAACCAGGCGACGGCGACCGCCATCGGCCGGGCCCACTTTCCGATGGTCAAAAGGGCGGCGGCCGCCGCCGCGCAGACGAACGTCAGCGTCACCCCCAGTGGCGAGGGCGCCAGCGAGAACACCGAGAGGTGGAGGCCGGGGTTGAGCTCGGCGGAGGCGGCCCCGCCGACCGTCCCCACGTTTGAGAAGAGCGCCACCCTCAGCGGCCAGAAATGCGCGATGTTGAGCAGGACGAGGACCCCCAGGGCGATGCGCACCGCGGCGTAGCGGCGGCTGTCGACCTCCGTCAGCCAGACCGACGCCAGACCTTCAGCGGCCGCCTTCATCTCGCAGGGGGTAAGGGCCGAACGTCTCGGTGACGCGTTTGGCGAGGGTGCCGTCCTTGCGGATGTGCGCGAGGTGCCGGATGTAGCCCAGGTCGGCGACGACCGAGAACTCGACGAGTTCTGGGTCCTCGGCCCGTAGGGCTTCGCCGACCCGGCGGAGGTACTCCGCCCCGGTCGGGTCGGGGGGGTCGAACTCCATCCGCGTGAAGAGGTAGTATGGGCGCTTCTCCCCCTCGACCTCGAACTCGCCAAAGCCCGGCAGCAGCGGGCCGAAGATCCGCTCCCCGCCGCCCGCGTCGCGCGCGACGATATGCATCTCCATGTGGCGCAGGGTGGGGATGGAGTGGAACATCTCCCAACGCTGCCAGGTGCCGGTGGTCCAGCGTGCCGGGGCGAGGGCGCCGGCGAGCGTGTCGCCGGTCGCGCTGCCGGGCGGGAACAGCCCGGCCAAGATGTTGGCGGCGCAGAGGCTCGAGAAGACTAGGGTGATGGCGCGGCGCGGGCGGGGCATGGACGGGGGGAGTGTCGCCGATCAGGGGAATGGGGACGAGGAGAAAACGTCGGCGGGGCGCCGGCCGTTCCCCGGGAGGGCGAGCTCCCGGTTGCGGCCGGGGTCGGCCGGTAACAAGGTGGGTCAGGATGCCGACCTACAGCGCCAGCATCAACGTGAGCGGGCTCCGGTACCCGGTGGACGACGGCATGGCGGCCGGCTTCTACACCTTCCGGAAGGTCCGGGCGCCGGGGGAGTCCGAGGCCCGGCGCAAGGCGGAGGCGGCGATCCTAGAGGACGGGTCGCTCTCCGAGATCCTCGCCAGCGGGACCCCGGTGGTCGACGTCGAAGAGCTGGTCCGGCTCAACTTTCTGGGCGGGTTCGTGATACGGGTGCCCGAGCACCTCCTCTTCTATGGGGAGGACGACGAGGACGACGAGGGCGACGAGGGCGACGAGGGCGAAGGGTGAACCCAGGTGCCCACCCGGGTCGGATGTCCTTGACATGGGGTGGGGAAGGAGAACAAACAGGTCGCGTCATGACACCCAGCTGGACGGATATCGTTTCGTGTTTGAGCGCCGCCGCCGCCGCGCTGGCGGCGATCGCTATCCCACTCGTCCTGGCGTGGTGGGCGCGTCGACAGCAGGCCGAGACCGACAGGCGGGAGCGCCAATCGCGGGCGTTCGCTGCGCTCGACGGCCTCAACCGCGACGTCAGCGAGTCGGTCTCCAAGCTGGTGAAACTGTGTCCCGATGCGTCGAAGCTGACCTACGATAACGTCCTCGAGAACTCGGAGGTCGAGCGTCACGTGTTCGATATCCTGAACGGCTATGAGTACCTGTGTCACGGGGCGAACGAGGGGCTGTTCGCGCGGGGCGTGGTGGAGACCCTGCGGGGCAGCGCCATATCCCAGACCCGGAAACAGTACGGGGCCTACATCTCCGGATACAGGAAGCAGCGCGATCCGGACGCCTGGATACAGATCGACCGCTTCCTGGAGGGCGGAGATCCGGTGGGGTAGCGGTTCTAGGATCTTGCCAACAAGGGGGTAGCCCTCGGCTTCTCGGGCGACCCCGCGGGACGGTGCGTCCGGAAACGGTGGATCTCGTGGGGTTTTATGGTAAGATTTTTTTACGAATAATATTTTTTCGATTAACATACCCCCCCCTACGAAACCCCTCGTCAAACACTATGACCGTGTCCTCCTGACGGGCGCCGCAATACTGGCTCTCGTCTTCGGGATCTCGTTGGCGGTCGGCGCTCTCTCGCTGCCGTCGGAACTCGAACCGCTCCCGGCCGTGCCCGGGGCCTACGTCCCCGAAGACCTCGCTGGCGGGAGCGAGGCCGCGCTCCACCATCTCGGGGTTGCCCCCATGTGGTTGTCCCAGGCCGCCGCGGGTGTCCCGGAGAAACGCCTGCGCTTGTTCCGCTCGACCCGGTTGCTGGCCAAGGGTGGCAGGCTGTATGACTTGCTCGACCCCTGGGCACCGCCGCTCCGTCCGCCCTTCGACAACCGGTATCTCCATACCCACCGGCTGCCGGCGGAACGCAGCGACGTCGCCGGGCTGGATCTCGACGGCGACGGTTTCACGAACATCGAGGAATACGAGGGGGGCGAGACGGATCCGCGCGACCGGGACAGCCACCCCCCGTTCACCGACAAACTGTGCCTGGTCGGAATTCGGGAGGAGGCGTTCTCCCTCACCTTCACCGGCGGCGACGACCGGGCGGGGGTCGCCGTCCGCGAGCGGCGGAGGAAGGTGGGTGAGGAGAGGGAGGCGGTCGCGAACAACTTGGACTTAAGCTTGGGGGGCCGGTTCGGGAGGGTCTACCCGGGTCGCTGGCAGGCGATCGCTTACGAGAAACGGGGGGTCTTGAACCCGAGGACGGGGGCGATGAGGGACGTGTCCGTCCTCACGGTGAGAGACGGGCACAACCCGGCTTCGCCGCCGCTCGAATTGACGCTGGGGGAGGAGCGCCCGATGCCGACCTATCTCGCCGTCCTCCGTTTCGATCTCCCGGGGCACGAGGGCGTCCTCCAGGTCACACCGAAGGTCGGTGGGACCTTCGAGTTGCCCCCCGAGCCCGGTGTCGTCTACGAACTGACCGGGTTGAGCGGCAGGCTCGAGGACGGCGCCGAGATCCGCCGGGTCGGGTCGGGGGGCGATAGCTTGGCCATCGGCCCCTGTGGGGAAAGCGGGTAGGGTCTCGCACCCAATCTCTCGCCGACCGTTTGTGGTTGGCGGCTGGCGTTCCCGCGTGGCTGGGCTAGGTTGCTGGCGGTCGCCGGTCGGCGATGGCCGGTGTCAGACCGCTGCGTAGACGATGCCCCTGCCGCTCCTCATCTTCTCCTGTGTGGGGTACTTGATATTCGGTGGCGTGTCCGCCGCGCGGGAGGTGAAGAGGGAGGGCCGCGCCGCCGACGGTTCGCCGCACCCGATCTGGAAGTTCATATTCGGCGCTGGGGTGCCGGTGGCGGTGGCCGCGGTGATGGTCCACATGTTCTGGGTCGTCGGGTTCGCGACGACCGTCCAGTTCAACGCCGGGAGCCCAGAGCGGATGAGCGCGTGGTCGACCTGGGTGAACCTCTGGCCGCTGCTTCTGTTCCTGACGGCCGCGAGCGCGTTGGGCACCCTGATCTGGTTCGTCTTCTGCGCGTTCGGACGGGGGAAGCGCTCCTCCCTCGTCGCGTCGATCGCCGCGTTCTGCCTGTCGGGCCTGGCGTTCTTTACGGTCGCCTCCCGTTTCCCCACCGCATGAGGTTCCGCCCGGTTCGACGCCGTCCCTTTCGGTGGATCACCCCGCCCGCAGCTTGCGGCCGGCGAGGACGGCCCAGAAGGGGAGGTTGACGAGGAAGATCAGGCAGATCTGCTCGTTCTGCGGGAAGTGCAGGTGCATGACCATGGAGATCGACACGTGCAGGCCGATCATGGCGGCACCGATCGCCAGCGCCCACCCCCGGCCGATCAGGGCGAGGAAGGCGAGCAGCTCCAGCAGGAGGCCACCGGTTAGCATCAGCCGCGTCAGCCAGGGGTGGGCGGCGATCCACTCGGCGTACTGCATCCCCATGCCGGCGAACTCCTCCTGCAGGTAGTTGTAGTAGTTCTGCGAGTGGGTCTTGACCACCTGCACGGCGATCAGCGGCGATTCGATGATCCAGCCGACCCCGGAGCGCAGCAGTTTGGAGACCCCGGCGATCACATAGGCGCCGGCGATGGCGAGCTGGGAGTAGTAGACCCAGAGGTCGCCGACCCCGAGCCCCTCGGGGATCGGCGGCCGCCTCTTCAGCCACTTGCACACCGCCGGCATCCACAGCACCGCGACCTGGGCTAGCAGGGTGAGGGTGATGATCTGATAGCCGTGGTGGGTGGAGCCCTGCGAGTTGTTGAGGGTGAAGACCGCGTTGTGCACCAGCAGCACGACCAGGGCGGGGTACTTGAGGAGGCGCAGGGGCACCGCGGCGTAGGCGACCAGGCCTGCGACCATGACCCACATGGCGACCCGCCCGGCGGCGGGGTCGGAGAGCCAGCCGAGCGGGATCAGCTTGGCGATGCCGACCGGTTCTGGGGCCTCCGGGTAGAAGGCGAGCGTGTGCGGTTTGGGCGCCTCGCCCCAGAGCGGCGGCAGCATGTGCTTGACCGACAGGTAGATCGCGACGGCGAACAGCGCGCGCATGGCGGCGATCTCGTAGCCGTGATGTTTGTATGGTCTCAGCACTTCGGGTTCGGGCTGGTCGGGCAGGGGTTGCGGTCAGCGGGTGGCGATGTGGCGTTCCGCCGTGGTGAACTCGCCGTCCTGGTAGCGGATCTCGACCCGCACGAGGGTGACCTCGCCGTCGAACACGGCCGCGAACTCGGGTTTCTTTTTGACCTTGGCCGGGGCCTTACGTTTGAGCTCCTCGATGAGCTGTCCGCCGATGGCCTCGTGGTCGGCCGGGGTCAGCTCCTCGTGGCGCTTGTCGTGTTCCTCCATGTAGTTCTTCGTCAGGCTGCCGTAGCGTTTCTTGCAGCGGGCGACGGTGTTCTTGAAGACGCGTTTGGCCTGGAGGGGTTCTCCGTCGGCGGTCTCGAAGTAGAGGTACCAGGTCTTGTCCTCGAAGCCCGAATACATCGGGAAATGCGAGAACGGGTACTGCTCTTTGACGATCACCGAGAACAGGGTGAACCAGGCGAGCAGGGAGGCCGGGTGCCGGAGGAAGGCGCGCAGCCGGGTGCGCTCGGGTGGCGGCGTGCTCTCAGGCATCGGGTGACGCGTAAGGTGTGGCCTCGTGTCGCTCAAGTGAAACGGTGTTCATGGCCGTCGGCTCGGTCGGGGGGCGGGTCGCGCTAGCGGATGCTGTCGGCGCCGAAGTAGGGGCGGAGGGCCTCGGGGATCGCGACGCTGCCGTCGGGCTGCTGGTAGGTCTCGAGGAGGGCGACGTAGAGGCGCGGCAGGGCGGTGCCGGAACCGTTGAGGGTGTGGGCGAAGCGGTTCTTGCCCGTCTCCGCGTCCTTGAAGCGCAGTTTCATGCGGCGCGCCTGATAGTCCTCGAAGTTGGAGCAGCTGGAGACCTCCAGGTACTCGCCCTGGCCGGGGGCCCAGACCTCGATGTCGTAGGTCTTGGCGGCGCTGAAGCCGAGGTCGCCGGTGCACAGCTCGATGGTGCGGTAGTGCAGGCCGAGGCGCTGCAGGACCTTCTCGGCGTCGGCGGTGAGCGATTCCAGCTCGGCGTCGCTGTGGTCCGGGTGGACGATCTTCACCAGCTCGACCTTGTCGAACTGGTGCATGCGGATCAGGCCGCGGGTGCCCGTGCCGGCCGACCCGGCCTCGCGGCGGAAGCAGGGCGTGTAGGCGGTGTAGCGGATCGGCAGCTCGTCCTCGGCGAGGATCTTGTCGCGCTCCAGGTTGGTGACGGGGACCTCGGCGGTCGGGGCGAGGAACATGCTGTTCTCCTCGATGCCGTACATGTCGTCCTCGAACTTCGGCAGCTGGCCGGTGCCGTACATGCAGTCGCGCGCGACGACGAAGGGCGGGCTGACTTCGGTGTAACCGCCCTCGCCGACCTGCAGGTCGAGCAGGAACTGGATGAGCGCCCGCTGTAGCTTGGCGCCGGCGCCCTTGAAGACGGCGAAGCCGCTGCCGGTGACCTTGGCCGCGGCCTCGAAGTCGACCAGCCCGAGGCGCTCGGCGATCTGGACGTGGTTCTCGAGTTCGGCGTGGACCTCGAGCCGGGCGCCCCACTCGCGGACCACCGGGTTGGCGCTCTCGTCCTCGCCGGCGGGGCATGCGGGGTGCGGGGTGTTGGGGATGGAGAGCAGGAGGTCCTGCTGTCTGGCGTCGGCGGCCTCGACCTCGTCGGCGAGCACCTTGAGGCGGGACCCGATCTCGCGCACCTGCTCCTCGAGCTCCGCGGTTTCTTCGCCCGCTTTCTTCTTGGCGCCGATCTGCTTGGAGATGCTGTTGCGGTCGCCCTGCAAGCCCTGTTTCTCGGTCTCGCCGCGGCGCCGGATCTCGTCGCATTCGAGCAGCTGGTCGATCAGCCTGAAGGCGTCGCCCCCGCGGTTGCGGACGCGCTCTTTGATCGCCTGGGGTTCCTCGCGGATGCGCTTGATGTCGAGCATGGCGGCGGAAGGTAGCGTAAAGCGCCCGTTTGTGAACTGTTAATGGGGGCGCCGCGATGGGCGTCTCGGTGGCCGGAAAGGACAGGGCCACCCCCGGCATGGGTGCCGCGGGTGGCCCGTCTGTGGTGTTGGCGTGTCCCGGGGGACGCGGGGTAGTTCTTCTGCGGGGTGGCGCCCGCCGCGGGCTAGGCGGAGAGCGCCTCCGCCGCGATGTCGGAGAAGGCGTAGGGGTCGGCTTCGACCATCGCCTGGCGCAGCTTCTTCAGGCCGGCGTTCTGGACCTGGCGGACCCGCTCGCGGGTGATCCCGAACTGGGAGCCGAGCTCGGAGAGGATGGCCGGGGCGTTCTCGCCGAGCCCGAAGCGCCGCTCGATGATGGTGCGCTCTCGGTCGTCGAGGACGGGCATGGTGCGCTCGAGCTCCTCCTCCATCCAGCTGCGGGCGACCCCTTCGTCGGGCGCGGCCGCCGCCTCATCGGCGATAACCTCCGCCAGCGTCAGCTCGTCGTCGCCGTGGGGTGGGGCGTCGATCGAGACCGAGGCGGCGGGCAGCTCCTGCAGGCGGGCGATCTTCTTCCCCGGCATGCCGGTCCGCTCCGATAGTTCCTCGACGGTCGGCGGGCGCTGCAGCTCTTCGCTCAAGGCGGCCTCGGCGCGGCCGAGCTCGCCCGACTCGGCGACGACGTGGATCGGCAGGCGGATGGTGCGGGCGTGGTTCGACAGGGCGCGGCGGATCTTCTGTTTGATCCAGAGGGCCGCGTAGGTGCTGAACTTCGCGCCGCGATCGGGGTCGAAACGCTCCGCCGCCGTCATCAGGCCGATGTTGCCCTCGGAGATCAGGTCGGCGAGGTCGATACCGAGCCCGCCGAAGTCCGAGGCGATCTTCACGACCAACCTGAGGTTGGCGTTGATCATCGTCGCGCGCGCCTCGCTGTCACCGTTCTGGATCCGGCGGGCGAGCGCGACCTCCTCTTCGCGGGAGAGCAGGGGATACTGGCCGATCTCGCGCAGGTAGTGGCGGATCGAGGCATCCGATTTCTGGGTGCGTTTTGTTTTCATGGGGGACTTGGGGAACGGGGTGATATTCTATAATAGAACACATTTCAGAATTTGCAAAAGAATTTTATTTATATTTTGTTCTATTCGCTGTGCCGATACGGTAAATTCAGGGAATTCGAGTGATGAGCGAAAGCGACAAGCGGATGGAGAAGAAGGGGACCTTGGCCATTTCTGGCTCGCGTCGCCTCTGGAAGGGCGTGGTGGCCTGGGTCGAAGATCACCCGAAAACGAGCCTCGCGGCCCTGTTCCTCGGCCTGGGCTTCGTGTATTTCTACGGGGTACAGTTGCGCGGGGTGAGTCATCTGCGGGAGTCGTTCGCCCGCTGGCGCATGGAGCGGTTCGGTGGTGTACATACGGTCGATCGTTCGGTTCAGATTTATGACGTATTGCTTTCCTTCGAACCCGCGCCTTTTGACCGGCTGGACGTGGTGTCGATGTCGTCGGTGCATATCGGCGGGCGTTCGTTCGTCGAGGAGCTTGGGGCGATCGTCGAGGAACCTGGCGGCCGCGTGCGGGTGGTGACGCTCGACCCGCGCATGAGTTCTGCTGCGCACCCCCGGCACGGGGACTTCGTCGCGCTGGGGCGCGCCTTCGGGCAGGAGCCCTGGGTGTTCGCGGCCAAGGTGTGGCATTCGGCCGCGACCATGATCGATCTGGAGGACCGTCTCGGCGACGGCTTCGAGGTGCGCTTCGTCTCGGCGGGCCTGCCCGAGGCGCACGCGCCGTTTTTCTCGTTTGGCAGGAGCGCGCACGCCTATCGCTCGGCCGACCCTTCGCGGCGGGTCGATGTCGTCGTCGCCCGGCCGGGCTCGCCGGACGGCAGCGACTCGCTCACCCATCCGGCGGAGATCATCCGCAACCGGCCGCAGCATGCGACCGTGTTGCGTTTCACCGCGGCCTTCGAGGCGCTGTGGGGTACGGGTGTGCCGCTCGACGGGGCGTTGAAGACCGAACTGTTGAAGCATCTCGATGGCTAGGAAGCTCGAAGACATCAGCCTGGAGGAGCTCAGCGCCGCGCTGCGCCGCGCGCGCGAGCGCAAGGGGTGGACCTTCGAGGAGCTTTCGCACGCGCTCTGGGAGTGCGGTTTCCCGACCTCGCAGAACAAGCTCTGGCGCATGGAGAACAACCCCCCGAAGCGGGTCGACACCGAGCTGTTGCTCTGGTTGGAGAAGGTGTTGGAGGTGGAGCTGCTGCCGGCGGACGAGAAGAACCAGGTGCTGATCGACGACGTGTTGGAGTTGCTCGACGACATCGGCGCGGCGCGCGCGCGGGGCGGCAAGCCGGAGGAGACGCCCAACCGCCAGCTGCGCAAGATCCAGGGGAAGGTGCTGGAGCTGCTGGGCGGCTAGGGGAGGAGGGGGCTGCCGTCGGGCAGGATGCGGCGGGCGCCGATGAACTGGTGGACGACGGTGTCGCCCTCCTCCGCGGCGGCGAGGACGGCGGTGTTGCCATCGAGCAGCGCGCCCGAATATTCGGTGACCTGCGAGCGGAACGCCCCGGGGCCGCGCTCGAGTATCTGGAGCTGTCCATCGGCGACGCCCTTCGCCACCCCGGCCCCGAAGGGGTTGTCGCCGAGGAGCTCGGGGATGCTCTGGTTGACCAGCGACGTGATCTGGATGTGGCCGCTGAGCTCCACCTTGTCGAGCCCGACCACGGTCAGGGTGATGGGGATCTGGCCCCCGACCGGCTGCATCTCGAAGGCGGAGGGCGAACCGGCCGCGTCGAAGGCCGTCGGGTAGATGAACTCCCGGATGACCTCGACGGCCGCCGGTTGCCCGGCGCCGACGATGACGGAGGGGGTTCCGAACATGTCCACTTCGCCCTCGAGGATCTCTCGGAAAGCCTCGCCGAAGGCCGCGTCGTCCGGGAAGGTCTGCGGGTCGACGACCGGCCCGTCCTCGCTGAGGACGATGCGTTGGTTGACGCGGACCTGGGCGCTCGCGGTGCTGCCCAGGTGTCGGCTGAGGGTCTCGACCCGGGCGAGCTGCGCGCCGGTGCCGGTGAGGGTCCAGGCGCCAGTCTCCGGGTCGATCGCGATCGCGCCGTCGGGGTCGTCGGGGCCGAGGCCGTAAAGGTCGAGAAGCTCCGCCGCACCGTTTGGCGAGAGTTCGGCAACGGGGGTGAGCCCGAAGGGGTCAGTTTGGGCGAGGAGATGTTTCGGTAGATCGGGCAAGCTGAGCTCGGCCAGGTCGGCATCGCCGGTCGCCGGCGGCCGTGGCCGGAGGATCACCTCGCGGTCGCCGACATCGATCTCGTAGCCCCCAAGGCCGGCGAGCAGATCGAGCAGGCGCCGGTAGGAGGTGTTCTTCCACTGCGCCTTGACCGGGAAGCCCGCATCAGGGCTCCCTTCGATGCGGAAGGTGACGTTTCGCCCCCCCGTCTCCCGGTAGGTCTCGCGGAGGAACTCGACCGCCTCGCCGAGGGTCGCGACCTCAATCTCGCCCGGGCGGATCATGAAATGTTCGAGGACTTTTTGCGTCCCCCACTCCTGGTAGGGGTCGAACTCGCGCCCCGGGCTTTCCTCTGGCGCGATTGCCGCCTCGCGCCGCACGACACCGGGGTCGCCCAGCGAACCGGTCAGTGCGCTCAGCGGCCCCCGGGGGGCGGCGGGTTCCGCCTCCCGCCCGGGTGGATCCCTGGCGTCGCGCCTGGTGAGCAGGATGGCCGCGAGCAGCAGCGCGCATGTCGCGGCGATCCAGCCTCTGGTCCGGGGGCGGTTCATCGGGCGGCGGGCAGCTTACCTGCCCTGGCCGTGTTTCGCGAAGCCCAAAGTGGTGCAGTTGTAAAAGGCGTGGATCCGGCGTAAGTGCGGCGCTTGTCGGCTTCATCGGAGAGGAGATCCAGCCCCTTCCGCGGCACGGCCATCCTGGTCGTGCTCGGCCTCCTCGTCGGGTTCGCGTCGGCGATGAACTCCCACGCCGCATCGGGCGGCACGCCTTCTCTCGCCGGCCTCGTCTCCGCCGTCGCGGTCCGCGCGGCCGGGGCGGTGGTCGGTCTCGTCCTCGTGCGGGGGGTGTTGCGCAGGATGGTCCGGGGGGGCG
>JANQMB010000342.1 GCA_028280355.1 Verrucomicrobiales bacterium
GTTAGAGATGATGCTCCAGGAGGGGCGGCATCTTGCCGCCCATGAGGTAGGCGCCGCCATGGGGGTCGGCGTGTTTGGTACCTTTGCGTGAACACGCCCTAGGGGGATAGCCACGAGCGTGAGCGAGTCGGGGGAGGCCGCACCCCACTCGCTCACGCTCGTGGCTACCAACCAAAAGCCCCGTACCAGCGGAGCGGGGGCGCTGCCTAGAGCCCGGCGGCGGCCCCGGTCGGGGTGAAGAGCTTGCCGCCCTCCTCGAGCATCTCGCGCGTGATGCGCTGGCTGAAGGTGATCGCGCCGCCCTGGCCCACCGTGATCTCGGGGTTGTCGAACAGGCTCAGGGTATCACCGGTCACCGGGCGCCCCATCTGCACGAAGAGCTCGAGCAGCTCCTCGCGCTGCTTGGCGAGCGCCTTGCGCGCCTCGCCGGCGATGACCTCCGCGTCCTTCGCCTGCCGGCAGTGGGCGACCAACTCGAAGTCGTACTCCCCCGATCCGCCGAGCGTGAAGGTCGCCTTGTCGAGGCTCTCCATCAGCCAGCGGCCCTTCTCGTCGAGGTCGACCGGCAGGTCGTCGGCGACCCTCCAGAGCGACTGGATGTCGGCGGCGCCGGCGAACCAGCTGGCGTTCCCTGCCCCCCCGATCAGCGGCCGGAAGGCGTCGGGCACGACTGGGGGGTGGCGGCGTTTGAGGACCGATTTCAAGGTCTCGAGCGGCCCGACCAGCAGGGTGGTCTTCGAGGGCATGGCGACGCCGAAGTCCATCCCGAAGTCGGCCATGTCGCGGTCGTAGTAGATCTTGGTCCCGCCGGCGCGGGTGCTGTCGGGTTCGTCCGTGCCGGGGAAGAACCCGGCGATGTCGAAGTCCCTCGACAGCGTGGCGACCGCCACCCAGCGTTTCTCCCCGATGTTGCCGGCGACGGTGATGTCCTGGAGCGAGTCCGGACCGATGGGCAGCGTGCCCATCGGCAGGTTGGTCGGAGTTGTCGCCATCGAGGGGTTCACGCTCCGCGCCACGGCCATCGCCTTCGGCACGTTGAGGGTGACGAAGAAGTCCGGGTTGTCCGGCACGTAGCGCATGCGCGGCTCGATGTCGGGCGAGAAGAGGCCGAGGTACTCAGCGCCGAGATAGCCGCCGCCGCCGAGGATGCCGAGCGCGATCACCACGGCGGCGACCCGCGCGATCAGATTTTTGATCCTGGCCCCGGCGCGCTTGTGTTCCGGCACCGGGCGTTTGGCGGAAAACTGCAGGGAGGCCGTCGGTGCCCTCGTCGCCGGGGTTGGGCCCTTCTCCCCATCGGGTAGCGGCTGCGGGGCTTCGGCCTGCTGCGCTCCGGCCGCTTGGGTCTCGGGTGCCAGGTCGGCGTCGGCGAATTCGGTGTCCCAGGGGTTGCCACCGGCGGCGGGGTCAGGGGTCTGGGCGGCCGGTTCAGGTGCCGCGGGTTCAGGGGTGGCGGCCGGCGCGGCCGGTGCCTGCGGTGCGGGCTCGGGCGCCGGGTTCAGCAGGCCCGGTACCTGGGCGGCCGGGAGCCATTGCTCCATGCTGCGGTTCCATACCAGCGTGCCAGGGGTGACCACACCCAGCTTGAGGAACTCCACCAGCTGGGTCTGCGGGACCGGGCCTTTTTTCTCCCGGCCTTGTGCGTAGAACCACTCCGACATATCGCTCTAAAATTAGTGCAAAAAACCATAATTGCAATAACTTTATTTGGGGATATTGATCATTGGGTGATGGATACTATCGCCCTGAGGAGGGAGGAGGCGTTGTCGAGGAGGCTGAAAGTGAACGAGCGGACGCTGATCTCGCGGCTGACGACGACGAGGAAGGTGCTGAGGACGAGCAGGTTGACGAGGTAGATGACGGCGAGCGAGAAGAAGGTGCCGTTCTGCCGGAGGTCGGGCTGGTTTTTGAGGATCATCCAGGCGGTAAAGGTGAGGTGGAAACACCAGGTGGCGCCGACCGCCATATAGAAGACCCAGGACCAGCTGAAGCCGATATGCCCCCAGAACAGGCTGTTGGGTTGGTATTCGGACAGGTTGGCGAACAGCCCGACCAGGCCGAAGGTGGCCACCACGAGCACGGAGTAGAAGGGGACGAAGTAGGGCGAGAGGGAGATCAGCAGGTTGTTCTTGTTGGTGATGATGTGGCCGCCTTCCGGGCGGACCTTGAAGCCGCTGATCTTGCCCCCGCACAGCAGCACGAACACCGCGTGGGTGAGCTCGTGGCCGAGCACGTAGAGGTAGAGGGGGCGGGGCAGTCCCCAGAAGCAGACGAGCCAGAGGGCGGCGCCGATGAAGAAGAACCACAGCGGGGCGGAGCCGATCAGGCGGGTGCCCGCCGAGGTCTCGCCGAAGGCGCCGAGGAAGGTTTGCGTGGTGACGAAGCAGACCGGCAGCAGCAGGACGCCGATGCCGGCCTTGAGCCAGAGCAGGGGGATCTGCTGTTCGCCGAGCTCGGAGGCGCCACGGCGCGCGGCGGTGGCGGTGGTGCGGAGGCGGGAGCGGCGTCCGGGGGTCGGCTTCTGCATGCTCGCGCGCTGCTGGCCGCGGCTACACGCGGCTGACGTATTTCTTGGTGCGCGAGTCGATCTTCAGGCGGTCGCCAGGTTTCACGAACAGCGGCACCTGGACCTCCAGGCCGGTCTCAAGGGTGGCCGGCTTCTGGGGGTTGTTCGCGGTGTCCCCCTTGATGCCCTCCGACGAGTCCTTGACCTCCAGCTCGACCTGCGGCGGCAGGTCGATGGTCATCGCCTTGCCCTCGATGAACAGCACGTCGATGGCGAGGTTCTCGATCAACAGGTCCTTGGCGTCCTCGAGGAGTTCCCCGTTGAGCTCGACGGTGTCGTAGGTCTCCGGGTTCATGAAGAAGTACCCGGTGCCGTCAGTATAGCTGTACTCCAGCTTCTGCCGGTCGACGTTGACGATGTCGACCTTGTCGGAGGAGGCGAAGCGGATGGTCTTGGTCTTGCCGGTCTGCAGCGAGCGGCAGTTGGCGAGGATGATCGCGTTGCCCTTCCCCGGCGTGCGGTGGTCGAGGTCGAGCACCATCAGCTTCTCGCCGTTGTACTGGAAGCACTGCCCTTTCTTGATCTGCGTTGCGACGACTGCCATGCCGGGATGGTCAACGGTCAAGGCCCCCCGGTCAAGGGGTGAAGGTCCGATACCGGACCACAGCCCTACACCAGCTTCAGGCGGCTGAGGTCCTGGGAGTCGACCAGGCCTACTGGGGTCCCCGCGCCGTCGACCACGACCAGGTCGTCGATGCGGTTTGCGCCGAGGACCGGCACGATCTCGGCGGCGAGCTTGTCGGCGGGGATGGAGACCGGGTCGCGGGTCATGAAGTCCGACACCGGGCGGTCGAGGATTTCGCCGTCGCTCTGCACCGCCCGCACGAAGTCGCCCTGGGTGAAAATCCCGGCCAGCTGGCCGTCGCCGCCGACGATCACCGCGGCGCCGCTGCGGGCGCGGGTCATGGTCTCGAGGCATGTGCGCACGCTGGCGTCGGGCGGCAGGCAGGCCAGCGCGTCGCCCCGGCGCATGATGTCGGACACCTTGGTGAGCAGCGCCCGGCCGAGGGAGCCGCCGGGGTGGAGCCTGGCGAAGTCCTCTTGCCGGAAGCCGCGCGACTCGAGCAGCACCATGGCCAGCGCGTCGCCGAGCACCAGCATGACGGTGCTGCTGGAGGTGGGGGCGAGGCCGAGCGGGCAGGCCTCGCGCCCGACGTGGGAGTCGAGCACCACCTCGCTGTTGCGGCCGAGCGTCGACCCCGGGTCCCCGGTGAGGGCGACCACCTTGATCTCGAAGCGCCGCAGGGCCGGCAGGAGGTCGAGCAGCTCGGCGGTCTCGCCGCTGTAGCTGAGCGCGATCACGGCGTCGCCGTCGCTGACCACCCCGAGGTCGCCGTGCAGGGCGTTCTGGCTGTTGAGCACGACGGCGGTGGCGCCGGTGCTGTTGAGGGTGGCGGCGATCTTGTGGCCGATGTTGTGGGACTTGCCGACGCCCACGACGACGATCTTCCCGCCCGCCTCGAGCGTCCCCCGCAGGGTGTCGACCGCCTCGGCGAAGGCTCCCCCGATGCGGTCGAGCAGGCCCTGCAGCTCGTCGATCTCCAGCTGGATGACGCGGCGGGCTTTCTCGAGGTGGTCCATGGGTGGTGGCTGCCACCACCGATAGGCCGAAAAGCGCCTGGCGCCAGCGGAACCGCGAGCGGGCTTGCGGTTCCGCCCGCCCTGTGGCCTGTTCGTCCGGATCGCCCGAACGGGGCGGCCCCCCAGATGGAAGACACAGAACGCAAGCCGGTGGTCGCCGCGTACATCTCGACCTACCTGCCGTCGGACATGCGCCACGTGTTCCGCCAGGTGGTCGCCCTGCAGTCCTTCGCGGCAGCGGTTCTGGCGCGCAAGCGGCGCAACGAGGAGGCCTACCCGATCCACAAGAAGCAGATCACCCTGCTGCGGCGCCCGCGCTCCCGCGCCCTGCGTCGATGGTGGTATGGCAGGGTCAAGGGGGCGCCGGTGCCGATGAGCGACCGCGAGGTCCGCGACGCGCTCTACGCGATCCAGAAGCACGACGCCTCGGTGCTGCACGTGTATTTCGGCAACATCGCCGCCGAGCTGCTGCCGCTGCTGCGCACCCTCCGGCACCCGGTGGTGGTCTCCTTCCACGGCGCCGACGCCGGGGTCGGCACCGGGAGCCCCGCCTACCGCGAGGCGCTGCGCGGGGTGTTCCGGTGCGCGGAGCTGGTGCTGGCGCGGTCACACTCGCTGCTCGGCCGCCTGCGCGAGCTGGGTTGCCCGGAGGCGAAACTGCGCCTGAACCGCGCCGGGGTCGTCCTTTCCTCGCTGCCATTCACCGAGCGCCAGGCGCCACCTGCCGGCGGGCGCTGGCGGTTCCTGCAGGTCTGCCGGCTGGTCGAGAAGAAGGGCCTGCCGGTGGCGCTGCGCGCCTTCGCCGCGGTGCGCGAACGCCACCCCGCCGCGGAGTTCCACATCGCCGGCGACGGGCCGATGCGCGGCGAGCTGGAGGGGCTCGCCGGCGAGCTCGGGATCTCGGGGGCGGTGACCTTCCACGGGTTCCTCGACCTGGAGGCGGTGGCCGAGCTGGCGGGGCGCTCGCACCTCTTCGTCCACCCCAGCCAGACCGCGGGGGACGGCAACCGGGAGGGGGTTCCGAACGCGATGCTCGAGGCGATGGCCACCGGGCTCCCCGTCCTCGCCACGCGCCACGGCGGCATCCCGGAGGCGGTCGCCGACGGTGTGAGCGGCCGCCTGGTCGACGAGGGGGACGCCGCCGGGCTGGCGGCGGCGGCGCTCGAGCTGATGGCCTCGCCGGAGACCTACGCGGGCTATTCGCGCGCCGCCCGCGCGGCGGTCGAGGAGGGCTTCGCGCTGGCGGAGACCATCGACAGCCTCGAGGGGCACTACCGCGAGGCGATCGCGCTGGCGAAGGCGTCTGGGAAATAGCCGGGGCGACAGCGGGGGCGGGTGGCGGGGGAGGGGGGGTGCAGCGCCGGGGCCGATTACAAACGGCGCGCGACTTTCTACTTCAAAGCCACACGATCGACGCTAGTCTTCGTGCGCTACCCGAACCCCACTCTCAATACCGATATGATATCCCCTGTGATGTTCCCGATTTTGCTGCTCGTCTTCGCCGGTGGCGGCGGCAACGACCTGCTCGATTTCGTCCCCTCCGACGCCTATTTCAAAGCGGCGAAGATCGAGGTGACCGTTCCCGCGTTGAGCGCGCTGCTCGAAGCCCCGGTGCCCGAGGGTGCCGCGCGGCGGGGGGATTCGGCGCGGCGCCAGATGGCCCTGCGCGCGCTCGGCGAGCTCGGGGACGATGGCGCCCTGCCGCTGATCGCCAAATATGTCGGTTCCGACGACCCGCTGGTCGCGGACTACGCGCGGGCGGCGCGGGCGGCGATCGAGGGGAAGGAGTACCGGCGTGAAGGGGCATCGGAGGAGGATCTCCGCTTGGACCTCAGCTGCCTCCCCTCTGGGGTCGGGGTGATCGGCCGTGTCACGATGAAGCCAGGTGCGCCCCTCGATGTTGTCGAACAGCTCGCCCTGGTGGGTAAGGCTGAAGGGTGGGACGCGGCGGAGATGGAGTCGGAGGTCGTCCGGAAGATCGGCGAGATGGTCTCCCAGATCGGCAACCTGCGCCTCCATGCGCTGACCTTCGGTCTGGCCGGGAAGGTTGGCAACGACACAGGTTTCCTGGTGCTGATCGCCCGCGGCCTCTATGACCACAAGGCGCTCTCGGCGATGCTTGGCGACCGCATCGGCGGGGTCAGGCGCAAGGCCGGGGGGCTGACGTTCCACGAGCTTGATTCGAACAACATGTACGTCGCCCCGGTTTCCGACCAGCAGCTGGTGTTCATCGCCGGTGCGTCGACCGACCAGATGCCGCTCGCCGAGGTGGGCGCCAAGGTCTCCGCCGGGGGTGGCGACTTCACCATCGGCAAGACCCTCGCCAAGCTGCTCGACAAGGCCGACAAGGGCACGCCGGGTTGGGCGCTGGTGGAGGTCACAGAGAGCTACCGGGAGTCGCCCTTCTTGAAGCCTTTCGACACCCTGTCCCTGCAAGCGAAGGAGGTCGGCGGCAGGCTGAAGTTCACCGTCTCCGGGCTGGGGACGGACGCGGCCGCAGTGGCCAAAGTCGTCGCCCGGCTGAACGGGGAGCTGGAGAAGGCACGTGAGGCGGTGCGCGAAGAGATGGAGGAGGCCGACGGGTTCCCCGGCGACACGATGGTCAAGGAGATCCTCGAGGCGACCTCGATCACCGCCGACGGCGGGGTGGCGCAGTTCGCCACCGAGCTGCCGGGGGATGGCGCGGCGCCCCTGTTGCAGCTGGTGTACTTTGGACTTGGCGGCCCCAGAGCCTTGCCGGCTCCCGACGACCCCCCCGAGGTGGCGCCCGCCGACGGGCAAAAGGCCCCCGCCGAGAAAGCGGGCGAGGCCGCGCCGGCGGAGGAGGATTGATCCCCCCCGCCCAGGCGCCGGGGGAGGCTCGATCCGGCCTGCCAATTCGCCCTTGAAAGCTCGGGGGCGACGGCTATAATTCCCGCCCCTCGCCCCCTGGCGGGGGACGACAAGAACACCAAACCCTCGCGGGTGCGTGGATCGGCCGTAGGTGGTCGAGCGGCCGACCGGAGCTGGGATACAGCGCTGGCGGTACGTGCACAGCCCGCGGACAAGAGACACAACCGAATGGCAGACCTGATCGAAGAACTGGTAGAGGCCGGCGTCCACTACGGGCACCAGAGCCGCAAGTGGAACCCGAAGATGAAGCCCTTCCTGTTGCAGAAGCGCAACGGGGTACACATCATCAACGTCGAGGAGACCGCCCTCCGCCTTGAGGAGGCCTCCGATTTCCTGAGCAAGCTCGCCCTCGAGGGCGGCAAGATCCTTTTCGTGGGCTGCAAGCGCCAGGCGCAGGACGCGGTCCGGCAGGCCGCGGAGGCCTGTGGCCAGTACTACGTCAACCACCGCTGGCTCGGCGGGATGATGACCAACATCGAGACCATCCGCAAGAGCGTCGACCGCCTGGCCTACCTCGAGGGGCTCGAGAACTCGATCGAGAAGAGGTCGATGAGCAAGAGCGAGCTGGCGTCGCTCAACCGCGAGCGCCAGAAGCTACACCGCAACCTGTGCGGCGTGCGCGACATGCAGGGCCTCCCAGACGTGCTGGTGGTCGTCGACTCCGCGCGCGAGCACATCGCGGTCAACGAGGCGCGCCGGCTCAAGATCCCGGTCGTCGCCCTGGTCGACTCGAACGCCGACCCCTCGACGGTCGACTACCCGATCCCCGCCAACGACGACGCGATCCGCTCGGTCCGCATCGTCCTGCAGAACCTCATCGACCCCATCATCGCCGCCACCGACGGCGGCAAGCTGGTCAAGAAGAAGCGCCCGGACCAGATCCCGGCCTAGGATCCGCAGGCGCCCCGCCAGGTCCCCCCCGCCGAGCGTGCCCTCGTGGCCCGCGGCGCGGCGGCGCGGGCGCGGCAGACACTATCCCACCGATCGTTTTCCCACCTACCGATATCGAAAAATGGCTATCACCGCTTCCCTTGTAAAAGAGCTCCGCGACAAGACCAACGCCGGCATGATGGAGTGTAAGAACGCCCTCAAAGAGACCGGCGGCGACGTCGACGCGGCGATCAAGTTCCTCCGCGAGCGCGGCGCGATCAAGGCCGCCAAGAAGGCCGACCGCGAGGCGAAGGAGGGCATCGTCGCCTCCAAGATCGACGCCGCCGGCAAGTCCGGGGTGCTGGTCGAGGTGAACTGCGAGACCGACTTCGTCGCCAAGAACGAGAACTTCCAGTCCTTCGTCGGCGAGCTGGCCGACGCCGTGGCGGGCTCCGGGGCGGCCGATATCGACGCCGCCAACGCGGTGTCCAAGGGCGACGGCACCCTCGACGATTTCGTCAAGGCCAAGGTCATCGAGCTCGGCGAGAACCTGCAGTTCCGCCGCATGGCCCGCTTCGACGTGGAGGGCTCCGGCGTCGTCGGTTCCTATATCCACCTCGGCGGGAAGGTCGGGGTGCTGGTGGAGGTCGGCTGCGGGGAGGAGGCCACCGCCGGCGCCGACGGCTTCCGCGAGCTGGTCAAGGACCTCACCCTGCACATCGCCGCCGCGGCCCCCGCCGGCCTCGGCCGCGAGGACATCGCCGCCGACCTCGTCGAGGCGGAGAAGGACCTGTTCCGCAAACAGATGGCCGACAGCGGCAAGCCGGCCGAGATCCTCGAGAAGATCATCGAGGGCAAGATCGGCAAGTTCTACAGCACCGTCTGCCTGTTGGAACAGGGCTTCATCAAGGACCCCGACCAGACCGTCGGCGACCTGCTCGCCGCCAAGGGCAAGGAGCTCGGCGACACCCTCAGCATCCGCCGCTTCGCCCGTTTCGGCGTCGGCGAGGGGTAGGGGATTGTCCGCGAAGGGCGCGAAGGTGCGCGAAGTTGTCGTCGGACTACGACAACGCTTGGCCGGAACGCGGTAGCGGTCCGGGCTGCGATGGTGTTGCGGCTGGCGCCTGTTGTGGGGGCCGTCCTAGGTAGAAAACCTTCGTGTCTCTTCGCGCCCTTCGCGGACCTAAAAGAACCTCCGCGCCGAGACGACCGGCCGGGGCGCGCAGATGCGGTTGACGCACTCGGCCCAGGTCTCCTCGTTGCTGAGGATGCCGATCTCGACGCGCAGGAAGTAGATCGGGACGTCGGGCGACTCGACCTTCGGGAAGCGCACGAAGTCCTTCTCCGTGGTGACGATCATGTCGACGTCGCGGTTGACGCAGCGGTCGATGAACTCGTCGATCTCGGCCTGGCTGTATCGGTGGTGGTCGGTGTAGCGGCGGACGAGCTCGATGTTGGCGCCGAGCTTGCGCAGGCCGCCCTCGAAGCTCTCCGGCACCGCGATCCCGGAGATGGTTCCGATGTACTTGCCGGCCAGGGTCTCGAGCGGCAGCTGCTCGCCGGTGCAGGCGTCCTCGAGGTACTTCGGCTCGTGCGCGCACTCGATGATCTCCGCGGTGCGGTTGTATTTGCGTATCCGCTTCTTCAGCTCCTCGTTCGAGCTCCCGTCGCACTTGGTGATGAAGATGTAGCTCGCCCGCCGGAGGTTCTTCGGCGGTTCGCGCAGGGTCCCGCGCGGCAGCAGTTTCTCGTTGCCGAAGGGCTGGTATCTGTCGACGAGGACGATGTCCAGCCGGTGGCGCAGCCTGAGGTACTGCAGGCCGTCGTCGAGCAGCAGGGTGTCGGCGTCGAACTCCCTGATCGCGTGCATGCCGCCCTTCACCCTGTCCTTGTCGACGACGATCGCGACGTCCTCGAGGTTGGTCGCCAGCATGTAGGGCTCGTCGCCCGCGGTCTTCGAGTCGAGCAGCACCTCCTTGCCGTCGGTCACCACCCGCGGCGGCGAGTGGTGCAGCAGGTGGCGGCCGTCGGCGCGGGCCCGCAGGCGTTCCCGGAGCGGCGGTTTCACGCTCTTGTATCCGCGGCTGAGGATGGCCACCCGCCTGCCGCCGGCGGTGAGGGCGCGGGCGAACT
>JANQMB010000368.1 GCA_028280355.1 Verrucomicrobiales bacterium
GCCAGCGGTCGAAGCCCACCGCGCGCGCCGACTCGAACTGGGTCCGGCCGACGCTCTCGATGCCCCCGCGCAAGATTTCGCCGAGGTAGGCGGCGCTGAAGAAAGACAGGAGCAGGATCCCGGCCAGCGTGCTGTTCTCCAGACCGAAGGCGTCCCCGACCACGTAGTAGCCGACCAGCAGCACGACGATCAGCGGGCTGCCGCGGACGATCTCGGTGTACGCCCGGCAGGCGAAACGCAGCGGCCGGGAGCGGCTGCGGACGCCGGCGACGAGGAGCACGGCGAGGATCGTGCAAAGCGCCAGCGACACCAGCGAGATGACCAGGGTGCGCCACCAGCCGTGCCACATCTCCCAGCGCCGCCGCCAGATGCCCGCCCAGTTCCAGTCGTAGTTCTGGCCGAGATTGGCCAATACGAACGTGCAGGCGCCAGCCAGCAACGCCCAGAGCAGGAGGTAGCCGAGCCAGTCGGCGAGCCGCGCCGCCGGGAAGGGGCGCCGCTCGCGCGTCAGGAGGTAGAAACAGGCGAGCGCCGCGGCGGCGAGCGCGAGCATCAGCGCGACAAAGGGGGCGTCTCCCTCCCCGCCGGTCGGCGCCGGACCGTGCCGGCGGTCGGAGACGGTGAAGGACTGTGCGTTCGAGGCGCCAAAGATGAAGGGAATGCCCATGGACTCCATGAGCTCCTTCTCCTCCTTGAGGTAGCGCTCGCCGAGAGTGTCGAAGGCGCCGAAGGCGCGGAACTGGGCGAGGAACTCGTTGACCTGCGAGCGCAGCGTGTCGTCGCCCTGGCGGAGACCGATCGCCCACTGCTCGGAGCGGATCGGCTGGAGGATGGCGCGCGTGGCCGCGGCGTGCTGCTTGTGGTAGTTGAAGATGGACAGCTGGTCGTAGATCCAGGCGTCCGCCTTGCCCTGAGCGACTTCCAGCGCGCAGGCGGGATCCTCCGGAAGCGCCAAGACCTCGGCGTCCGGGAGGTTGGCGCGGGCGTAACTCTCGCCGGTGGTGCCGAGTTTGGCGACCACCTTCACCCCGGGGCGGAGCAGGTCCTCGGCGGAGGTGATGTCCGAGTCTTTCGGTACCAGCATGGCGATGCCTGTGGTGACGTAGGGGTCGGAGAAGGCGATCGACTCGCGGCGCTCTTCGGTGGCCGTCATCGACGAGATGATCAGGTCGATGGAGCCGGTTTTGAGGGCGGTGATAAGGGCGTCGAACTTGATGTTCCGGATCTCGACCGGGCGCCGCAAGAAGACGCCGAGCGCTTCCGCCATGCGCACGCTGACGCCGTCGGGCTCGCCGTTCTCGCCGACGAACTCGAAGGGCGGGTACTCCAGCTCCATGCCTACCACCAGCGGCTCCGCGGCGCGGGCATCACGTCCGGCCGCCGCCGCGAGGACAAGGGCGAACACCGCCGCGCGGGCGGTCGCGCATAGGTCGCGCAACGGTCGGCGCATCGGGCGGTCCGGGCTGGGGGGCAGCTAGGGTTTGCCCCACACCTTCTCCAACACCGCATGCAGGTCGGGGTCATGCTGCTTCAGCTCGGCGCGGACGAAAGGGTAGAAGTCGTTGCGGTAGAAGAAGGCCTCCGTGCCCTCGGCGAAATACTCCTTGTGGTTGGTCATGGCATAGTGCTTGACCTGCTGGCCGGTGAACAGCATGACCTTGTCGTAGCTCCCCGACTCCTTGGCTTTGTTGAAGGCGGCGAGGACGTCCGGGTGGTCGAAGCTGAGGAACTGGTCGTGGTAGGCGTGCGCGAGCTCGTGGAGGATCACCGCGGGGTGCTTGAGCATCTGGCCCCGCGAGGTGAGGGCCTTGGCCTGGGTGATGTGGACCTTCCGGTGGAGCCTGGGGTCGTGGCCGTTGTTCTCCAGCCAGCCAAGGCTCGGGTGGTACTGCATGGCGTGCAGGGTGGGGTGGCGGTGCTCGATCCAGATCTCGCAGCGGCGCAGTTTGGCGAGCGACTCCCCGGGGACGAGGATCGCGATGCGCTGCAGGTGGTTGGCGAGCATCTTGAGGGCGGCCTCCCCCTCCTCGGCATGTTCCCCCTCCAGGAGGGCGGGGTCGACATGGACCTTCCAGCCCTCGATCTCCTTGAGCACCGGATCGAAGCGCGCCGGCTCGGCGGGCTCGGGCTTGGCGGAGGAGGGGAGGGTCGCGATGGCGGCGACCACCGACAGGATCCCGGGGGCGACCAGGGGGACGAAGGTTCTCATGGGGGCAGGTTCGAGTCGGCGGGGAAACGATTCAAGCGAATCCCGGCCGTGCCAGCGCCCGTCCCCCACCCGCCTCAGCGGGGATCTGAGGGTGCCCTCTAGGGCTCGGAGGGCGCGCCCGCGAGGACGGGGGATCCGCTGTAGGCGACGTAGCGGCGTGCCTTCAGCGCCCTGGCGGCGCGCTGGACGGCCACCGCGCGCTCGAGGTTCGCCTGTGCTGCCTCTGCATCGAAAACCGACCTCAGGTAACGCAACACCTCACGGCGCTTGGCTTCCCAGAGGGAGCGCGAAGGGCGATCGGATTCGAATTTTTCAAATTTCCCAAGGATGATGGCGGCGCGGAGCGGCAGGTCATCCCGTTTTTGGGAAGATTTGGAGGCTGCAGACGGGATCCCCGCCAAGACGGGAGAAGGCGATACGGCCAGGAAAATCAGGCATCCAATGAGGAAAAGGGCGATGGCGGGTCGGGACATGTCGTCGATTGTCGCTTCCCGGGAGATTACTTAAGAAATGTGAAATATCTATCAAAGGATGTGAAAAAAAATTGGCGTACCGACGGCATTTCGCTGTCGACGCATGGTTTTGACCCGGCGGCCTCGATTCCGATGGGCTACCCCTCCTCAGACGGGGTGTCCACAAAGGGCCTCGTTATCAGCTGCTAACGAGGCTTCTTCCGCCAATGGCGTTCAAAGGTGCTCAGCTCAGTGTACCCGCTGCCCTGGGACGGCGCCGCTGTCTGGGGAGAGGAGGTGGATGTCCTCGCCGCCGGGGCCGGAGGCGACCACCATGCCCTCGCTGAGGCCGAACTTCATCTTGCGCGGCGCGAGGTTGGCCACCATGACGACCAGCCTGCCGACGAGGTCCTCCGGTTTGTAGGCGGACTTGATGCCGGCGAAGACGTTGCGTCGCTCGTCGCCACCCAGGCTGAGGGTGAGCTGGATCAGCTTGCGGGCCTCCGGGACCTCCTTGGCCTCGACGACGCGGGCGACCCGCAGGTCGACCTTCATGAAGTCGTCGAAGCTGATCTCCTCGGCGATCGGCTCCGCGGCCAGCGCATCGGCGCCGTCGTCCCAGCGCGCTGTCGCGG
>JANQMB010000084.1 GCA_028280355.1 Verrucomicrobiales bacterium
GCAGGGCGGGGGATCTCATGGCACCGGCGGTATCATTGCAGGGGGACAGCCGTCTATGCAACGGGGGAGGCGACCCGCGATGTCGGCCCGCCCCGGGGGCTGCCGATCCGGGGGGGTGCCTGTCGATAGGGTCTCCGCTGGCGCCCGCATGTCCCGTGGGGATCTGGCCGCCCTGGGGTCAGGCCGCCTGGCGGCATCCATTGCGATGTCCCGGTGCCGCGAAATATTTCGTCCCTTCGCGATCGGACAGTGTTTCGGGAGGATTGGAACTTGCGGGGAGATCGCCATTTGGGGCATACGTCGGTGGTGGCCCTCGTCCGATCGCTCGCCTTCTTCGCCCTTTTGGGTTCCGCCCTGTCCGCGGCTCCCCCGAACATCGTCCTGATCCTGGTGGACGACATGGGATACGGTGACCCGGGCTGTTACAACCGCGAGTCGAAGATCCCGACGCCGAACATCGACCGGCTGGCGGCGGACGGGATGCGTTTCACCGACGCCCACGCCGCCGGGCCGCTGTGCCACGTCTCGCGCTATGGCCTGTTGACCGGGCGCTACCCGTGGCGGGCCCGGTTCAACTGGAACCGGCGGCCGGTGATCGGGGAGGGACGGGTGACGGTCGCCTCCCTGCTCGGGGCGGCCGGCTACCGCACGGCGATGGTCGGCAAGTGGCACCTCGGTTTCGAGGAGGGGGCGGAGGAGGACTACACGGGTGTATTGAAGGGCGGGCCGGTCGACCGCGGCTTCGACAGCTACTTCGGGATCCGTGCCTCGACCGATATCCCGCCGTATTTCTATATCCGTGGCGACCGCGCGGTGCGGCCGCCGACCGATTCCATCGACGCCAACCACAGCGAGGGCTGGACGCGCATCCAGGGGGAGTTCTGGCGCGCTGGCCGGATCGCCCCCGGCCTCGAACTCTCCGAGGTGTTGCCGCGCTTCACCGAGGAGGCGGTCTCGTTGATCCGGGGGCACCCGGAAAAGGGGGGCGGCAAGCCGCTCTTCCTCTACCTCGCCTACCCCGCGCCACACACCCCGTGGTTGCCCGCGGCGGAGTTTCGGGACAGGGGCGGGGCCGGGCTCTACGGCGACTTCTGCACCATGGTCGACGCGATGGTCGGGCGGGTGATGGGCGCGCTCGACGCGGCGGGGATGCGGGGCGAGACGCTGGTGGTGTTCAGCTCCGACAACGGGCCGGTGTGGTACGAGGGGGACGTGGAGAGGTTTGGCCACGATTCGTCGGGCGGGCTGCGGGGCATGAAGGCCGACGCCTGGGAGGGCGGCCACCGGATGCCGTTCATCGTGCGCTGGCCCGGCAAGGTGCGGGCTGCCAGCACCAGCGGGCAGATGATATGCTTCACCGACATGCTGGCGACCTTCGCGGCGGCGGCCGGCGCCGAGCTCCCTGCCGGTGCCGGCCCCGACAGTTTCGACATCACGCCCGTGCTGTTCGGGGAACAGCCGGATGGCGCCGCGGTGCGGCCGCCCGTGGTGATGGCGGCGGGCGGGCGGACGATGATGATCCGCGACGGCGACTGGAAATACATCAACGCCCTCGGGTCGGGCGGTTTCTCGAAGCCCAGCAGGGTCGAACCCGAACCAGGCGGGCCGCGCGGACAGCTCTACAACCTGGCCGACGACCCGGGCGAGACGCGGGACCTCTACCTCGAGGAGCCAGAGATCGTCGCCCGTCTCAGCGCCAGGCTCGAGGAGATCAGGCGTGCGGATCGGACCCGCCGCTAGGGCGTTTGCCCACCCCCCTCGCCCCCCAGGGGCAAAAAACACCCCGGCGGGCTCCTGGTTAGACCTTCATTGTAAACCTACGGGCGACCTTGGGCCCCGCCAGGGGCCGGATGGAAAGGTCATCCGTTATGGAAAAATATAGTCCCCCTCAGCAGCCCGTCGGGGTAGGGACAATATGGCGAAAAACCGCCGTTTGTCGCGCGGATTCCGGTGAAAAAAATGCGCCGGTTCTATCCAAGTGCCGCTTGCTTGTAATCCGGTTCGGAGAGAGGGTGCAAGTTTGGCCTCCCCCGATTCTACGTGGCGGTGCGGTTGGATGGCTTGTTAGGGTAGCCCGCCTATATCAACTTCTTCAGCAGCTCCTCCGCCGCGGCCCGGACGCTATCGCATGGCGAAGAAGTCCATCCTCCCCTCGCGGGCGGGGTCGCCTTCGCTCTCCTCGATCGCGCGGGCGAGGAACATCCACTGCGGGGGCAGGATCTCGGCCTGCGGGTCCCGTCCCACAGACCTTTCCCAGGAGAACTCCTTGCCGTTGATGGCGGTGATCTCGTCGCCGGTTTGCAACACGCCTGTGGCGGGCCCCTCGTAGAGACCGGTGACGGTGCAACATCTCTGATCCCAAGAGGCGCTGACGAACGACCCGGCGGGTCCCATCGGCCACCCGGTTCCATACTTGTCGTTGGCGCTGGCGCTGGTGAGCAGGGCGGCGGCGATGAGCGCGTGTGGGACGCCTCTCTTCATGACGATCTCGGGTGGGGCTTGCCAGCCCACGCCCCTGGGTGTCTAACAAACTGCGTACCACGAAAGATCCTTAGTGGGATACGATATCGTATCTGCGACAAACCGCCGCCATCCTGCGCCATCGACCACGGGTCCCGACCCGCCGCCGCCCGCGCCCCCGGAGGGCACCCACCCTATGGGCCCTCCCTCCGTATCCTTGCGTGGCCTTCCATCGCTCTCCCTCCGTTCCACGCCCTCCGGGGACATTTTGCAGCAAGGTTTCAGGTCGCCCGTCGGCGCCGTAGCGAGGCGATGCCCAACCCGATACCGGACAGCGCCAGGGCGGTGGGTTCGGGGATCACGGCCAGGCCGGAGAAGCCGGCGTCCATCGCGAAGTCGCTGTTCCCCGTCCACCGGATCGTGTCGATATCGCGGAGGTCCACCCCTGCTGCGGCGAAGTCGTCGAGCAACCAGGATGTCTCGAGGGACAGGTTGTGGGCCCGGTCGGCCGGGCTCTGCCAGATGACGGTCGAGGTGTGCGACCGGTTCGCCCCATCGATGAGCGTGATCGACATCGACGTGTCGTTGCTGAACGCAACGTGGTCGGTCTCCCATTGGAGGGCGATCCGCGAGAGGGGCGAGAGGTCGGCGTTCAACCCGGCGCCGTTGAGGTTGTAGGTGAAGGTCCAGTCCACGTCAGCGGCCGGGTTTGCGCCGCCGAGCGTGTTTAAGGCCGCGCCGATCGGCCTGCCGCTCTGGGCGCCCGCTATCGGCGTCTCGAAGAAGACCCATTCGTCGATGATGACGGGGATGGCGCTCGAGAACGAGACTTCGCGGAAGCCCCCGATCGTGCCCGGGTTCGCGTACAGCGCAGACGTGCTGCCCCCCGCTGGCATCTGCAACTTCTCGGACGGGGAACCGGAGATACGGAAGTCATCGATCCATATATCCTGAGCGCGGCCGACCAAAGGGCCTGCGAGAAAACACAAACCCGCCACGATCGCGCCAACGCGCGGCCTCATGGACGGGGAAACCAGGGAACCCTCCAACCTCCCCACCCGACATCGTCTCAATCTCCGTTCCTTCATACTTTTCCTAATCGATTTTGTTTTTCAGTGTTCTATGCAGATCTCATATATTCAGTTTTTAAAAGAGCTGCCGTATTAGATCGAATGACCATAAACATTTGCTAGAATTCTACCACCCACGTAATCACGTGGATCGGAATCGGATTGAGAATCGCCATGTTTCCCCACCGATCCCGATGCTCTCCTCGATGTTCCGTCGCCGCTGTCTGGAGACCATCGGTGTCCTGTATTCGCCGCGAGCTGTCCCCCGTTCGAAAGTTCCTGGGCGAACTTCTGTCGATGGGCGAAGGTCGCCGTGCTGGGGTGACCGTCTCCCCGGCCTCCTGCGGCGATCGTGGGTGAGGCCTGCTTGGTGTGCCCCAGTCGGTGTTCGAGAGGTGGCCTGTTTCTTGAAAGTGATCTCACCCCGCGCTCAGAAACTATCGGCGATGCGTCTTCGACCCACGGAGCGCCGATATCTCGATGGGGTGTCCCTGGTCTTGGTGTCCGTGTTGTCCTGGGGGTGGGGCGACCGCGCGTTCGCCGCGCCCCCATCCAGCCTGCAGGAGCTCGACTCGAGACTGACCCAACTGCGGGCGGAGATCGACGCCCTCCCCATCTTCGAGGTGGCCCCCTTGCCCAAGGAGCATCTGGGTTACCGGATGCACCCCTATCTGCTCAAGGACGGGTACCAGTCCTACTGGGTGCAGATCGACCTGGGGGAGTCTGTGCGGCCCGACCTGGTGGCCGTCCTCCCGACCTTCAACTCGGAGGGGCGGGCGTTCGACTTCCCCCCATGCTTCGAGATCACCCTCTCGGACGATCCTGAAGGCGAGGGGGGGAGAGTTCTCCTAGACCACTCGCAAGCGCCTTTCCCGGCCGGGCGGCACGCCTTCCTGTTGATCTCGAACCTCTCCGGAGCCTCGGGCCGCTACTTGCGCCTGAGGGTATTGGGAGGGATCGGATCGGGCGGTGGTTGGGCCATCCCCACCGAGGGGTCCATGTTCCAAATCTCGGAGATCTTCGTCTTCCGGGGCGAGAGCAACCTGGCGCTCGGGGCACCCGTGACCTCGTCGATGCGAGATGTCCCAAACGACAGCTACCGCGCGTCAGGGTTGACCGATGGCTGGTTCCCCCTCGGGCTCCCGGAGGACCCCCGCATCTCCAGCCTGTGTGAGGGGTACCATTCCTTTCACAGCGGGGGTGGCGCCCTCCCATCCGACCCCTATTGGGTCCAGGTCGATCTCGGGGCGGTTTGCCCCATCGACCAGGTCAACCTCCTCCCGACGAACCCTAAGAACTTCTCTCAGGAGGCCGGCTACGGGTTCCCGAGGCGCTTCAGGATCGAGGCTTCCCCCGACGCGGGCTTCGGGGATCCCCATGCCGTTTTCGACTCGGGGGACCACGGCTTCCCCGAGCCCACCACCCACCACCTGTCGTTCCCCGCTGCGGGGGTCCGGGCGCGGTATGTGAGGTTGACGGTGCCCGAGTTGGTGTCTGGCTCCTGGGACACTTTTTTCTTCACCCTCGCGGAACTGCAGGTGATCTCCGATGGGAAAAACGTCTCCCGAGGAAGGCCCGTCCAGGCCTATCAGAGCCTGGACGAGCTTTACTATCCTGGGGTCGAGGCCAAGCTGTCGGCGTCCGCCGACCCAGAGTTCCGACAGCAGTGGCGGCGCTGGGGCGAGGCGCGGAGGAAGCTGGAGGTGGAAAAGGTGTTCGAGAGAGACGTGTTGCGCGGCGGGCTCCCTTGGGGGAAGCCCATCCTGGTGGACGGGTTTTCCAGCAGGCACCGCCTGATGGCGATGCCGGAGTGGCTGACGAAACTCCACCGCCGGGGGGAGCTCGAGCTGGAGGCCGGGCGCCTCTCCCGGATCAGGGAGTCGATGGTCCGCGAGGAGCTCCGCTATGCCGAGGCCCGGCTCTATTTCGGCCTTTCGGTGGCCGCCCTGGTCTCGCTCGGCTGCCTGGCCTGGCTGTGGAACCGCGGCAAGAGGAAGAACATGCTGCTGAAGACGCGCATCGCGCAAGACCTGCACGACGACCTGAGCAGCGACCTCTGTAACATGGCGCTCGTCAGCCAGCTATTGGAGTCCGGCGGCGCCAGGGGGGACGAGGCGACCCTCAAGCGCATCCGGACGTTGAAGGACACCGCGCGCCGTTCGGTCGACTCGCTGAGGGATATCATCTTCCTCACCGACGAGGGGACCAGGACGTGGGCGGACCTCGTCGCCCGCCTGCGCGACATCCCCCACAACCTCCTCGAACCCCTCGAGATCGCGTTCCATTTCTCCTGCGACGAGCGGAGCCCCCCGCCGAAGAAAGTGTCACCGGAATTCCTCCGCCATCTGATCCTGATCTACAAGGAGGCTCTCAGCAACGTCGCCAAGCACTCCCGGGCCGACGTCGTACTGATCGGGGTCACGACGGTGCGCAGGCGGATCTCCATAAGGATCGAAGACAACGGCTGCGGGATGGACGGGGCGGGGGCCGGTGGGGGCGGCATCGGGCTGCGGTCCATGAGGATGCGGGCGGAGGCGATCGGGGGCGACGTCCAAATCGGCCCGGGAAACGCCGACGGGATCCGTCTTGAGATCAACGTCCCCATCTAGCGCCATGCGACCGACACTACCCCAGGCGAAGACGGTCGTGTGGATCGTCGAAGACAACGAGGATCTGCGCTCGACCGTCGTCGATATTCTGGAAGGGACCGGGGACCTGACCTGCCCGGTCGACGAACCGTCGATGGAGGGGATCTTTGCTGTCCTGCAGGGGGGCGCCGCCCCCCCGCCCGCGGTGGTGGTGGTCGATCTCGGGCTCCCTGGTATGGGTGGCCTGGAGGGGATCGCGAAGTTGAGGGGCGATCTCCCGACCTGTGAGATCCTCGTGTTTACCGTGTTCGAGGACCATGAGAAGATCAGTGCCGCGATCCGCAGCGGTGCGACCGGGTACCTCCTCAAGTCCGAGCGGATGGACCGCATCCCCGCCGCGATCCGCGAGGCCTGTGGTGGGGGTGCCCCGATGTCCCCTAGCGTCGCGCGGGTGGCCCTGGAGCAGCTCCGCTCGGGGCCGGCGCGCGGGCGCGACTACCGTCTCTCGCCGCGGGAGATCGAGGTCCTCGCGCTGATGGCGGAGGGGCTGGTGAAAAAGGAGATCGCCGACCATCTCCGGCTCAGCTACCACACCGTCGACTCCTATGTCCGGGGGATCTACAAGAAGCTCGACGTCAACACCATCCAGGGGGCGGTCGGGAAGGCCCTGCAGGAGCGCCTCCTCTGAGGGGGGTTGACAGGGGTGCGCGGCTCGGCCTGGTAGTGGCGCCAGCCCGGCCACCGACAAACGATGAACACTATCGACGCCATCCGATCCCGCCGCTCCGTCAAACACTACGACCCCGACCACGAGATGCCGGAGGAGGAGGTGCGCCAGCTGCTCGAGCTGGCGATGCTGTCGCCGACCGCTTTCAACATCCAGAACTGGCGCTTCGTCGCGGTGCGCGACCGGGCGCTGCGCGAGCAGATCCGGGCCGCCGCCTGGGACCAGGCGCAGGTGACCGACGCCTCGCTGCTGGTCGTGCTCTGCGCCGACCTCAAGGCGTGGGAGAAGGAGCCGGCGCGTTACTGGAAGGAGGCGCCGCAGGAGGTCGCCGACTTCCTGGTGCCGGCCATCGACGGCTACTACCGCGACAAGCCGGGGGTGATGCGGGACGAGGGCATGCGTTCCTGCGGGATGGCCGCGCAGACCATCATGCTGGCGGCCCAGGCGATGGGCTACGACTGCTGCCCGATGGACGGCTTCGACTTCGACAAGGTGGGCGAGCTGATCAACCTGCCGGAGGACCACGCGATCGCGATGTTTGTGGTCGTCGGCAAGGGGACCAAGGAGCCCTGGCCGCGGCCGGGGCAGCTGGGCTACGACGAGGTGGTGGTGGCGGACCGGTTCTAGGGCGCTCCGGCACTGGCTCCCCCCCGGGGCGGCGGATGGGAATCCGCCCGCCGTGGCGGGTTGGCGGCATGCGGGTTCTGTCTTGACCGGGGGTCGGGGGCGTCGCCAAGATGGGCGCGCACAAGTTCACCCAGATATCACCCGACCACCGATGAAGCTCTTCAGATCCCTCGCCCTCACCCTCGCTGCCGCCCTCGCCGCCAGTTGTTCGTCGACCATCAAGATGCCGAAGGGCAAGGCCGCGGACTACGGCTCGGCGCGCTTCGTCCAGGCGAAGGCGTCGGACTTCGTGCAGGGGATCGAGGACACCCCGGAGGTCAACCGGATGGTGCAGGACGCGATCGCCGGGCAGCTGCGCGGACACGGGATCCGCGTTGGCGGCGAGGCCAGCGACGCCGACCTCATCATCGCCTACATGCTGATCAACCAGAGCGTCTCCTCGACCACGATGAACGCCGACCACTTCGGCTACGGCCGCGACGCGGGCCAGATCCTCGAACGCGCCCACGAGAGGGGGGTGGTCGAGAACGCGTCGCCCGACTTCTTCCAGAAGGGCGCCGTGGTGGTCGACCTGCTCGACGCGCGCAGCAACGAGTTGGTCTACCGCAACTTCGCCGTGCGCGACGTCACCGAGACGGTCTCGGACTCCGCCCGCAAGGCGCGGATCGAGGCCGCCGTCGCCGAGGCGATGGCGCCGTTCTTCCGCTAGCGCGTGTTCGGCAGCTCTGTAGCCACGAGCGTGAGCGAGTGGGGAGCTGGCCGATATCGACTCGCTCACGCTCGTCGCTACCCCCCGGATCTACCGATGCGCTCGGCGACCGCCGCCTTTGACTGAACACGGGTTCGGGCGGCCTTGCGGGGGCGTGTTTGAAGACCGTCCATCCGGTTCCGGGGCTGGCGGAGCTTTGCCCCGAAA
>JANQMB010000128.1 GCA_028280355.1 Verrucomicrobiales bacterium
AGCTGCCCTTGCTGAAGACCTCGCTGGCCGCGCTGGCGCGCCATCTGACCGAAGACGACCGCGCGGCCAGCGAGGTCTTCAGCAAGGGCAGCTTCGCCGCGTCGCGCATCGAGCCCGACGAGTCGATGAGGAACACCAGGTTCGAGGGCGGGCGCCCGTCCCCGCCGAGCCCCTTGGCCTTCAGGCCGATTCTCACCAGCCGGTGCCCCCGCTCCCACGGGCAAGCGGCGACCTCCAGGTCCACCGCCAGGGGGTGCTCCCCAGACGGCGCCGGATAGTCGTAGTCGAAGTAGTTGATCATCTCCTCCACCCGCACCGCGTCTTTAGGCGGCAGCATGCCACGGCGGGCGACGAAGCGGCGCATGTTCGAGTAGGAACCGGTGTCGACGTCGATGGCGAAGGTCGACTTCGGGCTCGTGAAGGGGTCGAGGAACGGCGTGTCGTATAGGCGGCCGTATGACTCCCCGCCCTGCCGGTAGCGCCGCTTCCCCCCGAGGGCCTCCTCTTCCAACAGATCCCCTATACCGCCGGCGCCGGGCGAGCGTGCCCCCGCAAGACTCTCGGCCGCGGCGACCTCGGCGTCTGGGACGAGCCCGTCGAAGGCAGCGGCCTCTGGGGCAGGGGGCGCAGACGTCGACGGCGGGGTGACGGACGCCTTGGGCATGGGTGCAGGGGCCCGCAACCGGATGTCGTCGCTCTCATCGAACCCATCGGCCGACGCGAGTCCGGAACGGAGGGAGTTCCGGCGGGCGACGTCCCGGCCAGGGGACGCCTGTTCGGCAAAGGCCTTCTCCTCCACCATCTCCAGGGCCCTCACCGCGTCCTGGGACGGTTCCTGTCTGGCCCGCCCCAGCTCCCTTCTCTGAAGCTGGGGCAGCGTCCGCTCGGCCATCTCGGTCTTCGCCTTCGCCTTCGCCGCGGATTTCAACCTGAAGTTCTCCCCCCTGCTTTCCGTCGCATCCAACTCGACTTCCCCGGCGGCGGCAAAGGCGTCATCGTCGCCCCCGCCGGCGCCAAAGTGTTGCGCCGCGCGGCCGCCGGCGCCACCCTCTCTGCCCGCCTCGGTCGGCGCCACGACCTCGTCGCGCTCCGTCTCCCCCTCCACCACCGCGGGCGGGGGCGTAGACTCGCCGGCCGCCTTCTCCTCCCTCAGCAGGAACTCCTTCACCCCGATAGCGCTGGCGCCGACGACACAGGCGGCCGCGGCGCTGATCCCGAGCCAGCGGCTGACCCGGCTGAAGGCGTCCGGACCGGGCTCCACCACCTTAGCGCCGGGCGCCCCGCCCGCGATAACCTCGGAACGCTGCTGCTCGGAGAGGGCGAGCGGGGGGGTGGCGCCGAACTCCTCCTCGAGGAGCGCCGCCGTCTCGCGGATCGCGGCCACCTCCTCCATGGCCGAGGGGGAGTCCGCCAGCGCGGCCTCGACCTCGGCGGCCTCGCCGGGATCCAGTTCCCCGATCGCATACGCGGTCAGGCGCGGGTCGTCGGTCTCGATTTTCATCTTTTCGCTTCTTTCTTCTAACAATTATACAGATACAGGGGGCCGCCAGGTCAGGCCATCTGGTGCGAGAGGAGGCCGCGCAGGCGTTTCAGCCCGGCGTGGATCAGGAAGCCCACGTTGCTGACGCTCAGCTGGGTGACCTCGCTGATCTCCTTGTAGCTCATCTCGCCCTGGAACTTCAGGCGGATCACCTCGCGCTGGTTGGCCGGGAGGCGCTCGAGGAAACGCAGGACCTCGCCGTGCTGGTCGCTGCGGGCGGCGACCTCGGACGGGTCCTCGGCGCCGTCCTGGACCCGCTCGATGTGTTCGTCGTCCATGTTGGTCATGCGTTTCTCCTTTCTCAGGATGTCGAAGCAGCGGTTTCGGCACACGGTGAACAGCCAGGCCTTGAGCGCGGTGTTCACCTTGTCAGGCTCCTGCTCGTAGAGCTTGATGAACGTGTCCTGCACCACGTCGCGCGCGCGGTCTGCATCCCGCAGGATGCTCGCCGCATAGCCGATCAGCGCGCCCTCGAATTCCTCGAGCGCCCGCCGGACCAGCAGTTCGCGTTCGTCAATGCTCCCGTTCCCTGACATCCAGTTGGTTATAGCACTACAACGCGGCTCCGGTAAAACCCCTTAGAACAATCGGATCTTTTCTCGCCGGCGGGCCGCACGCCCGTATCCACGGGCGGGCGGCGCGCGCCCGCGCCCCCGATGCCCGCCCGCCCAGGGCGGCAGGTTG
>JANQMB010000152.1 GCA_028280355.1 Verrucomicrobiales bacterium
GTGGCGGCGGGGGAGTTCCGCGAGGACCTGTTCTACCGCCTGAACGTCGTCCGGCTCACCCTCCCCCCCCTGCGCGACCGCGCGGAGGACATCCCCCTGCTCGCCGACGCGTTCCTGAAGGAGTTCGCCGAGGAGAACGGCAAGCCCGTCAAGGCCCTGAGCTCCGAGGCGATGCGCTCGCTGGCCCGCCACCGCTGGCCGGGCAACGTGCGCGAGCTGCGCACCGCCATCGAGCACGGGGTGGTGATGAGCAACGGCCCGAAGGTGACGCTGCGGCACCTGCCGGCCGCGGTCCGCGGCGAGGTGGCCGCGGCCACCGCCGCGGGGGACGCCGACCCGGAGGTCCCCGCCGCGGAGCGGTTCGATCTCGGCGCCGCCGAGATGCGGCTGGTCCATGCCGCCCTCGCGCACACCGGCGGCAACCGCACCGGGGCCGCCAAGCTGCTCGGGATCAGCCGCCGCACCCTGCAGCGCAAACTCGGCGGCGCCACGACCCGTTCAGGGTAAAGGCACGCCAAACAAAGCGTTGGCGCCATATGGGGCTTGATTTCTGCCCCCGCCGATCCAACAATGGACGGCCATCTATGTCACTGAGGAGCTTCTTTTCAACGTCGGGCGGCGAGCTCAGCCCGGCCATCATCATCCGCCGCGCGCTCTTCCTGTTACTGGTGGTCGGCCTGCTGTTTTTCTACCTCGCGCCGGGCTTCCGCGGCCTGAACCACCCGAAGGGTATCGACCAGGCCCAGATCGCGCGGGAGATCGCCCGCGGCAACGGCTTCCAGACCAAGATGGTCCGGCCGCTGTCGCTCTACCAGGCCAACGAGCACTCCGGCGACGTCGCCCTGGTGGGCTTCCACGACACCTACCACGCCCCGCTCAACCCGCTGGTCAACTCGGTGGTGCTGAACTTCTTCAAGGGCGAGGGGGACGAGGCCGGCAACGACGGATTCACCTGGGACCGCAAGGAGAAGGTCTATTTCCTCGACCGCGTGATCGCCGGCGTCTCGATGGTCCTCCTGCTCTCCTCGATCGGCGTCAGCTACCTGTTGGTGTCACGGATCTTCGACGCCAAGATCGGCGGCGTCACCGCGCTGCTGATGCTGCTCTGCGAACTCCTGTGGCGCTTCTCCCAGACAGGGCTGCCGCAGATGCTGATGCTGTTCCTGTTCTCCTTCGGGACGTATTTCCTGTTCAAGGCGGTCGAGGCCCAGAACCTGGGGCGGGCGCCGATGTTCTGGGTCGCCCTCTGTGCCGGTTTCTTCGGCCTGCTGGCGCTGGCGCACTGGCTGGCGGTGTGGCCGTTCGTCGGGCTGCTGATCTTCACCGCCTTCTATTTCAAACCGCGCGGCGCGGCCGCGGCGACGATGATGGTGGTCTTCCTGGTCATCATCCTGCCATGGGGGATCCGCAACGCCACGGTGTCGGGCACCCCGTTCGGCTCGGGCTACTTCGCCGTGCTGGGCGGGATGGGGGTCGGCGAGGAGGACGTGATGCGCAGCTACGACCCGCGCAGCGAGAACATCTTCCGCCAGGGCTTCGCCTCGAAGGTGCTCGTCACCTCGCTCAACCAGCTCAACGGGCTCTACTCCTTCCTCGGGTCCATCGCGGTGGCGCCCCTGTTCTTCCTGTCCCTGCTGCACCCCTTCAAGCGGCCGGAGATCGCCGCGTTCCGATGGTGCATCCTCTCGATGTGGCTGTTCGCCGTGGTCGGCATGTCGCTGTTCGGCCTGCCGGGGGGGCAGTTCGACGCCAACCAGCTGCACCTGCTGTTCATCCCGCTGATGACGGGCTACGGGCTGGCCTTCCTCTCGGTCCTGTGGAGCCGCCTGGGCATCACCTCGAGCATGCCGATGGTGATGAACGGCCACCTCGTCCTCGCCGTGTTCTTCAGCGTCGTGCCCATGGTGCTCGGCCTCATCCCCAGCATCCCGCGCTCGCTGCGCGCGAAGGAGCTGCGCACCCAGGGTCTGCAGATCTCCTACATCCGCGACCAGGTGGACCCTGCGGAGGTCGTGGTCTCAGACGCGCCCTGGATCGTGGGTTGGTACGGCGACCGCAGCTCGCTCTGGCTACCGGCCACACCGGGCCAGCTGGAGGAGATCAGCGCGCTCACCGAACAGAAGGGACAGCCGGTGTCCGGGTTGCTCCTCACCTTGCGGTCCGCCGACGAGCCGATGTTCTCCAGGATCATCCGCGGCAGCTACCGGGACTGGGCGCCGGTCATCGTCCGCCAGGCGATGAACTACAGCACCGCCGACATACGCGACATCCCCTTCAAGTCCCCGAACCGCGCGATGATGGCCGAGGGCGTCTTCTATATCGAGCCCGAATAGCGGCCGGACACCCGGCGCCCCGCCCCCCGGTCCCGGCGGGGAGGTTTTCGCTTTCGCCGCCGATGCGCCCCGGTATGATATCGATATGAGGTGAGGTCGGACCCGGCCCGCCGAGCACCGATGCCCACCAAGAAAAAAGCCACGACGGCCCCTCCCGCCGACCTCCCCTTCGAGGACGCGGTCGAGCGGCTGGAGGAGATCATCGGGCGCATGGAGGGGGAACGCGTCCCCCTCGACGCCCTGCTCCGTGACTACAAGGAGGGCACGGAGCTACTCAAGCTCTGCCGGAGCCGGATCGAGGGCGCACGCGCGCAGATCGAACAGATCAACACCGACCTCGCCGCCAGCCCGGGAAACGAAGAGGGCGCGGCGCCAGACCAACCTGATGAAGAAGTCCAACTCCTCTGACCCAGCCGCCCTCCCCGCCATCGGGGGCCCGGCAGACGTCAAGGCGCTCGAGCCGGAGCAGCTGCCGCTGCTCGCCGACGAGATCCGCAGCGTCCTGATCGACAGCCTGTCGCGCACCGGGGGACACCTCGGCCCCAACCTCGGCGTCGTCGAACTGTGCATCGCCCTGCACCGCGTCTTCGATAGCCCGAAGGACAAATTCCTCTTCGACGTCTCCCACCAGGGCTACGTCCACAAGATGCTCACCGGCAGGTGGGGCGAGATCGGTACCATCCGCCAGTACGGGGGCCTGAACGGGTTCCTGCTGCGCACCGAGAGCGAGCACGACTGCTACGGCGCGGGCCACGCGGGCACCGCCCTGTCCGCGGCCCTCGGCATGGTCGCCGCGCGCAACCTCAAGGGCGGCGACGAGCACGTGGTCGCCGTCGCCGGCGACGCCGCCTTCACCTGCGGCCCGACCTTCGAGGCGCTCAACAACATCGCCTCCCACCGCGGCCCGTTCATCGTCGTGCTCAACGACAACGAGTGGTCGATCGACAAGAACGTCGGCGCCATCGCCAGGTACTTCAACAAGATCACCACCAGCAAGACCTATTCCGGCCTCCACGACGCCGCCGCCAACTTCGTCGAGAAGATCATGGGCAAGGGCGCCCGCCGGATCGCCGCCAAGGTCGAGGAGGGCGCCAAGAACGTCATCGTCCCGAGCGTCATCTTCGAGGAGTTCGGCCTGCGCTACCACGGCCCGATCGACGGCCACGACCTGCCGCTGCTGGTCAAGACCTTCGAGTTCCTCAAGGAGCAGAAGGACCCCGTCATCCTCCATATCATCACCGAGAAGGGCCGCGGGTACGAACCCGCGCTCGAGAAACCCGACAAGTTCCACGGCCTCGGCAAATACAAGATCGAGACCGGCGAGACCGACGGCACCTCGACCCCCACCTACTCCCAGCTCTACGGGTCGACCATGGTCGACCTCGCCAAGGCCGACCCGAAGGTCGCCGCGATCACCGCCGCCATGCCCGGCGGCACCGGCCTCTCGGTGTTCCGCGACGACGAGGCCGTCCGCGACCGCTACTTCGATGTCGGGATCGCCGAGGAACACGCCGCCCTGTTCGCCTGCGGGCTCGCCACCCAGGGGGTGAAACCCTTCCTCGCCATCTACTCGACCTTCATGCAGCGCGCCTTCGACATGCTGGTGCACGACGTCGGGATCCAGGACCTGCCGGTGCGCCTGTGCATGGACAGGGCCGGGCTGTCCGGCGACGACGGCCCCACCCACCACGGGCTGTTCGACATCGGCTACCTGCGCCACATCCCGAACTTCGTGTTCATGCAGCCCAAGGACGAGGAGGAGTTCGTCGACATGCTCCACACCATGGCCGCATACGACGACGGCCCGATCGCCGTCCGCTACCCGCGCGGCGTCGGGACCGGCGCGCAGCCGAAGGCCCGCCCCGAACGCCTCGAGATCGGCAGGGCCGAGGTGCTCTCCTCGGGTGGCGACGTCGCCCTGATCGGGCTCGGCCACCTGTTCTCGATGGCCGAGGAGACGCGCGACAGGCTGGAGGCGGACGGGCACAGCACCTCGCTGATCAACCCCCGCTTCATCAAGCCGCTGGACTCGGACGCGATCGCGCGCGCCGCGCGGGAGGCGAAGGTGGTCTGCACCTTCGAGGACCACGTCCTGCACAACGGCTTCGGCGCCGCGGTGATCGAGCTGCTCCACGACCTCGGGGTCGCCACGCCGGTGGTGCGGATCGGCTGGCCCGACGAGTTCGTCGAGCACGGCAACATCCCCGCCCTGCGCGAGAAACACGGCCTCAGCGCCGATGCCGCCGTCGCGAAGATCACCTACGCGCTGGGCGAACCGGCGCCCGTCCGCGACACGGCGAAGCTCGCAGGCACCCGGTAGGCCCCCCCGGTGGTGGTCCCGCGGCCGCCTGCCGCCGGTAGTGGTCCCGCGGCCGCCTGCCGCGGGTAGTGATCCCGCGGCCGCCTGCCGCCGGTAGTGATCCCGCGGCGCCTGCCGCGTGATGCGGCCGGTGGGAATCCGCCGTTGCGCCACCCGCCGTGGGCCTGCTCCAGTATCCCCACCGATGTCCGCCCGACCGACCGCCCTCGCCGCCCTCCAGCTTGGGTTCGCGCTCAGCCCCCTCGGGGCGGCCGCCGCCCCCAAGCCCAACGTCCTGTTCATCGCCATCGATGACCTCAACGACTACGTCGGCTGCATGGGCGGGCACCCGGACGCCGAGACGCCGAACATCGACAGGCTCGCCGCGCGCGGCACGCTGTTCGCCAACGCCCATTGCCAGGCGCCGATCTGCGGCCCGTCGCGCGCCTCGCTCATGACCGGCCTGCTGCCGTCGACCTCCGGCATCTATGGCCAGATCTCCGACGGGGACATCGCCACCGCCAGCGCGGCGACGCGGAGGGCCACCGCCCTACCCGACTACCTCGAGGCACACGGTTACCGGACCTCCGGCTGCGGCAAGATCTACCACAGGGGCGACGGCGCCGGGACCTTCGACGAGTTCGGGCACGGCACGGACTTCGGCCCGAAGCCGGAGAGGCGCCTCAACTACGACCCCGCCGAACACCCCGACCGCAGCGGCACCACGCAGACCGACTGGGGCGCCTACCCGGAGTCGGACGCCGAGATGCCGGACCACAGGACCGCCGACTGGGTGCGGCGCAAGATCCTCTCCCTCTCGGCCGAGCTCGCATCCGAGCGAAAGCCTTTCTTCCTCGCCGCCGGGCTGTGCCGGCCGCATGTCCCCTGGCATGTCCCCAGGGCGTGGTACGACCGGCACCCGCGGACCGACATCGAGCTCCCCCCCTACCGGGCCGACGACTGGGACGACCTCCCGGCGATCAGCAGGCGCGTCAACGTCGCCCCCATGATGCCCTCGATGGCTTGGGTCGAAGAACACGGCCACTGGCCCGCGATCCTCCAGGCCTACCTGGCCAGCACCACCTTCGCCGACCACCAGGTCGGCCGCATCCTCGAGATGTTGGACGCCAGCCCGTTCGCGGAGAACACCTACATCATCCTCTGGTCTGACCACGGCTACCACCTCGGCGAGAAAGGGCGGTTCGCCAAACAGTCGCTCTGGGAGCGGTCGTCGCGCGTCCCGCTGATCATCGCCGGCCCGGGCCTGCGCGGGGGGCAGCGGTGCGGCGCGGCGGTGCAGCTGCTCGACATCTACCCGACCCTGATCGACCTGCTGGGGCTGACGCCGAACAGGCAGAACGAGGGCCGCTCGCTGGTGCCGTTGCTCGAGAACCCCAAGGCGAGGTGGCCCCACGTCGCGATCACCACCTACGGGCGCGGCAACCACGCCCTGCAGTCCCGCCGGTACCGGTACATCGAATACGAGGACGGGGAGGCCGAGCTCTACGACCACCGGGAGGACCCCAACGAGTGGGACAACCTGATCGGCTCCGCGGGGAGCGAGAAGCTGGTCGAGAAACTCAGGGTCCACCTCCCACGCCACAACGCCCCCAACGCCAAAGGCAGCGCCCACCGGTTCAACGAGTACTTCAGAGAGACGCTGAAGTAGCGGCCCGGCCGGGGCGGCGGCCGCTTACGGCAACTGCCTGATCCGCAGGTTCTTGAACTCCACCGGGGACCCCTCGCTCTCGAGGCAGAGGTAACCCTCCGCCGGCTCACACCCGGTGCCGCCGGAGACCTCCTCGCCGTTCACCCACAACCGCACCTCGCCGTTGATGGCGCGTATGTAGTAGTGGTTCCACTCCCCGACCCCCCTGGTGAGCTCCCTGGTGGGAAAGCTGCGCTTACCGTTCGGCGCCGCCGGCGGGAACGGCTTCATTTTGGCCGGCCCGGTGGGGAACACGTCGCCGTGCGAGGTGAACCAGTCGGCGGGCTTCTTGTGTTTCTTCTCGTACTGCTCGGCGTAGCCCAGGTCGAGCACCTGCACCTCGATGCCGTGCGGGAGGCGCCCCTTCCCGGCGGCCAGCTCGTCGATCGATTTCTGGCTGGCCCACACGAACACCCCGGAGTTCCCCGCGTCGCGCCTGTGGACCCACTCGCAGACCAGCTCGAAGTTCTTGATCGGCCCCTTGCTGCGGATCACCCCCACCGGCTTGCCCGTGCAGAACGCGTGACCACCCTCCCAGCGCCAGGTGTCGGGGGCGCAGTTGACGTTGACGAAATCGTCGCCGGTCAACTCGCGCCACCCCGGACCGGTACCGTCGACGAAGGCCCTCTTCAAAGGCGCGCCCCCAGCCTCGGTCCCCCCGCCCTCCCCCTCCCCGCCACGCCCGGTGCCGGAGGCGATGAAACAGGCGGCGCCGACGAGGGCGAGCGGGACGTAGGACAATATAGAGATCCTCATGGTTTCGAACCCGATGCTGAACCTCTGCCCCGGGTTTGTCGAGACCCACCCGGCCCGCCGCGACCGTGGCATCGGGCACACCACCGCCCGCGGCAGCACGGGAGCCTCCCCATCCACGATAGACGGGGCGACGGCGGCGGGCTACGGTCGTCACCACGGCATCTCCATCGATCCCCGCCGCGGCCGACCGCACCCCGAGAACACGAGCTGGACGACACCTGATCATGAAAGCCGACCCCAGCATCAAGACCCCGAAACAGTACATCGCTGCGGTACCGGAGGACCGCCGGGCGGCGATCCAGGCCGTGCACGACCTCATCGTCGAGACGGTGCCTTCCCTGAGGGCGCACATCTGCTACGGGATGCTCGGGTACGGGCCGGTACGATACAAGACCAAGTCTGGCTGCGAGGGCGACTGGTTCGTGGTCGGGCTCGCCAACCAGAGGCAATACATGTCGCTCTACCTGTGCGCGACGCAGGGCGGGGAGTACCTCGCCGAGGCGAACGCCGCCCGGCTCGGCAAGGTCAACTGCGGGAGGTCGTGCGTCCGCTTCAAGAAACTCGAGGACCTCGACCTGGGGGTGGTCGCCGAACTGGTCGCCACGGCGGAGCGGCTCCATGCCGCCGGGGGAGGATGTCAGTGATGACCCTGCGGATGGCCCTGTTCGGCGCCGCCCTGACCTCGGCGGTCGCCGGGGCGGCGCCCAACGTCCTGCTGATCGCCGTCGACGACCTGCGGCCGGAGCTCGGCTGCTACGGGGCCGGGCACGCACAGACGCCCTCGCTCGACGCCTTCGCGACCACCGCGGTGACCTTCGCCAGACACTATGTCCAGGTCCCCACCTGCGGCGCATCGCGCTACGCCCTGCTCACCGGTCGCTCGCCGGCGAACTCCGGGGCGCTGGGCAACAGCGCGCTCTATCGCGGCGCGACCGCCATCGTCGCCGAACAGCAACCCGGGGCCCAGACCATGCCCGAGCTGTTCCGCCGCTCCGGCTACCGGACGGTCCTGATCGGCAAGATCTCGCACACCGCCGACGGGCGCGTGTTCGCATACGACGGCAAGGGCGACGGCCGGCCCGAGCTGCCGGGTGCCTGGGACGACTTCGCCACGCCCATGGGCGCCTGGAAGCGCGGGTGGGGCATCTTCTTCGCCTACGCCGACGGCAGGCACCGCGAGGACGGCGGCGGCCACCGGGACCTGATGGAGTTCGTCGCAGGCGGGGACGACCAGCTCCCGGACGGGCTGTTGGCCGAGGCGGCGATGGCGAAACTCGGCGAGCTGAAAGCTGCCGGGGAGCCCTTCTTCATGGGGCTCGGGTTCTTCAAACCCCACCTTCCCTTCGTCGCACCGAAGGCCGACTGGGACGCCTTCGACGACGTCGATGTCCCACCGCCGGCCGACGCCGGCACCTTCGCTTCCCCCTACCACCACCGCAGCGGCGAGTTCTTCAAATACGACGCCCCATACGAGAAGGCCCGCCCGCTCCCCCGCGCGTCCGCGCAGACCGCGCGCCGCGCCTACCTCGCCTGCGTCCGCTACGTCGACCGCCAGATCGGCAAGGTCCTCGCGAAGCTGGACGAGCTCGGCCTGGCGGAGGACACGGTGGTGGTCGTCTGGGGCGACCACGGCTGGCACCTCGGCGACGCCGGGCTGTGGGGGAAGCACACCCCGTTCGAACGCGCCAACCGCAGCGTGCTGATGGTCCGTGCCCCGGGCTGCCGGCGCGGCCTCACCACCGACGCGCTGGCCGAGAGCATCGACCTCTACCCCACGCTGCTCGAGCTGTGCGGGCCGCGGTTCAGGGAGACCCACCACCCGCTGGACGGCGTCTCCCTGGTGCCCGTGCTGCGCGGCGAGCGGGCGGGCGTGCGGGAACACGCCCTGAGCTACTGGCGCGACGCGGTCAGCGCCCGCTCGGCGACCCATCGCCTGGTGGCCACAGTAGAAAGGGGTGAGATCACGCGCTCCGAGCTCTACGACCTGCGCGGGGACCTCGACAGCACCGAGGACATCTCCGCGGGGGCGCCCGAGATCGTCCGGGCGCTGTCCGGCGCGATACGGCGCGCGGGGGCGCCCCCCGGCGAGCGCTAAAAAAAGCCGGCCCCGGGCGCGAACCCGGGGCCGGCGAGACATCCTAGCGTATTCGGAAGCCCCTAACCTAGCTTCCAGTCGCCGCGGTAGTCGATCTTCTTGAGCAGCTTGTCGGCCTCGAGGTCGCCGACCACCTGCTCCTTGGCGGGGTCCCACTTGATAGCGCGGCCGAGCGCCTGCGAGACGTAGCCGATATGCCCGGGGGTCGCCGAGCGGTGGCCGGTCTCCGCCGTGCAGATGCACTCCTCGCGCGAGCGGATACAGTCCACGAAGTTCCGGTGGTGTCCGCGCGACACGTAGGCCTTCTTCGGGCCGCGGTCGTTGCGCTCGATGATCCACTCCTTGTTGGAGGCCTCGATCCTGCCGCGCGTGACGTAGACCCAGCCGTCCTCGCCGATCCACTTGGTGCCACCGCGGTGCTTGTTGGACATCGAGATCGAGTAGCCGCCGGGGTAATCCGAGACCACCTCGTAATCGATCGGGTTGTCCCACATGCCCTTCTCGGGGAAGCGGAAGCCCTTCGCCTCGACCTTGGTCGGCCCGGCCTTGTCCATCCCCAGCCCCCAGTGGGCGATGTCGTTGTGGTGGCCGATCCAGTCCATCAGCTGGCCTCCGCCGTAGTCGAGACACCAGCGCCAGTTCCAGTGCAGGCGGTCTTTGTGGTAGGGCAGCAGCCGGCTCGGCCCGCACCACATGTCGTAGTCGAGGTGCGCCGGGATCTCCTGCGCGACCTTGCCCTCCTCGTTGGTGGTCCGGCCGGTCGGCAGTCCGACCTCGACCTGCTTCACCTTGCCGATCAGGCCGTTCATCACCACCTCCGCGGCGACGCGGAATCGGGTGTCTGAGCGCTGTTGCGAACCCACCTGGAAGATCGCCTTCTGCTTGGCCGCCTCCTTGTACACGGCCTGCCCCTCCGCGAAGAGGTGGGTGATCGGCTTCTCGCAGTAGACGTCCTTGCCGTTCTTCAGCGCGGCGAGCGTCCCCAGCGCGTGCCAGTGGTCGGGGGTGCCGATGATGACCGCGTCGATATCGTCACGCTCGCAGAGTTCGCGGTAGTCATCGTAGACGGCGCAGCCCTTGTACTCGCCGCTCTCCTTCTGCTTCGCGTACTGCCCCTCGACGTGCCCCTTGGCGCGGTTGGCGTGGTTCTTGTCAGGGTCGCAGACCGCCACCGCCTGCACGCCAGGCTGGTTCATCAGGTTGCGCAGGTTGCCGGTACCCTGGCCGCCACAGCCGATCAGGCCGAGGGTGATCCGGTCGTTCGGCGCCGTCTTGTCGCCCTGGCCGAGGGCGGAGCCCGGAATGATGGTCGGGGCGGCAACGGCCGCCGCAGTGGAAGTCTTCAGGAAGTCTCTTCGTTTCATAGCCCACGAAGATCCCCGCCGACCCCGCCGCGTTCAAGAACATTCGACGGCACATAATTCCCCTTGCCTACAAGACAATCCGCCTCATATTTAACTAGATGGTTAAATATTTTGACGGCGGCTTGGATGCGGTGTTTCACGCGCTCGCAGACCCCAACCGGCGCCATATCGTCGAGGCGCTCTCGCACGGCGAGCGTACGGTCGGCGAGGTGGCCGCCCCGCTTTCGATCTCCCTCCCCGCCGTGTCCAAGCACATCGGGGTGCTGGAGCGCGCCGGGCTGCTGCGCCGCCGGCGCGACGGCCGCGTCCACCGGCTGCGCTTCCAGCCCGACGCGCTGGCGCGCGGCTCGGAGTGGATCGAGACCCACCGCCGCTTCTGGGAGGAGAGCTTCGACCGGCTCGCCGGTTATCTCGAGAAACACAGCACACAACGACCAGACAAACACTGACAGAGACCATGCCTACCACATCAGACACCGGAGCCCTCGAGCTCGAGCGCGTTTTCAAAGCCCCGCCGGAGAGGGTGTTCGACGCCTTCGTCACACCCGAAGCCCTGAAGGGCTGGTTCGGTCCCGGCACCTGCCGGGTGAAACAGGCCGAGGTCGACCTCCGCGAGGGGGGCGACTACCACATCCGCATGGAGACTGAGTTCGGCGAGGTCGACCTGGTGGGCGCCTACCGGACGGTCGCCCGCCCCGACCGGCTCGCCTTCAGCTGGCGCTGGGAGAACAACCCGGAGATCCGCCCCAGCGACTCGGTGGTGGAGATCGACTTCGAGCCCCACCCGGACGGCACGCGCATGCGCTTCCGCCAGGTCGGCCTCCCGGACGAGGAGAGCCGCGACAACCACGGGATGGGCTGGAACGGAAGCTTCGACAAGCTGGAGGTGTTCTTCAGCTAGACCAAAACGAAACAAAACGAAACGAGAAAGCACACGACGATGAGCGAAGAGAACAACGCCCCCGACATGACGCCCGGCATCTTCAGCTGGCAGGAGCTGGTCACCCAGGACCCCGCGGCCAGCAAGGCCTTCTACACCGGGTTGCTCGGGTGGTCCACGGAGGACATGGACATGCCGAACGGCACCTACACGATGTTCAAGACCGGCGAGCGCTACGTCGGGGGCCTGATGAAGCCGCCCGCAGAGAAGGGTGACGTGCCGACCATGTGGATCGGCTATATCACCGTCGAGGACCTCGACGCCACGGTCGCCAAGGCGCAGGAGCTCGGCGCCTCGGTCTGCATGCCCCCGACCGAGGTGCCCGGCAAGGGCCGCTTCGCCGGCCTCAGCGACCCGCAGGGGGCGCCGATCGCCTTCTGGGAGTTCACCGGCGACGGGGGCTGCGACTAGCGGCCGCCATCCCCAGCCAGGGATATCGCAGGAAGGCCCGGCGGGAACCCGCCGGGCCTTCTCTACGATATCGTCCCCGGGCCGCGAGCCGCCCGGGCGGACATCTTAGTCGTTGTACGCCGTCTCCCCGTGGGACGCCTGGTCGAGGCCGACGGTCTCCTCCGACTCGTCCACCCGCAGGCCGACCAGCGCCCGGATCACCACCAGGATCACGACGGTGACCACCAGGGTGTAGACGACCGTGAAAACCGAACCGAGCGCCTGCACGCCGAGCTGGGAGATCCAGGTGCCAGAATACTCCTCCGGGTCGAGGCCGTTGCTGTTGCCCTGTAGCGCGCCGAGGGCGACCACGGCCGCCAGCAGCGTGCCGACCAGGCCGCCGACGCCGTGCACGCCGACCACGTCGAGCGAGTCGTCGTAGCCGAACATGTTCTTCACCTTCACGGAGAAATACCAACAGACCGCCCCCGAGGCGACGCCGATCAGCAGGGCGCCCATCGGGCCGGCGACGCCAGAGGCCGGGGTGATGGCGGCGAGCCCGGCGATCGAGCCGGTGCAGATGCCGAGCACGGTGGGCTTCTTGGTGGTGATCACATCGATGACCATCCAGGTCACCGCCGCCGTCGCGGCGGAGAGGTGGGTGACGACGATCGACATCGCACCCGCGCCGTTCGCGGCGAGGCCGCTGCCGCCGTTGAAGCCGAACCAGCCGACCCAGAGCATGCAGGTGCCGGTCACCGTCATCGCGAGGTTGTGCGGCGGCTGCGGGTTCTTGCGCGGGCCGATCATGATGCAGAACACCAGCGCCGCGACCCCCGCCGTGATGTGGACGACCACGCCGCCGGCCAGGTCGATCACCCCTTTCCCGTCGCCGCTCAACCAGCCACCGAACCACACCATGTGACAGATCGGTGCGTAACACAGCAGCCCCCAGAGGACCGTGAACAGCATCACCGCGGAGAACTTCACCCGCTCGACGAAGGTGCCGACCACCAGCGCCGGGGTGATGATGAAGAAGGTCATCTGGAAGGCGAACTCGAGGACCGGCGGGATGCCGCCGCCCTCGCCGTCGGAACCGTCGAGCCCCTTGCCGAACATCGCCGAGAAGTCGCCGAACCACGAGCCATCCCCCTTGAGGGCAAAGGAGTAACCGGCCACAAGCCAGACGATGCTCAGCACGCAGGCCATGGCGAAACAGTGCATCAGCACCGATAGTACGTTGCGCTTGTGGACGAGCCCGCCGTAGAACAGCGCCAGCCCGGGGAGCGTCATGAACAGCACCAGGGCGGTCGCCGTCATGATCCAGGCGGTGTTCGCGGCGCCGGCGGCCCCTTCGGCCGCGGTGGTGGCATCCTGTGCGAGTAGCGACGGCGCGGTGAGCGCCAACAACAACAAGACGCCCAGCGGCGCCAGCAGCTTCTTCATTTCTAGAGGTCGTCGGGTTTGAAAGAAAGGCGACCCGCGGGCCGCGAGGCGGCGTGACGACCGCCTCGGGCAAGGATCCTGGCCAACAGGGCAGGGCCTGTCGAGAAAAGATTCTCAGCGGAACCGCAACCGGGCCCGGACCGGGAAATGGTCGGAGAGGTAGCGACCATCCCTTTGATAGCGCACGATCTCCGCGGCCAGCACCTCGACGCCCCCGGGCGGGACGAACACGCCGTCGATCTTGCCGCCGGCCACCGCGCCGCCCCTGAAACCGTGGAAGGTGCGCACCGCCCTCTCGTCCGGGTGCAGGACGCGGAAGGTGTCGACCAGCCCCGGGGTGCCGGCCCTCAGCGCCCGGATCGCGGGGTTGGTCTCGGCCGCGTTGAAATCGCCCATCAGGACGACCGGCTCGTCCCGCCTCGCCCGCCCGGCGATGCGCTTCGCGATCAGCGACGCGGCCCCCTCCCGGCTGGGCTGGCTCTTGTGGTCCCAATGGGTGTTGAACACGTAGAGGCCACGCAGGGTCCCCTTTTCGACCAGCCTCGCCCAGGTGCAGATACGCGGGATCCAGTTGCCCCACGATTTCGACCCCACCTTCCCCGGGGTGTCGCTCAGCCAGAAGGTGCCGCGGTCGGTCTCGTCGATCCCGAAGCGCCCCGCGTCGTAGAGGATCGCGCAGTACTCGCCCCGCCGCCTGCCGTCGTCCCTCCCCACCCCGAACTCCGCGTAGGCCGGCACCGCCTCGCGGATGTCGTCGATCTGGTGCCGCAGCGCCTCCTGCAACCCGACCACATCCGGCATCTCCGCCTTCAACCACGCCCCGACCATCGCCCGGCGCTCCGGCCACGCGTTCTCGCCGTCGTCGGGGTTGTCGTAGCGGATGTTGAAGGTCAACACGTCCACCTCCATCGGCCCCGCCACCGACAGGCCGACCGAAGCAAGTTGCAGGGCGCACATCGCAACCTTCATCTACCGCCGACCCTCGCACCCCCCGGCGGGCACCTCAAACGAACTTCCCTGGGTTCAGCACCCCGTCCGGGTCGAGCACCGACTTCAGGCGCCGGTGTAGCTCGAGCGCCCCGGGGTGCAGCGCTTCCCCGAACCAGCGTTTCTTGGCGAAACCGATCCCGTGTTCGCCAGTGACGGCGCCACCCATGGCGAGCACGCCCTTGAACAGCTTGTCGAGCGCCTCGTCGGAGCGCGCGCGGTTGGCGGGCTCGTCGATATCCTCGACCATCACGTTGACGTGGATGTTGCCGTCGCCGGCGTGGCCGAAACAGGCGATCGGCATCCCGCACTCGGCCTGTAGGCCCTCGCAGAAATCGACCAGCTCGACCAGCTTGCCGCGCGGCACGACGATGTCCTCGTTGAGCTTGGTCAGACCCGTGGCGCGCAGGCTGTAGCTGAAGGCGCGGCGGATCTCCCAGATCGCCTCACAGCCCTCCTCGGTGTCGGCGGTCTCGAGGGTCAGGCTCCCGCGCCCGCGCAGCAACCCGGCGAGGGCCGCCGTCTCCCCCGCCACCGAGTCCGCCTGCCCGTCGAGCTCGACCAGCAGGTGTGCGTTCCCGTCCGGGATCACCTCCGCCCCGACGTGGTCGCGCGCGGCGGCGAGGGTGAACTTGTCGGAGATCTCAAGCGCCGCCGGCAGGAACCCCGCGTCGAGGACCGCCTGCACCGCCGCCGCGGCTTCGGCGAACGAACCGAAGGAGGCCGACAACATCGCCCGCGCCGGCGGGTCGGGGATCAGCCGGCAGGTGACCTCGGTCACCACACCCAGCAGGCCCTCGGACCCTACGAACATCCCGATCAGGTCGAAGCCCGTCTTGTTCTTGTGGCAGCGCCCGCCGAGCCGCGCGACCGTCCCGTCGGCGAGCACGACCTCGAGCCCGAGGACGTAGTGCCGGGTGACGCCGTATTTGAGACAGCGCGGCCCGCCGGCGTTGGTGGCGACGTTGCCACCGATGCTGCAC
>JANQMB010000177.1 GCA_028280355.1 Verrucomicrobiales bacterium
ACCCGGTGACCCCGCGCTACAACCCGAGCGCAAGGGGTTCCTGCAGAGGATCCTCGGGGGGGGCGATGACCAGCCGCCGGCAGAGCCCGTCGATCAGAGACCGAGAAAACGCGGATTTTTCGGCCGGCGGAGCTGAGGGGGGAGATCGGCCTCTCGATGGAAAAACGCCGAAATTTCTTACGATCTATTTATTATTAATAGATAGTGATGAAATTTGTGGCGGTTTTGAGAGTTTGGTGAAATTCGGCGACAATAAACCCAGAATATCGGAGTTATCACCTATAGAAAGGCGGACAGGAGCCATCTGCGAAAGCTCCAAAAAGGCTTGCCTGCCACCTTTCGATCCAGTAAGATGGCTTTAATAAGCTGTAGTTTGCCACCCCCAAAAAACCCGCATCTATGAAAACCACGTCCAACCTCCTAGGAATTGCTGTATCTCTTGCCGCAGTCGCGTCACTTCAGGCTCAGAATACTGCGGTCACGAAACCTGTCGGCTACCACACCGAATCTCTGTTTGAAGGCTTCAACGTCATCGGCGCCAACGTCGGCAAGGCGGTCTCCGCAGCCGGGGATTTCGAGGGGCCGGGGGCGACCGATACCGACGTCGATTTCACCGCCCTGCTCACCGGTGGCACCGCCTACGCGGTTCAGAACACCACCACCGGAGATGTCGCTTCGGTCTCCTCCTGGACCGCCACGGAGCTGACCACGACTCCCGCGCTGACTGTCACCGCCGGTGACAAGTACGAGATCCGGGCCGAGCAGACCATCGCTGACCTGTTCGGAGCCAACAACGAGTCGGGTCTCCTTGAGGGGGACGAGGGCACTGCAGACGTCGTCTGGGTTCCCGATGGAACTGGTCTCTACGAGCGGGTCTATCGGAACAACGTCACCTCGACCGATCCGTTCAACCCGCTTACCCCGGGCTGGAGGAGCATCGGCGGAGGGAATACCGATTCCGCTAGTGTCGTGGTGCCGTTCAACTTCGCGGTGTTCCTGCAGAGACGGTCTGCCACTGCGCTGAGCCTGGTCTTCGTCGGCCATGTGCGTGGTACCACGGATACCAACACCGGTGGTGCCGCTAGCACCAGGGTCTCGCTGTTCCAGGGCTTCAACGTCGTCAACCGCGTCCTCCCGGTTGGGATCGGCGCCGCCGACGCTGGGGTCGCTAACATGCTGACTCCGGGCGACGAGTCCACCGGCGACGTCCTGTGGAACCCGGCGGGCAACGGCCTCTATACCCGGATCTACAATAACAACGTCACCTCGACCGATCCGTTCAACCCGCTGACCCCTGGTCTGCGCACGATCGGTGGTGGCAACACCCCCGCGGACAGCGTGTCTCTCGAGTCCGGTTTCCTCGTCCAGCGCAGGGCGGCGGCGGGCATCGTTGCGATCGACGTGCCGTCCGGCTTGGATCTCTAAGAGATCGACTACAGCTCAATCCAGAAGGCGGCCATCGGGTGATCCCCGGTGGCCGTTTTCATTTATATGGGATGGTGGTGGTGGCGAGATGAGAGATATGACATGAGGCTTGGCCGGCACCTCGCTGTGCCGGCCAACCTCATGTCATCTCTAGGGCGTGTTCACGCAAAGGTACCAAACACGCCGACCCCCATGGCGGCGCCTACCTCATGGGCGGCAAGATGCCGCCCCTCCGTTAGAGATGATGCTCCAGGAGGGGCGGCATCTTGCCACCCGCACCCGACACCCGGAGGCTCTAAAGGGGGCAAGCGGATCTTCCGCAAGGGCGAAGATCTCCGGCGCCTCTTCTCGCGCTTCGACAAGCCCGGACTCATTCCCCCCCGATCCACCCAATGCGCCCTCGCAGCGTGGCGAAAGAGTTTGCGTGGACACGCCCTAGATCGTCAGGGTCTGGCTTGGAGAGAAGGGGAGTTCCGCAAGCAATCCAACATGGATCATGTTGGGATGGGGAACCCCAGCACGATCAGACGGAGGGGATGAGAGGACGTTTTAGGGCAGGGTAGGTGTTGGGGGATCGGAGTCTTGGTTGGGTTCGTGGAGAACAAGGCAATCGTTCACCGGCTTCGCGGAGCGACCGCACGTTGAGTGTCGATCCACCATGAGGAGAACGCCGGGAAAATTGACCCGTTAGGGCTGCCAGAGACGATGGGGGATCCCGGCGGCGGGCTGCCTGCCGCATTCATCCGAACTTTACCTGAAGGCAGGTTGGTGGGACTCGATGAAACTCCGTGAACCTCTTTGCGGCTCAACAGAGCGTTGGGTTAAATGCTTTAGGTCACCCGAAAGCAAAGGAGAGCAAAATATCAGTCTTGTCCCCATTTGCCGTACTCCTTTGTAGCAGCAACGACCCTGCCAACACGTGACCATCCATCTGCCGATCATAATCGCCCAATCGATTCACTAGAATTTCTGTGATGTTCATTGTGGCTGATATCCTGGAACTGCCAGCTGTCTCAAGGTAGAGGGAGGCGATTCGAAAGGGGGCAGATCTCTGTATGGGGGAACCCGAATCTTCTCCCCACATCACGATGAGAGTCTGGTGACTGCGAGCCTTGGAAAATCGTCCGAAATTGAAAAAAGATATCGACTATCGCTAGGATTCTCGATAACCTCTTGAAGGAATGAGGGGAATACCCCTCATTTTTTCTCACCCAATACACAGCTAACCGACTAACATTTAATCGATTATGTTAAAACGAATTTTCCTCGCCGCGAGCGTCGTGCTCAGCACAGCGAGCCTCTGTTCCGCTTTCCAGGTTTCGATCCGGAATAACAGCAATGCCTTCCCGTTTGGTGGGCCGACCGGGCAGGCGATGCCCCAGGTTGGCGCCAGTGTCGCGCTTGGCAACTTTACCTCGGACATGGCGGTGACGGATGCGGTGGCAGCCGGTTCTGCGACCGACCTCAACAGCGCGTTTACCCAGTTTGGTGCGACCCAGTCTTTTGGTGCCAACGGACTCGACGGTGTTTTCCAGTCCGACGTGGGTGCTCCGATCAACGCTGGCAACCCGCTCATCAACACCAATATCTATCTGGTGGCTTATGAGGGTGCCAGTCTGGCGACCGCGACTTCCGTGATCGTCTACAAGTCTCCCGCGGTCTTCCAGCAGGATCCGCCGGCCTCCTCGCCGGAGATCTTCTTCGATCGGGATCTCACCAATCAGAACAACGGGTTCTCCCCGCTGACCCTGCTCGCCGGCGCCAACGGCGATGTCACCGTTCCGAACCCGAATGGTGCTGACTTTGTTCTGCCGGGTGTCCGCGCGGCTCGCCTGATCATTCCCGAGCCGACGGGCGTCGCCCTCCTCGGGCTTGGCGTCGGGCTGCTCGCCCTCCGTCGCCGCAGGTAAAGACCCCCTTTGATGCAACGCGCGTTGTCTCAAGGTTAGCTAGGCTTCGCGCAAACAGGCATTTCTCAGAAGGCGGCGGTGCTACTGGCACCGCCGCCTTTCTTTTTTTTGCTTTGGGGAGATGTGTCGGCGGAGGATCTGGGGCGGCGCCGTTAGAACGAGTTCCGTTGCCCGATGCATCGGTGTTCTCGAGGGTTCTGCGTGTCGGATGCAAGGGGGCGACAGTGCGCCCCTTAGAGCCTGTCGATGCAAAGACAGTGTAGAGCTTTGACAGCGAAGGCGAGTCGGATGGATGCGGTGAAGATGACGTCGAGCTTGCCAAATCAAACTCTTCCGCGGCAACCAGATGAAGAGCTTGGGGGTTCGGTTCCTGGTGGCGTTCGCCGATGCGCTGGCGGCTGCTCTCATGTTATCGACGATTGGGGTGCCGGGTGTGTGTAGCGAGATACCGCCCTCTCCTTGGGAGCATCATGTCAACCGGAGGGGCGGCATCTTGCCGCCCATGGGGTGGGCGTGTTTGACATCCTTGCGTGAACACGCCTTGGGAAGGATTGGGCGCCGTTGGCAGGCAGCGGAAGATTCGATGTCGAAGGTAGCTCGAACGGGTTCCGATTCCTCCGCCGCTCCCAGACACGTCATCGGAGAGCTCTTGGAGACCACCCAGGGTGCCCGCAAGCGGGCTTCCCACAGGGGGAAGGGAAGCTCTCCGTAGGAAGCCCGCTTGCGGGCGATAGAGGGTTGGCCAGTCTATCTTCTCTGGGCAGAATCTCGAACGTGCCCCCGTCTTCCCCTACACATGGTCCAGCAGGTCTGCTTTGCCGTCGGGTTCGGGATGCCCAGCGACGGCGATGGCGAGATTGCCTACCAACCCTTTTCCACATGGGTAACGTGGACTGGGTGCCCTCGCCGCGAGCGCCTGATCGACGACGGATCCATCTCGCAACGCCCGGGCGATAGCTGAAGAGCGTTGATAGGATTTGGGTAGGGGGGATCTGGGAAGGAGGGCGCGCGGCGATACTCCAGCGAACCCAATTGTTGGTAGCGGTCGCCAGTCGCGTGGGGGAAGCAATGATGGGCAGATCGGCTTGGAGAATGGAGCCGCTTACCTTTGGGGACTGGTCCGCTCCGCGGCTTGGGGGACGTTCCGTCGTGAAGGCGTGGCGTTTCGGTCGGGCGTGGGGAACTGCTGTGCCCATTGCCGCGTAGCCGGCGCGGGTCGCCAGCATCCGCCAGGGAGCCGATGGGGCGATCGCCATCGTTCTCACCCGGGGAGGTAGGGTCGCTCCGAAAGGCGAGGGGCTATTCGAACCAGCTCTCCTCGAGGACGTCGACGATGCGCACCTGTTTGCGGCTCCCTTCGTCCGGCGTTGCCTGTAGGCTGACGACGTAGCTCATCAGGGCATTGTTGAGGGTCTGGTTGAGCTGGTCGTCCCCGCGTTCGATATATCCATACAGATTGAAATCGATGTCGCCCGGATAGGTGATCTGGAAGCAGCGGTACTTCGACGAATCGGAGTAGTCGAAAGCGAAGTACCCGGCGGGTTTGAGGAGGGCGCGGAACGGCACGGGTCCGGGTGGTGGGTTTTGCAGAAACTCCTTGAGCGGCATCCTTTGGTAGCCCACCGACGACTCCCAGTGGAGCTTGATGTCGTCAGGCGTCTGGCGCAGCGCGAATATCTTGTAGAGGCCGGGGAGGGTCTCGAAGGCGATCTTGATGATGAACCTCTCGTTTTCGCCCTCGACGACCTTCGCCCGGCGGGCCACCCTGGCCTTGAGTTCGACGTTGCGCTTCTTGATGGGCGCATCGCTGTTCTCCGCGCGGGAGTACCATCTCTCCATCCGCGCCCGCGCCCGTTCGGGCTGGTAGACGTAGGGGACTTTCGCCTCCCAGCCGTCCGCCTCCAGATAGCCGAGGATGATCTTGAGGGCCGCCTTGGTCTCCGCTTCGGTCAGCACCTCGGGGATCTTGCCGCCCTCCGGTTTCGCGGCGGCGATGAGCTCCTTCACCTCGTCGGGCAGCTCCGCGATCTTCCGGATGTCCCGGGAGACGGTGCCGGTGCCTCTGGCCAGGGCGATGACGATGAGGGTGAGGCAGGCGATCGCCACGATGCCACCGCCGACGAGGCCGATACCGCGGGCGATCTTCTGGCCGCGGGTGAGGGTCTGCTTGCGTCGGACGCGGCGGATCCGCACCGCGTTGGGGTCATCGGGGTCGACCTCTAGAAAGTCGGTGGTATCACCGTCCTCCGTTTCGGTGACCTCGTCGGGGTCGCGGTCCCATTCGGGTTCCTCGGGTTTGGGGGCTGATGGGCTCCGCCGGACATGCTTGCCGGTCGCCGGATCTGGGGTCTCCCACGTCTCGCCGGGCGGCGGGGCTCCGGCCGTCCTCCCGGCGGGGTCGGGCGCCCCCTCCGCTGCATCGCCGGCTCCCCCCCCGAGCATCTCGCTGCAATAGGGGCAGGCCAGCTCCGACAACGAGACGCTGGCGCGCAACTTGATCTCGCGCCCGCAGCTGCGGCAAGCGGTGATGATCCAGCCAGCTTCGGTGTTTTCAGAAGGGCTCTCTTCGCTCATCGTCGTTGGGTCGATCGGGTGGCTAGTGCACCGCGGGGGCGGCGGCGGGTGTCGCGGGGGCTCCCATTATACGTGCTCCGCAGGCTTTTGCGAACGGGATGGAACGGGGGCACCTTTTCCCAGGAGCTCTCCGGATGCGTCCTCCGGAGGTGTTCTGCCCCCGGTTCGCTATTCGGTCTCCAGGCGGGCCGCGGTCTTGAGGATGAACTCCCGGAACGCCGGACCGACGTCTTCGCGCTCGAGTCCGAAGACGACGTTCGTCTTTAGGAAGTCGAGCTTGTTGCCGATGTCGTAGCGGGTGCCGTGGAAGTTGAGGGCGTACATCGCGTGGTCCTCGAGCATGCGCGCCATCGCGTCGGTGAGCTGGATCTCGCCGTTCTTCCCCGGTTTGGTATCGGCGATGTAGTCGAAGATCTCCGCCGTGAACACGTAGCGGCCTGCGATGGCGAGGTTCGAGGGGGCGTCCTCCTCCCTCGGCTTCTCGACCAGCTTGTCGAGCTTGTAGAGGTCGGGGTCGATCAGGTCCCCGCCGATGATGCCATAACGTTCGACCTTGGCCCGGGGGATCTCCTCGACCGCGACCACCGAACCGTGGTAGCGCTCGTAGACGTCCAACATCTGCCGGGTGATTGGCCGCTCGGGGTCGTCGGACCCCATGAGGGTGTCGCCGAGCAACAGGACGAAAGGTTCGCTACCCACGTGGTCCCGCGCGTAGAAGACGGCGTCGCCGAGGCCGTTGAGCTCCTTCTGCCAGACGAAGTGGATGTTCACCAGGTCGGAGATCCCCCGGATCTGCTCGAGTTCCCCCGCCTTGCCCTTCTCGACGAGCTCGGCCTCGAGCTCGAAGTTGCGATAGAAATGCTCCTCGATGGCGCGCTTGCTTTTCCCGATCACCATGAGGACATCGGTGATCCCGGAGCGGGCGGCCTCCTCGACCACGTATTGGATCGTCGGCGTGTCGACGATCGGCAACATCTCCTTCGGTTGGGATTTGGTGGCGGGGAGGAAGCGCGTTCCGAACCCTGCGGCGGGGATGACTGCTTTGCGGACCATGGTTTCGGGTGAGTGTGTCGGGCTCCTATTATTGCCGGTCGGTGATCACCGGTTTGATCACCCCCATGCCGAGCGGGGTCAAGGTGTCGACGAGCCGATCGAACGTGGCCTCGTCCCCGTAGGTGCCGACGATGGCGCCGCCGGAGCCGGTGAACTTGGCGGTGGCGCCGACCGAGCGGGCGGCCTCGACCATCCGGATGTTGCCATCGCTCATCCGGTAGACCTCGCGGCGCCGGTCGAAGTTGGCGTCGAGGAGCGGCCCGATCTCGCCGCCCTTGCCGGCCACCAGCAGGTCGCGGGTCTGCTGGGCGAGGTCGGCCCAGAAGGCCATCGCCTCGACGGTCTCCCTGTCCCCGCGCTCGAAGCGCCCCCGGATGTCGTTGTGGAAAACCTCCGTTCCCTCCGAGAGCTGGGTGGTATAGGCGATGTAGAGGGGGGGGAGCAGCGCCGGGTCGAGCTCCTGGTAGTCGCCGTGTCCCTGCCTGTCGATCGTCTCCCGGTCGAAGTCCATGTAGACCAGGCCCTCGTACGCCTGGATGACCCGGTCCTGCAGGCCGGCCGGGATCTTCAGCTCGTCGTTCTCGACCGAGAGGATGAGGTTGGGCTGGACGGGCTTCGGGATGGTGACCCCGTAGAAGGTCATCAGGGCCCTCAGGCAGGCGGTGATGATCGCGCTGGAGCCGGCCATGCCGACCTGCGGCGGGATGTTGCTGCTATAGCGCAGGGTGAAGTTGCGCTCGTCGAGTTCGATCGAGTTGTCCCGGCAGTAGTCGTAGAAGCGCTTGACGGTCGCCTTGAGCAACCTGATACCCCCGTAGTAACCGAACTGGCGCACGTCCTCAGCGAGCTCCGAGATGCTGCCGAAGACCGACTCGTCGCGTTTCGCCGGCAGGATCTTGAGCTCCGGGGTCTCGTAGAGCACCACCTCGGCCTCGAAGTTGCGGACGATGAAGGAGATCGTCTTGCCGAAGTAGCCGTCGGAGGGGTTGCCGACCAGGCCGGCGCGCGGGTGGGACTTGGAGCGGATGATCACGGGTGGGTGGACTGCGGGGCGGAATATCGGGAAAGGGCGTTGTTAGACAACTACTTATTGCCGCCGGCTAGCGCGGATCGAACGGCGCGCGCCGGCGGATGTCATAGGTGGTGGCGCCGGGCGTCGCGACGGCGGCCGGGCGGCGGGAACCCCGGAAGATTCCGGTTGCAGTTTGTGCTTTGTAAAACAAAGTTTTGTCTCGATGAACGATCAGGTTGCGGCAACTGAACATCTGAAGGTGATCCGCGGGATGATGGAGAGGGCGACGGTCTACCGCGCGCTGTCGGGGCCGGCGGCGGTGTTCGGCGGCCTCCTCGCGGTGGGGGTGGGGGTATATTTCCTGCGTGCCCCGTCCGGCGGGGGTGCGGGTATCGGGATGCGCTGGTTCTGGGTCTGGGTCGGGGCGCTGGTGCTGGTCGAGGTTTTCAACACCTTCCTGCTGTGGAGGAAGTCCGCCCGCGAGGGCGAGGCGTTTTTCTCCGCCGGGATGCGCCATGCCCTGTTCGCGGTCTTGCCCCCTTCGCTCGCCGGAGGGTTGATCTCGTTCGAGTTGGCGCGTGGCTACGACCTGGAGTACTGCGCCCTGATATGGGTGCTCTGTTACGGGGCGGCGCTGCTCGCGATGGCGCACTTCGCCCCGCGCTCGCTGCGGCGGCTCGGGCTGGCCTTCATCATCTCCGGGACGGTTATCTACTTCATCTGGGGACGGGTCGGAGCTGCCCTGAAGGCTTCCCTGGAGCTCGACGAGAGCGTCGGCGCGGCGAGCTGGATCATGATTCTCACCTTCGGGGTTCTCCATCTCGCCTACGGCCTCGTGGTGATGACGCGTGGCGGGCGGGAGGGGGAGGGTGCATGATCGACTTCGACAAGCTCGACAAGACCATCCACGAGCGGGGGCGGCTGTCGATCATGACGGCCCTGGCGACCCGGATGGAGTGGAGCTTCCAGGATCTGAAGGCGGCGTTGAAGATGAGCGACGGCAACCTGATCACCCACCTCCGCGCACTCTACAAGGCGGGCTACGTCTCGATGGCGAAGGAGGTCAAGGGCCGGCCGCAGACCAAGTATGCGCTCACCCCGGCGGGGAAGCGGGCCTTCGAGGAATACATCGCGATCCTGGAACGCATCGTCGATCTCGGCAGGGGGTGAGACGGGCTCTCCCCTTTTTTGAAAGATCACTTTGTAACGCAAAGTAAATAGAAGCATGAAGATACGGAAAACGACAAGATTGGATCGGGGGGGGGCGGGCCGCCGCCGCCGCATGCGGGTTCGGCTCGCCTCCCACTACGGGATGTGTTTCGGCGTGCGGGACGCCCTGCGCGCCACCCACGCGGCCGCCGCCGAGGGACCGGTGACAGTCCTCGGGCAGCTGGTGCACAACCCGGTCGTCGACGAGGACCTGGAGCGGATCGGCGCCGGCCGTGGCGAACCGGACGCCGACCCTGGGGCTGCCGAGGGCGCGGTGGTGTTCACGGCGCACGGGGTGTCAGACCGCGTCCGCCGGCGCTGGCAGGGTTCCGGGCGCCGGGTGGTCGACACCACCTGCCCGCTGGTGGCCAAGGCCCACACGGCCTTGGCCGGCCTGGTGGGCGCGGGCTATCGACCCCTGGTGATCGGGCACCGCGGCCACGTGGAGGTGGACGGGCTGGTGGGGGACTATCCGGAGGCGGTGGTGATCGAGAGCTTCCGGGATGTCCTCAGGCTGCCGTCGGAGGGGCGGTTCGGGGTGGTGTCACAGACGACCCAGCCGCGAGACCGGGTGGCGCAGCTGGTCGAGCAGCTGCGCCGCAGCCGGCCGGGCTGCGAGGTCAAGTTCGTGGACACGGTCTGCCAGCCCACCAAGGACCGGCAGGCGGCGCTGGTCGAGCTCTGCCGGGAGTGCGAGTTCGTCGTGGTGGTCGGCGGGCCGAACAGCAACAACACCGGCGAGCTGCTCGGCAGGGCCCGCTCGCTGGGCGCCAGGGCGGTGAGGGTCAGCAGGCCAGACGAGCTGCGCCGGCGGTGGTTTCGCGGCGTCGCCTCGGTGGGCGTCACGGCCGGCACCTCGACGCTCGACGAGACAGTGAGGGGTGTGTTCGACCGCCTCCAGCGTATCGCCGCCGACCTCGGCTGAGGGGCGCGGCCAACCGCGATCAGAAATATCGATATGATGGATACACAAAAATGGATCGAACACTTCGCCGCGAACGCCGCGAGGACCTCCCCGCCGGCGCCCGATTTCCTGGCGCCATGCGAGATCCCGCAGGGGCGCGCCAGGGACTTGCTCGCCTCCTCGCTGGCGACCTTCCAGCTCGGGGAGACGGGCGAGGGGAGGAAGCTGAAGGCGTACGCGGCGCGCGTGGCGGCGGCGCGGCTACCGGGCTACGACCGGGCGGTGGAGATGTTCGTCGCCGAGGAGAACCGCCACGCCCGCCACCTGGCCGACTGCGTCCGGTATCTCGGGGGCAGGCTGAAGGGGGCGCAGTGGACGGACTTCGTGTTCAGGCGCCTGCGGCGGCTGATCAACCTGCAGTTCGAGCTGCAGGTGTTGCTCACCGCCGAGATCGTCGGCATGAGCTACTACGCGTTGTTGGCGGACGCCGTTCCCGACACCGCCGTGCGCGGGCTATGCCGGCGCCTGGTCGCGGACGAGGTGGGGCACCTGAGGTTCCACGCGGACTTTTTCCGCGATGAGCTGCGGACCATGAACCCGCTGCTCGCCGGGTTGTGGCGCTGGCAGTTCCGGACCATCTTCGCGGTCACGCGGGCGGTGGCCTGGTGGGACCACCGGGGGGCGCTCGCCGCGTTCGGGGTCGGGCGTCGGCAGATCCATAGCCGCTGCCGACGCGGCCGGCGGTGGTTCGAGTCGAAGCTCGCCCCGGCGGGGGAGGGCGCCGGGGGCATTGCGCTCGGGGAGATGAACCTCTAGGTTCGCCGATGCCCATCCCCCCAGGCCCCGTCTTCGCGCTCGCTCTTCTCGCCCTGTGGTCCGCCGCCCTGCCCGCACAGGAGCAGGACCTCACCCCGTCGGAGACGGCCCGGATGATCGAGGCCATCGAGGCGGTGAAGAAGAGGGTGGGGGAGTCGCGCTACGGCATCCACGCCTCGTCGATCCAGGCGTTCCGCGAGGCGGCGGAGTCGACCACCGCCGCCTACGACTTCTATCTGAAGTGCTACAAGGAGGTGCACTTCGAGAGGCGCGGCGCGCGCGAGTCCGAGTACCGGGACTGGAAGACGAAGAACGTGAGGTACCTCCGCTCCAAGCAGCACTCGGAGGCGCGGCGCCTGCAGTTGAAGTTCCTCGTCATCACCCTGCGGGCGGCGCGGGCCAAGGAGGAGCATGAGATCGTCGCGCTGGTGCCCGAGCTCACCGCCCTCATCGACGCCGCGCTCTCCGTGTACCCGGGGCTGGGCAGGGCGCGCAGCGTCCTGCACGAGGACGCGGTCGGCTCCGTCTTCGGGAAGGTGTACGATCTCGGGGCCAGCCTGAAAGACCTGCCCGATTGGGGGCGGGGGCCGATGGACATCGACGGCATCTACGAGGAGACCGTCCTGCCGCTCTACCGCTCGCCGGAGAAGGCCGGGCAGCTCGCGGCGGCGTGGGACAAGAGGATCGCCCAGTCGACCCGGGCGGTGAGGGCCCTGGAGGACGAGGAGGCCGAGGAGAAGTTCGTCGACGATACACTGCCGAGGCTGCGCTGGGAGAAGTACACTGATTTGCTAAGAGCCGGCAGGCGCCGCAGCGCCCTCACCGGCATGGTGTCGCTCGTACAGAAGAACGCGGACCATGACGAGATCGACGACTGGCTCGACGCCCTGGGCGCCTACCTGCGGGGGGAGCGTGAGCCGGAGCCGTTCGATGGCGATGAGACGCCTTCGGTCGAAGGCTGAGCGCCGCTCCAATCCCGAAGCGCCTCCCCTTGAAGCGTTCTCATTTTTGAGATGACGATCTCATAATTTTCTCAATTGTTGCTTTTATAATCGAGTCCGGGGGTGTATCTTGGGTTGTTCGCGAGAACTCAATCGATCCCATGGAATTGCTCAGCTTACTCGTCGCCGTCAAGATGTCCGGAATGCCCATCGCTACCGGCCTCTATCGATTCGAGTGGAAGCGAGCATGGGTCGATGCCGCTGTTCCCCCGAAGACTCTGGTTGTCGGGGCGGACGAGACGGATTTCACCGTATAAAAGATTGCTGTAATCGCTTGATCTCGAATGAGTTGAGCGAAGGTTATTGATCGAAAGGGCGAGCCTTCGGGCTCGCCCTTTCGCGTGCCCCCCCGAGGGGATCGGGCGACGGTTCGCAAATTTTCCCGGGCGCATATTGACTTTTTTATTAATTGATGCGAAATACTTAGGAAACCGTAGAAAATAGAGGTCATGCAGAAAATTCCGGCAGTTTTGGTTCTAACGACGATTTCCCTATTGGGTGTGGCCTGTAAGACGAACAGGTCGGCGCAAAACGGTTCCAGCAGCGGTCAACCTTACGGCGGAACGTATGACCCCTATGCGTCTGATGGGGAGTACGACAACGTGTATGCCTCCGGGGGGGGGCAGAGCTACGAGGATGCCTCGAGCTATTCGGGCAACGCGTCCTACGGCAGCGACGACTACTACAACACGGCTAGCAGCAACCCCTACACGGCGCCCTCCGGCGGGTCTTCGAACGCTGGCGGCGGCGGTTCTGGGGCGACGAGCCACACCGTCCAGAAGGGCGACACCCTCTACAACATCTCCCGTCGCTATGGGACGACGGTCGGCGCGATCCAGCGGGCGAACGGTCTCGACGGGGACCTGATCCGCATCGGCGAACGGCTGGCGATCCCGTAGCGCGATCCGGGTCGCGCCTAGTGCCATCCATTTTCTAGATCATTGGGGCGCGCGTCCGAGGGGGCGCGCGCTTTTTTCTTTCGCCCCACCGGGTCGGGACCCTACCCCGCAAACACCTCTTTGAGGAAACCGATGCTCTCGGTGGCGATGGTCTCCGCGTCGGGGCTATAGTCGAAGACCTCGACCGAAACGTAGCGATCGTAGCCGATCTGTCGCAGTGCGTCGACGATGGGGGGATAGGCGACGTCGCCGGATCCCGGACCCCGCAGGTTGGGGTCGTTGGCGTGGAAGTGGGCGAGATGGCGGGCGTTCTCGGCGATGATCTGCGGGATGGGTTTCTCCTCGTCGCCCATCGCCTTGACGTCGAGGTGGAGCCGGCATGCCGGGTGGTCGACGCGCTCGATGAGTTCGACGGTCTCCGCGGCGGTGTTGAGGAAGTTGGTCTCCCTGCGCGCGAGCGGCTCGACCGCGATGTCCACCCCGAGGGGGCCGGCCGCCTCGGCGATCTGGCGCAGCGTGTCGGCGGCGCGGGAGGCGGCGTCCCCGTAGGTCCAACCTTTGGCCACCGTCCGCTGTTTGGGGCTGCCCCAGACCATGACGCCGCCGCCCATCGCGGCGCAGCAGCGGGCGAGGTGTTGGCCGAAGGCGACCGTGTCCTTGTGGAGCAGGGGGTCGTCGGTGGTGAGGTGTAGCCAAGCCGGCTTCACCAGCAACCAGTGCAGCCCGACGACCTCGATCCCGGCGCTGCGGGCGCGGTCGCCGAAGGCGGTACACTCGGCCTCGGTCAGGTCGCGTGGGTCGTCCTTGAGCGTGAAGGGGGCGACCTCGACCCCATCATACCCACACGCCGCGATGTGGTCGCAGACCTTCCCGAACTCCCAGTCGCCATAGGTTTCGTTGCAGATCGCGAATCTCATCGGGCGGGGGAGGATGGGGTGCGCGTGAACCGGATGTCAAGGGGCATGGCGGCCGGGGGCGGGATGTCTTGGGGCATTTATTTAACTTTGACTAAATACATAGGAGCCTTGATATTTATGGAAATATTAGAGCCGATGTGCCCATGGATCTAGAAACCTCGACGAGATCTCCCGCTGTTCCTTCGCAGGCGAACTTTCGCTTGCCGTGGGGCTTGCGCGTGCTGGCCGCTGCGGGGGTGTTGGTACCGGTCGGGATGATCGTCCATATCGCGGATCTGCAGATGGGCGAGTTGGAGACTTCGGTGGAGGGTTTGCGCGAGGAGAATGGGGATCTGGCCGTCGAGCGTGAGGTGCTGCGCCTCCAGGTCGTCGAGGTGGAGGAACTGGGGGACAAGGTGGAGGAGTTGGGGGAGGAGCGGGATCATCTGGCGATACAGGTGGCCGGGTTCATGGGGCAAGTCGATGCGCTCGGCGAGCAGCTGGCGGGCTCGCAGGCCGCCCTCGATGAGGAGAAGGTGGCAAATTCGAGGCTGCGGCGGGATCTCCGGGATTCCGAGGGGCAGGTGGCGGCGCTGCGGAAGCGGGAGCGGGCGCTGCACGGGATCATCGATCTGCTGGAGGGGGAGATCGCCTCCGCGGAGCGGCGCCTTGACGAGCTGACGGCGGATCGGCCGCAGCGGGACATGCGCTTGAGCGGTTTGGGCAACGGGAGCCTTGCCGTCCCGAACGACCCGGGGGTGATGCGGGAGAACCAGCGTCTGCGGAACGAGTTGAGGAAACATGACGAGCAGGTCGCCGAGCTGCTTGGCGAGATCGGCATCCTCAACCAGGAGTTGGAGATCGCGCGCTCCGAGCGCGCGCGTTCGGCGGCGGCGATCAACGGCCGCCAGCCGGAGGTCGTCGCCGGTGTGGATGGGCAGGATTGAAACCGGGGGGTCTCCCTAGCGGTTCCTGCGCGGGCGCTGGTGAAGTACCTTGAAGGCGCCTCCGGCTCCGTCCGGGTCGGAGGTCGGGTCGCCGGCCGCCCCCGCCTGGCCACGGACATATTCGGAGAGGAATTCGGCTTGGGTGCATAGTCGGACCGTCTCGAGGCCGCGGGCCTCGCCGCGCTGGAGCAGGTCGGTGAAATCGACATCGGCGGTGATGTCCTGCCTGCCCGGGCGGGCGAGCACCTCGGGCAAGGACTCGAGGCGCTGCTGGGCGAAATAGGCGCGCAGTGTGCCCAGCGGGCGGCGGTGGTAGAGCTGCGGGAAGGTGTCGCCGTAGTCGATGGTCAACATCTCGCCCGCGTGCCAGTCCTGCAGCCAACCCTCCAGCCAGTCGACGTAGCTGTCGTGGCGTTCGACCCGCTGGCCGTCCGGCGGGCGCCAGGGGGTCAGCGACGAGGCGTGGGGGAGTTCGAGCTGGGGGCCGGTCCGCTCGACCCAGCTTTGCCCGTCGTGGTCGATGAGGACTTCGTGCCAGGCCGAACGGTCTTGGCGCCATTCCAGCAGGGTGGTGGGGAAGGCGTCGACGAGTTCGTTGGAGACCACGATCGCCTCCCCCCCACAAACGTCGAGGGCAGCGCGCATCGTGTCGTGCCAGGTGTACCGCCGGTCCCGGAGCCGGTCGCGCTGCAGCCCCCGGAGCGGGGCGGAGGTCTCGACGATGTGGTAGCGCAGCCCGCGGCGGCCGGTCCAGCCGAGCCGGGCGAGGACCCCCGCGGCGAGCGAGCCATCGCCGGCCCCGACCTCGATGACGTTCCGCGGCAGGGCGCGTGCCCCCGCCCACCGCCGCCGTATCCATCTCGCTACCGCCACCGCCAGCGCCGGGCTGAGGGTGGGGCTGGTGGAGAAATCGCCGCGCCGTCCGACCGTGCGGATGTGCGCGCTG
>JANQMB010000219.1 GCA_028280355.1 Verrucomicrobiales bacterium
AGCGGACACGGCCGATACCCTCCGCGCACCGCCGGCGACGATCAAGGGATGCTTCCTGGCGTTGACCGGCGACCGTACCCCGTTGAGCATCCCCCGATGATCACCTTCCTCGACGGCGTTCTCGCCGAGAGCCTGCCCGGGCGGCTGACGATCGACGTCAACGGCGTCGGCTACGAGGTCCTGGTCCCGCTGTCGACCAGCGACGGCATCCCCGCCGCCGGCGCGAAGGTCAAACTGCTCACCCATTTCCACGTGCGCGAGCAGGAGCAGGCGCTCTACGGCTTCCGGACGTCCGCCGAGCGCGACCTCTTCCGGCTGTTGATCGATCGCGTTTCCGGTATCGGCCCAAAACTCGGGCTCGCGGTGCTAAGCGGGATGTCGGTGGACGAGTTCAAGGGGGCGGTCGTCGGCGGTGATATCGCAGCGCTGGCGAAGATCAACGGGCTCGGCAAGAAGACCGCGGAGCGCATCGTCCTCGAGCTGAAGGACAAAGTCGGGGTCACCGCGGCCTGGGAGGCGGCCAGCGAAGGGGGCGGCGCCAGCGGCAAGGCCGGCGCCGTGAACGACGCCGTGCTGGCGCTGATCTCGCTCGGCTTCAAACAGGCGGAGGCGCTCAAAGCGGTCCAGAAGATCGCCGACTCCCAGGGCGGGGAACCCGAAGCAGACGAGCTCATCCGGACGGCGCTGCGCGGAATGAAATAGCCCCGCCGGAACTCCGACCCTGAAACCGATGGACCCGATGGGCGAAACCCTGCAACGGACGGCACCGGTCACCGCCGCAGATAGGGTCGCGGCGGTGCGGGGGGCGATGCCCGAGGGCGGCCTGTTCGCCGACAAGGACTGGCTCGTCTCGCCCCAGCCGCTGGCGTTGCCGGCAAAGGTGGTCGACGAGCTCGGTCGCCTCGGCCACCAGCTCGCCCTCTTCCAGCGCGCCGCCAACACGCTCTACCTGCAGAGCGTCAAGGGCAAAGCCCCGGCCTGGCTGGCGGGCTACCTCGACGCCGGCAAACCGCCCGAGCTCGTCGAGCGCTCCCGCCACCCCGCCCTGCGCGACGCGCTGCCGCGGGTCATCCGGCCCGACCTGATCTGGACGGAGGACGGTTTCGCGATCACCGAACTGGACAACCAGCCGGGCGGCATCGGCCTCACCGCCTGGCTCAACCAGGTCTACTCCGATTTCGAACCCGGCGTGGTCGGCGGCCCCGGGGGCATGTTCGACGGCTTCGCGTCGATGTTGCCCGACGGGGCTGACATCGTCGTCAGCGAGGAGTCCTCCGACTACCGGCCGGAGATGGAGTGGCTCGCCGCCCAGCTCAACGGTCGGGGCGGGGGGGCGGCTTTCGAAGTCTGTCCGGCCGAGGCCTACACCCCGCGCGGACGCTCGGTCTACCGCTTCTTCGAACTCTTCGACCTCGACAACGTGGCCTGCTCCGACCCCCTGTTCGAGGCGGCCGCGGCCGGCGAGATCGACCTCACCGCGCCCTACAAGCCCTACCTCGAAGAGAAGATGTGGAGCGCGCTGTTCTGGTCCCGGCCGCTGCGCGAGTTCTGGGCCGCGCAGATGCGCGCCAGCCACCTCGACCGCCTCGCCTCGCATTTCCCCTACAGCTGGATCATCGACCCGGCGCCCGTCCCGCACCATGCCGAACTGCCGAGGTTGGGGATCAACGACTGGCGACAGCTCGGCGAGTTCTCCCAGAAGGAACGGGCGCTGGTCCTGAAGATCAGCGGCTTCTCGGAGCTCGCCTGGGGCAGCCGCAGCGTCAGGATCGGCGAGGATCTCCCCGCCGACCAGTGGAACGCCGCGGTGGGCGCCGCGATCGCCGACTTCCCAGAGCGCCCCTGGGTCCTACAGGATTTCAAACGCGCCAAGGTGTTCGAACACCCCTTCTGGGACGAGGCCTCCGGCGAGGTGCGGCACATGCCGGTGCGGGCGCGGCTATGCCCGTACTACTTCCTCGGCGAGGACGCGGCACGACCCGAGGTCAAGCTGGCCGGCATCCTGGCGACGCTGGTGCCCTCCGACAAAAAGATCATCCACGGGATGCGCGACGGCATCCTCGTGCCCTGTGTCGCCGTCTGAGGCCGGTGGCGACCGCCGCCCGGAAAAGGGGGGAGAGAGCGGGTGACAGACGGACGCGTGGGAGGAGGAGGAGTGCGCCCGCCCATCACCCTAATCGATGATTCTCCGGTTGGCCGGCAACAGCTGCCGAACCATCCTCCCCTCTGACGGATCGCCCATCATGGATATGCACACGAAATGCAGAAATATTCCAGCACGCCAAAACCGACTGGCCACGTCCCCCGGGGGGGAACGCGAAAACAAGGGCACCTGTGGTCGCGCGGCGTCCCGTCGGGACAGCGCGTACCGACCCCCTAGTGCGGCAACGCGAGCGCCTTCTCAGCCGCGGCGAGAAGCTCCTCGTTGCTCGCGGGCTTGGTGAAGTAGGCGGTCGCCCCCGCGGCGAACGCCTCGTTTTTGTCGTACCACTTGTCGCCGCTGAACACGATGATCGGCATCTTCGACATCCGCTCCATCGGATGCTTGCGCAGGGTTTCGAGCACGAACACGCCGCTGCCCGCTGGCAAACCGAGATCGAGGATCATCAGATCTGGCTCTTCGCGCATCGCCGCGCTCACCGCCATCGCCCCGTCCTCCGCCGTCACACACTCGTAGCCCGACTGTTCGAACAGTGATTTCAGCCAAAGCTGCATCTCCCGTTCGTCATCGACGATCAGCACTTTCCTTTTCGTTTCAAACATAACTCTCCAAGTCTGGCAATATAGATTTCATGTAAATTATGGTTTTTATCTCAAACTGCAACCAGTTCTTTTAGTTTTTTTAACTATTCAGCCCCTAAAATAGGGAATCTTGGGCGATATCGGGGCGATGAGGCCGCGGAATCTCCTCCGACGCCCTCCCCCCTTCCGCCTAGCTGCGGAGTTTGGGAAACTTCACTGTCCCGCCGAGCACCTCTTCGTCCGGATCGAGTTCGAACGGTGCGACCTCACCATCGCCGTAGGCCTCCCGCAGCCTCCGGCGATCGGATCGCCCACCGACTTTGCGCAGCCCCCTCCGGTACAGCCTGGCCGCCTGTGCGCGCATCCCCTTGTGGTTCGCCAAGACGTCGAACAGCGCGATGTAGGCCTCGGCCGCGGACGGGTGGTAGGCCAGGATCTTCCGGTATTCGGCGATCGCCAGATCGAGCTGCCGCGAGCGGATGTAGTATCTTGCCAGCCGGTAGTTCGGGGGTGGATCCCCGCCCGCGGCGCCCCCGGGCAGGTAGATGCCGTCGATGAAGCGCAAGAACGGCGCTGCCACCCAGGGGGCCAATCTGGTCGCCAACACCACCGCCCCCCCGACCACCATAGCCGAGCCGAACAACGCCGGGCCGAGATCCCTGGCACGGGCCAGCGCATAGAACCCGCCGGCGAGCAACGCGAGGCCGGCGAACCACTGCGAGGCACGAACCATACCAGCACGCTACCACGGACCCACCCCCTTGACAGCGGAATGCGCATCCGGATGATAGACGCCCTAGACGCCCACCCCGAACCATGCGCATCCTCTCCGGAATCCAGCCCAGCGGACGGCTCCACGTCGGCAACTACTTCGGCATGATGGAGCCGGCGGTCCGTCTCCAGGACGAGGGCGAGGCGTTCTATTTCATCGCCGACTACCATTCGCTCACCACCGTCCACGACCCCGAGGAGCTGCGCCGCAACGTGCGCGACGTCGCCATCGATTTCCTCGCCTGCGGGCTCGACCCCGCCAGGGCGACCTTCTTCCGACAGTCCGACGTGCCCGAGGTCACGGAGTTGAGCTGGTTGTTGAGCACGGTGACACCGATGGGCTTCCTCAACCGCTGCCACTCCTACAAAGACAAGACGGACCGGGGGCTCGAGGCCACCCACGGGCTGTTCGCCTACCCCGTGCTGATGGCGGCGGACATCCTGATCTACGACAGCAACGTGGTGCCCGTCGGCGAAGATCAGAAACAGCACCTCGAGGTCACCCGCGACATCGCGACCAAGTTCAACAACCGGTACGGCGAGGTCTTCACCATCCCCGAGCCCCGCATCCGCGACGACAAGGCCAAGGTCCCGGGGCTCGATGGCCAGAAGATGAGCAAGAGCTACGGCAACATCATCGAGATCTTCGGCGACGAGAAACCGACCCGGAAGAAAATCATGTCGATCGTCACCGACTCCACCCCCGTCGAGGCCCCCAAGGACCCCGGCGGCTCGATCATCATCGACCTCTACCGCCTGGTGGCCGGCGCCGGAGAGGTGGCGGCGATGGAGGCGGAGTTCCGCGCCGGGGGGGTCGGGTATGGCGACTTCAAGAAGCGGCTCTTCGAGGCGCTCTGGGAACATTTCCGACCGATGCGGGAACGTCGCGAGGAGCTGCTCGCGGCGCCGGACCACGTCGAGGGCGTGCTGAGGGACGGCGCCGGCCGCGCCCGGGCCGCGGCGCGGGCGACGCTCGATCGCGCCCGCACGGCTTGCGGCATTAGCTAGAGACCCCCGTAGGGAACCCCTGGTAACAAAAATAATATATTTTCATAACTTGCCTTGCCCGTACCCGAGAATTCCGGTAAGAAAAAGGGTGATGTTGGCGCATGTGGGGGAGGCGCCCGTGGCCTTATGGGTCAAGTTTGGAGCCTTCCCCTCCCTACTCACCGCCCATAACAACCATGTTTGAAGACGAAAATGACGGAAATCGTCGCTACCGCGACGAACCACTGTATTCTGAAAAGCTTTTCTCCGACCGGAAGGTATTTTTCGTAGACCTGAAGTCCAACGACCGCGGGAAATTCCTGAAAATCACCGAAGACGTACGCGGCAGGAGGGACACCATCATGGTGCCCACGGAGACCCTCGATGAGCTCATCGACGCCCTCCACAACGTCCGCGACTACCTCGAAAACGAAGGCGGCAACGACGATTGATCGATCTGGCGACGGCCGGCCCAACGCCGGCCGCAGCGCCCCGCCCGGGCGGCACGACCCCGACTTCACCGTCATCGACGAGTCCGACGACCTCATCGTCGTCGACAAACCCGCGCCGCTCCTGGTACACCCGAGCGTACCCGGCAACCCGCCGACGCTCCTCGACGGGCTCCAGGGTCTGTTGGCGTACGAGATCGCCAACGGCGCGACGCTTTCGATCATCAACCGCCTCGACCGGGAGACCAGCGGTGTCGTGCTGGTCGCGAAGAACAAGGCCACAGCGCGGCGCCTCGGGCTCGCCATGCAACGGCGCCAGGTCGCCAAAGAGTATGTCGCGCTCGTCCACGGCCACCCCCCGCAGGACCGGTTCCACGTCGATAGCCCGATCCTGCGCGCCGGCGAGATCGGGGAATCGGAGGTCTGGGTCAAACAGATCCCCCACCCCGACGGCGCACCCAGCCACACCGGGTTCGAGGTCCTCCGCCGCGCCGGCCCGCTGCCCGGCGACCCGCTGGGGCGACCCACCTCCCTGGTCCGCTGCCGGCCGCAGACCGGCCGCATGCACCAGATCCGCGTGCATCTGAAACACGCCGGGCTGCCGATCGTCGGCGACAAGATCTACGGCCCCGACGAGGGCTGCTACCTCGAGTTCATAGAGACCGGCTGGAACGACCGCCTCGCCAGGGTCCTGCTCCTCCCCCGCCAGGCCCTCCATTGCGCCCGCATGGCGATACCGGGGTTCGGCGAGTGGCACGCGCCGCTGCCCGCCGCCCTCGCCGCCCCCGGCGCGAGCGCTTGACCGCCAGACCCCCGCCACCTAGTATCCCGCTCCCCGGAGCAACCCGATGAACATCCACGAATACCAGGCCAAGGAACTCTTCGAGAAATTCGGCGTGCCCTCGCCGCGCGGCCAGGTGGCCGAGACCGCCGAGCAGGCGAGGGAGATCGCCGGCGGCATCGCCGGGAAGATCGTCGTCAAGGCCCAGGTGCACGCCGGCGGCCGCGGCAAGGGCACCTTCAAGAACGGTTTCCAGGGCGGCGTGCACCTCGCCGACAGCGCCGACGAGATCGGCGAGATCGCCGGCAAGATGATCGGGCAGACCCTGGTGACCCACCAGACCGGCGAGGCCGGCAAACCGGTCGGCAAGGTCATGGTCGCCGAGGCGGTCGATATCGAGAAGGAGTACTACCTCGCCATCCTCATGGACCGCGAGGGCCGCTGCCCGATGATCGTCGCGTCCACCGAGGGCGGGGTGAACATCGAGGAGGTCGCCGAGAAGACGCCGGAGAAAATCCTGCGCGAGCCGGTCCACCCCCTCGCCGGCCTGCAGCCCTACGAGGTCCGCAAGATCGCCGCCCGGCTCGGCTTCGCCGGCGACACCGCCAAACAGTTCGGCAAGCTGCTGCGGGCACTGTACAAGCTGTTCCTCGCCTGCGACTGTTCGATGGTCGAGATCAACCCGCTGGTGACGACCCCGGACGGCGCGGTCCTGGCCCTCGACGCCAAGTTCGGCTTCGACGACAACGCGCTCTACCGGCACCCGGACATCGAGGCGATGCGCGACGTCTCCGAGGAGGACCCGCGCGAGGTCGCCGCCTCCGAGTTCGACCTCAACTACATCGGGCTGGACGGCAACATCGCCTGCCTGGTCAACGGCGCCGGCCTCGCCATGGCGACCATGGACATCATCAAACACTGCGGTGGAGAACCCGCGAACTTCCTCGACGTCGGCGGCGGCGCGACCGAGGAGCAGGTCACCAACGCCTTCAAGATCATCCTCGGCGACCCCAACGTGAAGGGCATCCTGGTCAACATCTTCGGCGGCATCATGGACTGCGACGTCATCGCCCACGGCATCGTCGCCGCCTGCAAGCAGGTCGACCTGAACATCCCGCTCGTCGTCCGCCTCGAAGGCAACAACGTCGAGGCCGGCAAGAAGACGCTCGCCGGATCGGACGTCGCCCTCATCGCCGCCGACGACCTGGCCGATGCTGCAAAGAAGGCGGTGGCGGCGATCGCGGCGTGAGAACGGGGGCCGAGAGAACGGGATGGCCCCGATGCAGCGAAATGATCAGTGGCTGAAAACGACATCGTCCTGCGGTTCTCACGACGCTATTCCATGGGCCACCGCCTGGTCAGTGGGGCCGCGCCAGCCTGTCGGGTGCCACACGGGCACGACGAGGTGGTGACGGTCGATATCGCCGCCGGGGACGGTCGTGGGCTCGACCCCGAGACCAACATGCTCGTCGAGTTTGAGCGCGCGAAGGGGCGCTGGTTCGAGTTCGTCGACGGCTCGCTCGACCACAGCTTCCACGTCAGCGATAGGGATCCACTGGTCGGCTGGTTTCGGGAGAACGAACCGGAGCTGCTGCCGAGCCTGCTGGTCACCCCCGGCGACCCGACTACCGAGGTGCGCGCGGCCTGCTACTTTGCCAAAGCGAACGCGCTGCTGGAGGACGGCCTCGCCTGCGTGCGCGTCGAGCTCCGGGAGACGCCCACCAACGCTGTCGAGATCCACGGTTCGAACGCCGCCCCCGGCGACGGCTGGTGGACTCGCCCCGACTTCACCATCAACGATCTCGCACCCGAAATCTGATCGCCGAACGCCGGTTACTGATCACCCCCCGAACAGCCATGTCCATCCTCGTCCAACCAGACACCCGCGTCCTCATCCAGGGCATCACCGGCGGCTTCGGCGGCCGGCATGCGAAACTCAGCCTCGAATACGGCACCCAGGTCGTCGCCGGGGTCACGCCGGGCAAGGGCGGGCAGACCTTCGAGGACAAGGTGCCCGTCTTCGACACCGTCGATCAGGCGGTGGCCGAGACCGGCGCCACCGTCTCCGCCATCTTCGTCCCGCCGGCTTTCGCGGGCGACGCGATCCTGGAGGCGGTCGACGCCGGGGTCGAGCTGGTGGTGGCGATCACCGAGGGGATCCCGGTCGCCGACATGATGCGCGTGCGCGCCACCATGGAGGGTTCGCGGACGCGCCTCATCGGCCCCAACTGCCCGGGCGTCGTCACCCCGGGGACGGGCCCGGACTCGAGCGGTGGCTGCCGCATCGGCATCGCCCCCGGCTACATCCACAAGAAAGGCAGCGTCGGGGTCGTGTCGCGCTCCGGCACGCTCACCTACGAGGCCGTGTGGCAGACGACCCAGCTCGGCCTCGGCCAGAGCACCTGCGTCGGCATCGGCGGCGACCCGATCAACGGCACCTCCCACCTCGACGTCCTGAAGCTGTTCAACGAGGACCCCGAGACGGAGTCGATCATCATGATCGGGGAGATCGGCGGGAGCGCGGAGGAGGAGGCCGCGGAGTGGGCGAAGGACAACTGTGACAAGCCGATCGCCGGCTTCATCGCCGGCGCCACCGCGCCCCCCGGCCGGCGCATGGGCCACGCCGGCGCCATCGTCTCCGGCGGCAAGGGCACCGCGCAGGCGAAGATGGAGGCCCTGACCGCTGCGGGAGCGCAGGTCGCCGACAACCCCACCGGGGCCGGCACGATGATGGCCGAGCTGATCGCGAAGCTGTAGCGACAGGGCATGCGGCTGGCCGTGCTGGCGTCGGGCACCGGGACCATCCTCGGTGCGATGCTCGAGGTGCGACTGCCCGTCCATCTGGTCGTCGTCGATCGCGACTGCGCAGCCGTCGACGTCCCTGGCGAGGC
>JANQMB010000213.1 GCA_028280355.1 Verrucomicrobiales bacterium
AAAGGGTGCCGTAGGATGGCGGTGCGGTGGCTAGCCCCCCTCGCGCCAGCGGCGGTATGCCTCGATCTCGCCCCGGTGGGTCGCGATCGTCTCGTCGAACTTGCGGAGGTCGTCGGCCAGGCCGCCGGGGAGGGTGTCCGGGATCTCGTCGTGCACGGCGACGAAGTAGTCCATCGCCAGCACGATGTCCGCGAAGGCCGGCAGTGAGAGGTCGGGGTAGCGCCCGCCGAGCGTGTCGCGCAACAGCTCGAGCAGCAGGCGGGCCCTTTTCGTCAACTGGCGCTCCGTGAAGCCTGTCGTATCCAAGGAGGCGAGTTTGGCGAGGATCAGCTCGGGCAACTCGGAACCGGCGCCCTTGCGCAGGTCGCTCGCCCTGAGGTCGCGGAGGGTGCGGGCTCGGTGCTGCCCCACGTGCGGCTGGTGGGCTGCTCCCCATGCGGGGGCGGGGGTGATGTCTGTCGCTCTTTCGATGGTCGTTGTCATGTCGGGTCCCACTATCCGGAGCGGCCGCGTCCCCGCAGTTACAATGGGGTGCGGGGTTTGTAACCTCGGGGCGACAGTGGCGTTGCCAAACGCTGCGGAGTCCGGTTAGCTGTCCCATCATGACTGGACACAGCGACCGCCGCCGGTTCCTCGGGACCGCGGCCGCCGGGGCGGGTGCGATGCTGTCGGGGATCGGCGGCGCCGCCGTGCCTGCCGCGAAGAAGATCTCGCTCGGATACGACAACTTCGCCGTCCGCGCCATGGGCTGGAAGGCCCCGGCGCTGGTCGACTATGCCGCCGAGCTCGGATGCGACACCCTGTTCATCACCGATTTCGGCCCCTTGGAGAAACTCGACGACGACGCCTACCTCGGCGACCTGGCGAAGGGGGCCGCGGACAAGGGGGTGGGGATCCTGCTCGGCTCGTGGTCGATCTGCCCGACGGCCCGCCGTTTCAAGGCGGACTGGGGCACGGCGGACGAGCACCTGCGGCTCGGCGTGCGCATGGCGCAGGCGCTCGGCTCCCCCGCCTTCCGGGTCGTGCTCGGCGACCGGGGCGACCGCCTGAGCGAGGGCGGCATCGAGGCGCGCATCGCCGACACCGTCGCGGTTCTGAAGCGCAACAGGACCTACTGCCTGGATCGCGGGGTGAAGATCGCGGTGGAGAACCACGCCGGCGATATGCACTCGCTGGAGCTCGTCGGCCTGATCGAGGAGGCCGGCAGCGACTTCGTCGGCGCCAACATGGACTCCGGCAACGCGGTGTGGACGCTCGAGGACCCGGTGGAGAACTTGCGCAACCTCGGCAAGTATGCGGTCACCACCAGCCTGCGCGACACCGCGCTGTGGGAGAGCGAGAACGGGGTCACCGCACAGTGGACGGCGATGGGGGAGGGGACGGCGGACCTGGAGGCCTATTTCGACCTGTACGCGAAATTGTGTCCGGGGACCGCGGTGAACATCGAGACCATCTCCGGTTTCAACCACGAGCTGCGGGTGAAGGACGAGGAGTTCTGGAAGGGGTGGCCGCGCGGCGAGCCTGAGGGCTACGACAAGTTTCTGGCTCTCGCCAAGAAAGGGCGGCCGCGCGAGCCGTGGCGGGCGCCGGAGGGGGGCGACCGGGGGCGGGCGACGGCGGACTACCAGCGGGCGGAGATCGAGAGGAGCATCGCCTATTGCAGGGGGAAGCTGGGTCTGGGGAAGAGATGAGCGTCGCCGGGGCGGCTATCCCAGCAGCCCGAGGACGGTGTCGGCGTCCACGGCCGTGAGGTCGTCGAACACCAGGTGGGCGTCGCGCAGGCTGTCGGCGGGGTGCGTGGTGGCCACGGCGACCACCTTCATCCCCGCGGCGAGGCCGGCCTCGATACCGACGTGGGCATCCTCGAAGACGACGCTGCTGCGGGGCTCGCCACCCACCTTCTCGGTGGCCTTGAGGAAGACGTCCGGGGCCGGCTTGCCGTTGGTTACGTCCTCGGCGGCGGTGATCGCGGCGAAGAGGTCGCCGAGCCCGATCACCTCCATGATGGCGTCGATGTTGGCGCGCGGCGTCGATGATCCGACCGAGCACGGGATGCCGGCGTCGTCCAGCGACCCCAGCAGCTCGCGCACCCCGGGCAGCGGTTCGATGCCGTCGGCGCGGATTAGCTCACGGTAGATCTGCTCCTTGCGGTCGGCCAGGCGCGCCACCTCGCGCGGGTCCCCCGTGTCGGTCCAGCCGGCGAAGAACTTGGGGATGATGGTCTGGTTGCGCATGCCGAACGACTGTTTGAAGAAGCCGTCGGGCAAGGTCTTGCCCTCCTCCTCGGCGAGCTGTTCCCAGCTGCGCTGGTGCTGGTCGTGGGAGTCGATGACGACCCCGTCCCAGTCGAAGATAGCCGCGGCCATTCGGAGTCAGGATCTCTGAGATCGAAGTCCGGCTAGTCCAGCCTCCGGATCGTGCCGAAGCGCTGTTCGAGCGTGGCGTCGACCCGCCTGGAGAGGTCGGCGTCGAGGAAGATGAGCTTCGGGTAGTCCTCGAACTCGATGCGGTGCTGCGCGACGTCGGCCCCCGCCGTTGCCTCGACCAGGTCGCCGATGTCGTGGATCGGTTTGCCGTTGACCTCCGTGACGATGAGGGTGCTGAGGCGCTCGTACCCGAGGGTGGCCGGGGTCGGGATGGCGCGGGTGAGGATGACCAGCTTGCGGTAGCCTTTCTCCTCGTACATCTCCGGGTTGGCCTGTGCCATGAGGAGCTTGATGGGGGCCCGGGTCTGCCAGTCTTTGCCGAAGAGCTGGAAGAAGGGCATGGTGAGCTCCTGGAAAACGAGCCCGCCGACGATGGCGAACTTCGGGCCGCGGTCGAACATGTAGGGGTCGATCAGGTAGTCTTCGGGCTTCCGGCGGAGGAGCTTCAGGGCGATGTCCTTCCGCTCGCCGTCACGCAGGATGCCGATCTCGACCGTGTCGCCGGTGAACGGCTGGCCGCGCACGAGGTGGCTGAGGCTGAGCTTGCCCCAGACGGGGTGGTCGTAGTTGCCGCGCGAGTCGATGTCGTGCCCGGCGATGCTGAGGATGACGTCGCCCACCTTCAGGCCGGCGGCAGCCGAGGAGTTGGGGATCACCTTGCTGACGAAGACGCCGCCCTTGGCGCCGTTCAGCTTGAGGTATTTGCGGAACTGCCCGTCGAGCGTCTGGGCGTAGGCGACGCCGAGGTTCGGGAAGCCGCCGTATTCACCGTCCTCGAGGTCGGCGAGGAAGTGGGCGATGATCGGGGCCGGCAGGATGTGGGAGATCTGGTCCTTGCTAGAGTAGCTGACCAGGAGGCCGGCCAGCTTGCCGCCCTTGGCGACCGGGAGCGTGAAGCTGCCCGAGCGGTATTGGACCGGCCCGTTGGCCTGCACCTTGAGGAAGAACGCGGTGTCGAGGAAGTAGGGGCCGATCTCGGCCTTCGACACCTCGATCTCGGTGGTGACCGGCGTGCCGTTGCTCTCGAACTGCCAGGCCTCGACCGCGTCGCCTGGCCTGAGCTCGGTCTCCAGCTCGAAGGGGACGCGGTCGGCCAGGAAGTCCGGGTCGGCGCTGGGCTGCAGGACCGCGAGGTTGGCCTCGTAGTCGACCGCCACCACCTCGGCGATCGTCTTCGCCGAGGTGTCGGCCTTCTCGAGCTCGATGTAGGTGGCGTCGGTGACCATCTGCGCGGTGACCAGGATCTTGCCGTCCCCGATGACGGCGCCGAGGCCGAGGCGGGTGGTGGGCGCGATCTTCTCCCACGGCCGGATCTGGTTGTAGGCCTGCAGGGTGGCATTGACGCGCACCACCGATTTGGCGGGTGAGGGCTGTGCCCCGCGGGTGGCGGTGGCGGCGAGGAGGGTGGCCAGGGCGGCCAGGGCGAGGGATCTCATGGGTGGTCGGGGGATCGGCTGTCGGTGGCGGTCTTCGGGGTGCGGGTCATCTCCCCTCGGGCGGGGCGCCCTCCCGTTCGGCATCGCCCAGGTAGTGGTCCCGCAGCACGTTGTATTTCTCCTGGATGCGTTTCTGCGCGGCGGCGACCCGGCTGCGCTCGAGGACGATCGGCCGGCCGTTGCCGAGCAGCTTGATGACGTCGAAGTCGCCGCCGCCCCGCTGCAGCGCGGAGTGGACGTCCTCCAGGGTCCTGACCTTGGTGCCGTTGACCTCGTCGACGATGCCCTGGGTGAACCCGCCGAGGTAGGAGTTGATGGCGTCGGGCAGCACGGTGGTCAGCACGATGACCTCGGGGCGCTCCTTGTAGATCTCGTCGTGGGCGTATGCGGTGAAGTGGTAGCGCACCTGCAGGTCCTTGATGTTGTGCGCGGTCATCAGGTTGCGGTCGAGGGGCTGGAACACGAGCCCGGCATGCATGACGTAGCGCGGCTTCTCGCCGTAGCGCTTGGCGCTGATCAGGTAGTGGATGAAGCGCTTGAGGGTGACCTGGGTGTCGAGCGGCTTCTTGTCCCGCCACACCTTCAGCTTGATGATGTCGCCCGCGAACTTGCGCTCGACGATCTCGTTCATGTTGACGTCCTCGCCGTCGTAGTTGATGAGGCCGTTGGACATGACGGGGCGCCCGTCGATCGCCAGGAGGACGTCGCCGGTGCGCAGGATGCCGCCCGCCGACCCGTCGGCGTCAGCGTGGGCGACCATGATTCCGATGCCGTCGTTGGGCAGCCCGAGGGCGGCGCGCTGGGCGGGGTTGACCAGCGTGAACTCCGACATGCTGAGGTCGACGTAGTGGTCGTATCGCCCGTCTTCGACGTCCTTCAGGAAGCGCCGTATCACCGGGGTGGGGATCATGTACCCGGTGTTCTGTGCGACGTTGCCCGAGTATCCCTGGAAGGCGACGCCGACGACCTTGCCGCCCTGTAGGACCGGGCCGCCGGAGTTGCCGGGGTTGATCGCGGCGTCGATCTGGATGGTGAGGTGCTGGTCGACGGAGCTGTGCGAGTAGTTGAGGAAGTCGATGCGCGAGACGACGCCGCTGGTGATGGAGATGCGCTCGCCGCCGATCGGGTATCCGATCACCTTGACGGTGGTGTCGAGCTGCGGCAGGCCGCCGACCTCGAACGGCTCGACGCCCTCGAACGCGGAGGGGTCCTCGAGCTCGAGCATCGCCAGGTCGCAGTCGTGGGCGATGTGCAGGATCTTGGCGAGGTAGGGTTTGGCGTCGCCGACCTTCTTGATGTAGACGATGCGGCTGTTGCTGACGACGTGGGCGTTGGTGACGAACTTGTTCGGTGCGACCAGCCAGCCGGTGCCGTTGCCACCGCTGTCCCGGCCGGTGTTCCAGGGGGTGCGGTAGTCCGGGTTGAGGGACGAGCACTCGATGCGCACGATCGCCTCGTATTTCTTCGAGTTGCTGATCTCCGCTTTGGCCGCCGGCCCGGCGGCGGCCCTGGTGCCCTCGGCGTCTGCCCACTGGGGTTGCAGGATGGCTGCGGCGGAAAGGAGGATGATGTGCGGTCTCATGCTGGGCTTGTGCTGTCGGGGGCCGGTTTGGCGGGGCGGGTCATTGTCGGCGGTGGGTGGGGAAAAGCAATCGGCTGGTTGGGTGCCCCCCGCGGTATACCAGTGGGGCGCCGCCGGGGCGCCCGGATGTCTACCGGGCTCGGGGAACCCGTGCCGGGCGGGGTGCGGGATCGGCACCAGAAGGGGATTGAACCCCGGTGGGCGTTCCTATAACCTCGCCGGGAGACTATGATCGAAATCGCATTTTACGCCCCGGGCCTGCGCGAGGGGGACAACGTTTTGAAGCTCGGCCATGGCCTGGAGGTTTTCGGCGGCGTGCACTATCACGTCGACGTGGCGCACGACATCGTCTATTTCGACATGGAGACGCCGCTCGTGACGGTCGCCCAGCTGCAACAGGTGTTCACCGGCATCGGCCTCCAGCCGCGGGTGGTGGGGAAGGTCCCCGAGGAGCTCATGCCCCGCCGCGGGGCGGACACCATCCGGCTCGGCTGAGGCTCCGCCCGCCGGGCGCCCTGCCCCCCGCCGGGCGGGCGCGCGTTGATCCGCGGTGGCTAGCGCGCTAGGGTGTCGGCGCCCGCGGGTGTGGGCGCCCCCTCTTCCGACATCGAGTAGCGTGACTTTTCTCGGGCGTGCGATTCTGAACTCCCTGGCCTACCTGGGCCAGCTCGGCGGGCTTTTGGGCGAGACCTGTGGGCTGATGGCCCGGGGGAGGTTGCGCCCGCGCCTGGCCGGCCAGCAGGTGGTCAATATCGGGTTTGGTTCGCAGGCGGTGGTGATCGTGACCGGGGCGTTCACCGGGGCGGTGTTCACCGCGCAGACCTACTTTCAGGCCACCCGCCTCGATATGGAGACCGGGATCGGTGGCCTGGTCTCGATCGCCATGTGCCGCGAGCTCGCCCCGGTGCTGGTCGGGCTGATGGTGACCGGCAGGGTCGGCGCGGCGATGGCCGCGGAGATCGGGACCATGAAGGTGACCGAGCAGGTGGACGCCCTGCGCGCCATGGGGGTGAGCCCGACCGGCTACCTCGTGGTGCCGCGTTTCGTGGCCATCATGATCTCGATGCCGCTGCTCATCGCCGAGGCCATCGTGTTCGGCATCGTGGCCTCGTGGACGATCGCGGTGCCGTTCTACGGCATCTCCGACGCGTGGTTCATGTCCCACCTCCAGAACTATACCGAGCTTGAGGATATCGCCTTCGGCATGATCAAGGGCTTCGTGTTCGGCATCCTCATCTGCCTGGTCGCCTGCCACCAGGGCCTGGTCGCCAAGGACGGCGCGGTCGGCGTCGGCCGAGCCACCACGCGATCGGTGGTCATCGCCTCCCTCGCGCTGCTCGTCTGTAATTTCTTCCTCACCATCGTCCTCACCAAATTCTTCCCGTTCGGCGAGGGGTAGGCGCGGTTATCCCCTCCCGGGAACCAGCAAAAGCGCTCGATGCAGAGGGATGTCGATCGTCGAGAGCCAACAAATTCTCAAAACCGAGTTGCAATATTATACAATTATCATAAATTTAAGAATGAAGCATCAGCGATTGGAGCCCTGGAAGTCGGTACCGTCTGGGTTAGAGGCACCTGCGGCACCTCTCTCCAACGACACGGAATGGGGGCGGCAGATCGCAATGGCGGCGTTTTTGCAGGGTTTCGCCGAGGAGATGGCTCGGGGTCTCACCCCGGCGGCGGGTCGCCCAAACCCCTAGTCTCAAGGGCTTGCGTTGCCCCTTTGCCCCTTTTGTCCCGCCGGGCGCCCTAGACCCCTTTCTCTCGGAGGACTCTCTGTAGTTCGACCTGAAAGGCGGCGACGTCTTCCTGCGAGGGCTGATATTGTTCGGTGGCCGGGTCGAGACCGAGCCGTCCCATCTGGTCGAGGTACCAGGCGGCGGACTCCCCGTCGCTGAAGGTCACCCTCCCGCTAACGATGGCGTGTGGCTGGGCGATGGTATCGACGCTGACCGAGACCCCACCGCCGCCAGGGAGGGGGTCGTCGGGGCTTGGCTCATCTGGATGTGGCAGGTCGCCGGCCTGATCCTGCCCGCCCCCCTCCGACCCG
>JANQMB010000237.1 GCA_028280355.1 Verrucomicrobiales bacterium
GTCGGGGGGGGCGAGGGGGAGGGCCTCGAGCCCCTCCCGGTCGATGCGCAGCACGGCGAGGTCGAGCTTCCGGTTCCAGGCGTGGATCGCCGTCACCTCGTGCTCCGAACCGTCCGCGAAGCGCACCCCCAGCGGGCGCGACTCGCCGATCACATGGGCACAGGTGGCGACCAGCCCGTCCGCGGAGACGACGAAGCCCGAGCCGACCGCCGCCGTCGTCCCATCGCGTGCCCCCTGGGTGATGACGACCATGGCGTCGAGCGCACCGGCGGCCAGCTCCGAGACGGGCTGGTCGACCGCCTCGATGGCGGGCGGGTCCTCGAGCCCGAAGGGGTCGCCGTCGTCATCTGGGGCGGTGTCTTGAGCGAGGAGGGTTACCGGGAAAACGAGGGAGAGGAGCGCAGGTCGGGTGGCGCGTTTCATCCGGAAGACCCTAGCTGCCGAGTGGCGGAAATCCATTTTCTTCGCTCCCAGGAGGGCACCGTTGGTTTGGGCGTGGGGGCTCCCATCATCCCACCGCGCTTGCGAGATCCAATGCTAGGGGCGACGACGGAGGTGCCGGGGGGCGACCTCAATCTCCCAGGGAGAGGCTCCCTTTCAGCCGGAATAGCACCCGCGGTTGACCAGCTACCATGGATGCGGGGATCGTGACGGTGACCACGGTCTTTGCCCCGGCTCCCTGAGTTTCCTCTACGGTCGCGGGCCCCGTCCAACCTCCCTGTCCGGTGCGGCTGGCGATCGATTGCCAGCCGGAGCCGAGATGTGTGTTCGACTGCAGCTCGACCACCGAATCGGCGGGCAGGGGGGACGCGAGTTCGAACTCGACCTGGAAGCTGCCGTCATCGACAACCACGTGCAGCCCGAGTGGGCGACCCGGCCGGGTCGGGTCGCTGCCACAGATGTACTCGAATACGTTCATTGAGCCATCGCTGTCGGCATCCCGGGAGAGGCCTGCGAGGCCCTGGGGGACCGACGGGAACGCTGTCATCCAGGTCTCGTAGGGAGCGGGGGTGTAGGAGTGCTGGACGAGACCGACCAGCTCGAGATCGATGAGGAAATCGGAGCTCTCCAGGCCGTAGTTGAGGCCGTGGACCGCCAGGACGTTGTGCGTTGCGTCGAGCCGGTCGATCGAACCGGTGACATCGATCTTCTCGAAGAGGATCGCCTCCGCGTCATCATGGGATCCTGCCGCGCCGCTGTTCCAGCCGGGGTCGGCAGCGGGGTTGCGCTCGGCGATTTTCGAGCCGTTCAGATAGGCGATGAAGCCATCATCATAGCGGATGTGCAGCTGGAGTGCCCGGAGTTCCTCCGACGGGATCCCGGGGAAGGGGAACCGGATGTAGGCTGTCTGGTTTTGCCCCGCCATCAGGGTTCCGACGTCGAGGCCGATCAGCGCCTCGTAGCCGGAGTCCGACTCGTAACCGACGGGTCCTGCGCCCTCGAGCCAGGTGGAGTCATCAAACTGGGGGGCGAGCCACGAGTCTCCCAGTGCATCGTTCTCCGGGACGGCTACCCGCCGGGGCATGGCCGACGAGATCAGGCGGCGGAGGCTCGGGGTGTCGCGGTCGTTGTCGATGATCGTGGCGACGGGGCCGTCCCCCCAGGTGTAGGCGTAGAACGCCCCGCGGTTCTGTCCGTAGAAATCTTCCCCGGTGGCGCCGACGAACAGCTCCCCATCCCGCATCGCCAACCCCCTACCGAACAGGTCTTGGAGGAGCAGGTTCTCCCTCGGTTTATCTACCCTGACGGTAATTGTCTGTTCCCACTCCCCCCCGGCGCCACCCCCTGAGTGGAAGATGGAAACCTGGCCGGTGCGGATCTGGCCTTCGAAGTTCCCGATGATCACGAATGTATCGATGTCCCACCCGACGGCGATGCGGTTTCCGGTGTGGGCCAGAGAGTGTCCGAAGACGTAATATCCGTTCCCGATGGTGCCTTGCCCCGGTGTGATTGACTGCAGGAGTTCGAACGTCCCGGGGGCCTCTGGGGCGCGCTGGTAGATGTTGAGGAGTCCTGCTTCTATCAGGGATCTGTTGTCCTCGGAGAGGACTCCCCGGTTGACCACGGCGAGGACGTCCCCCTGCAGGGAGACGAACTCCCGCTCCGGTTCGGGGACGGAGCCCACGACCCCCCACCCGCCACCGCCCTGTCTCAGCAGAGTCACCCGGTCGGAGGAGGTGGCAACGATCGTTCCGGCGTGAATGTCCAACCCAGCGCCGACGGCGGATCCGGTTGGAGAAACCGACGCCCCGGCGATTCTCGCCGGGGGCTCCCAGCCAGGTGGGGTGGGGGACTCCGCGAAGACATAGATGGCCCCCTTGCCATCGTCCTCCCCAGGGGCACTGGTGGTGGCGAGCTCGGAGTCTATCGCGACGGTGGCTCCAAGCTCATCGCCCGCGCTCTCGCCGTCGAGCTGGCGTACGAGCTGGAGCACCCCACCGAGTTCGTCCTGTAGGGTGTACAACGAGACCCGCCCGGCGCCCCCCTGTCTTCCCGGTGCACCGACGATCAGGGTCTGGCCGTCGAAGTCGAGCGCACTGCCAAAGCGGTCGCCATCGGCACCTGCCGATGGTTCGAGGCGGCCGACCGCCCCCCACCCTCGCGGTCCCCCGGAGTTCCGGTGATGGACATGGACGACCCCCGCGCCGGTGTCCGGTTCGCCGACCAACAGCCAGTCGCCCCGGAAGGCCAGCGCCTCGCCATAGTTTCCGCCCTGCCCTGCCGAGGGGGAAAAGTGGGAGTGCCTCGGCGTCGGGTCTCCCGGGATGGTGCCGTAGCTTGCGCGGTGGAAGTTGGACAGCAATAACTGGAACCGCTCGTCCGGCTCGGCGACGCGGTCACCGTAGACCGGCACCTGCACGGTCGCGGTGGTCTGTCCGCCGGGGATGGTCAGACGCCCGGAGACCGGGGCGGCGTCCCCGGGGATCGAGGCATCGAGACCGACCACCCGGTAGTCAAAGGAGAGGTCGAGGGGCATCGGGTCGGCGATCGACAGCGTGAACGTCGCGTTGCGCTCGAGCGCATCGGCTTCGAGGACGGTGATGTCTTCGGCCCGGACGGTCGGCCACGGGTCATTGTTGGACTGGATCTTGACCTCCCCGTCGAACGTCTCGCCGATCGAGGGGTTCGCAAGCTCGATGTAGAGCAACTCGTTCTCCTCCGGGGTGGGGTCGTCGATGGTCGAGAGGAGAATGGTCGTCGATTGCTCGCCCGGTTGGAACACCAAGGTCCCGGATATGGGGACGTAGTCCTCGCCCGCCTTCGCGGTGCCGTCGACCGTCCTGTAGTCGACGGTGATCGGTTCGGTGTGTGCGAGGCTGGAGGTTATCGTAATCTCGCGCGTGTCGCCTTCGCTCACGTAGTATGGGGTGGTCACCCGCAGCTGTGGGACGTCGTCGTTGAGGATCGTCCCTATCGCGAAATCGTCGATGAACTCGACGTCCTGCCCCGGTGCCGAGATCCGGACGGCAAAGGTCTCGTCGTCTTCGATATGCAGGTCTTCGCGGGTTTCGAAATAGATCTTGGCGCCGTTGTAGCCCGGCCCGACCTCGATGGTCTCTGTGTCCCCACCGACGAAATCGTCGCGGGTTGCGGTTCCCTGGAACTCGGGCGAGGCGATGATTCTCTCGGCCCATATCTGCACGGGCTCGCGGACCGGGTAGGAGAAGTTGATTTGGAAACCATGTCTATTGCCCTCGTTCCCAGCCCGGTCCTCGATGGATATCTGGAGCGGGTCGTCGCTGACGATCGTGCCGATCCCGGCCGTCTGGCGGTACAGGGCGATCCTCGCCCGGTTCCCTTCGCTGGGGTGGCTCCAATAGCCAGCGGCGATCGTCCCCCGGTCCACCGAAAGATGGCGCCCGAGGTTCCTGATCGAAGGGAAGCTGGTCGTCGTGGAGGCCAGCCACGCAGGGGAGGGGAGCGGTGTCTCGGTAGCCCAGCCGTCCCGTTTCGTGCGGATGTTGACCTCGGAAAAGAGGCCGCGGGAAACAAAATGTCCGTTATCGACATAGTGCCGCAATGCGAGGATGTAGAGGTCTTCGGTGATGTAGTGGTTGTAGCCGCTGGCGGTGCCACCGAGGTTGAACTCCTCGACCTGGCGCCATCCGTTAGACGAACTGAGATCCCTCTCATAGATCTCCGTGGCGGGTATCCACCACTCCCCATCCTGATTTCTGCGGGTGCTGCCGACGGTGAAGCACCCGGCACCATAGCCCGCCGAAACTTGGGATCCGACGGTGGGGTCGGGGCCGTCGAGGTTGACGATCTGCCCTTCGTCCCAGAGCCCCTCGACCTGGTCGAAGCGGTGGATCCAGAGCCTGCTTTGTTTGCCGATGACGATCTCGTCAGGCGCGAGGGCGGCGATCTCCGATCCCAGCCAGCGGTTGATCCAACCCGTCCTCTCGATGACCTGGTAGAGTTGCCAGTCGCTGCCGTCGGGGTTCCCGCGATAGCAATGAACCCGTCCGGGTCGGTGGTTGTCGTCGTCTAGCCAAGGTGCCCCGACCAGGAGGTCATCTCCGACGAAAGCGAGTTTGCTGCCGAACCCCCTACCATCGGCGACGATGTCGCTGTCCAGTTGTCCTGCCAGCGTCCAACCGAGGGGGGCGCCTAGGTCACGCCGGTAGATCTGAACAACGGAGGCGGTAAAGGCTCCGGTGTGTCCGATGTAGTACCCGATGGCGAGAAAGTCCTCGGTGACGGCGAGGGCCGTGTGTGGGGAGCGCACTGCCAGGAAGCTCTCTGGGCGCTCGAAACCACCACGCAGGCCCCAGCTGCCCTGGGCGCCGAACCCCTTTTCGTAGATGGAGACACTAGGCTGGTCCACATAATCCAGCTGGTTCACGAAAACCTGGTTGCCGTGGATGACGATGCCCTCGACCTCATGCAGGCCGGTGTCGATGTCTGCGACCGGTGCCCACGACGCCTCGATGGTGGCTCCCGTCGCCTCCTCGAGAACGACCCCGAAGCGCTCGTCCGCTTCGGATACGGTGTCGCCGAAAATGCGGATGGGGATGCTCTTCGTCGTCTCCCCCGGCGCGAACACCAGGTCGCCTTCCGCCGCTTCGAAATCCTCGCCGGCTCTGCCGTCGATATCGAAGGTCCGGTATCGGGCGGTGACGGTGCCGGCGCTGGGCTCCGAGAGGCTAGCGGTGAAGACCATCTCGCTGGTGCCCGTCTGGGTCTCCACCAGCGTCGGGCTGTCGATGGTCAGGACGGGATCACCCTGCGCATTGCCGATCGCCGCTAGGGCGAAGACGAGTCGCCAGCCGAGGAGGGATCCGCGCCGCATCGCCTAACCGGTAGACGAGATCTGGCCTGGCGGCTACGAGTTTTGATCTCCGGGGGCAGGCTCCCGATCTCCTCGCGAGACTACAACCTCCCCGCCGCCTCGCGCAGGATGCGTTCGGTGGTCTCCCAGCCGATGCACCTGTCGGTGATCGACTGCCCGTAGGTCAGGTCGGCGATCGGTTGCGGGAACTTCTGTCCGCCGGCGACGAGGTTGCTCTCGAGCATGGCGCCGATGATGCGGGTGTCGCCGGCGGCGCGCTGGGCGACGATGTCCTCGAACACGCCCGGCTGGCTCTCGTGGTCCTTGCCGGAGTTGTCGTGGCTGGCGTCGATCATGATCGCCGGGCGGAGCCCCTTTCCGGCGAGCTGTCCGGCGGCCTCCTCGACGTGGCGGGCGCCGTAGTTCGGGCCGTCTTCCCCGCCGCGCAAGATGATGTGGCAGTGGGGGTTGCCGCAGGTGGTGACCGCGGAGGCGATGCCCTCGGCGCCGATACCGAGGAAGGTCTGCGGGCTGGTCGCCGCCTTGATGGCGTTCACCGCCGGCGCCAGCGAGCCGTTGGTGGCATTCTTGAAGCCCAGCGGCATCGACAGGCCGGAGGCCATCTGCCGGTGGGTCTGCGACTCTGTGGTGCGGGCGCCGATGGCGGACCAGCAGATCAGGTCGGCGATATACTGCGGGGTGATCGGGTCGAGCAGTTCGGTCGCGGTCGGGACCCCGAGATCGATGACGTCGCGGAGGAACGAGCGCGCGATGCGCAGGCCACCGGGGATATCGCTGCTGCCGTCGAGCCCCGGGTCCATGATGAGGCCCTTCCAGCCGACCGTGGTGCGCGGCTTCTCGAAGTAGACCCGCATCACCAGCAGGAGTTTCTCCGAGAGCTCGGCGGCGAGGCCAGCCAGCTTGCGGGCGTATTCCCTGCCGGCCTCGACGTCGTGGATCGAACAGGGGCCGACGACGACGAGCAGGCGCGAGTCCCCGCCAAAGATGATGTTCTGGACGGCGGCGCGGGAGGCTGCGACGAACGCCGCCTGCTCCCCGGAGCGCGGGACCTCGTGGCTCAGGAGGGCCGGTGCCGGCAGCGGGATATTGGCGGCGATGTTGAGGTCGGTGACCCGGGACGCGTGCGATGGCATGAGTTTGGTATCGGACGGGCGAAGGGAAGGGGGCAGTGGCTCCGGGTGCCGCCGCGGCCTTCAGAG
>JANQMB010000254.1 GCA_028280355.1 Verrucomicrobiales bacterium
CCCGACCAGAAGCTCGCCCCCGACATCCTCGAACACTGCCGCGGCACCCGATGTCGTGCTGCGCGACATGGGCTACTTCTGCTTCCACGCCCTGCACGACATCGGGTGCCGCGGCGCCTACTGGATGAGCCGCCTGCCCGCCACCGCCGGGCTCGTCGACCGCCGGGGGCGCGCCCTGCGCGCCATTTTGAGGGGCGCGAGGCGTAACCGGGTCGACCTCCACGTCGAGGTCGGCAGCCGGGCGCCGATGCCCTGCCGCCTCGTCGCCACCCGTCTCGACGACGAGCGGGCCGCGGCCAACCGGCGCCACCGCCGGCGCGAGGCGAAGCGGCGGGGCAAAACGCCCTCGAAGGAGGGGCTGCTGCGCGACGCTTGGAGCCTGGTCGTCACCAACATCCCCAAGGAGAGCGTGCCAGCCGCCTCGGTCTGGAAGATCTACGCACAGAGGTGGTCGGTCGAGATCGCCTTCCGCGCGATCAAGCAGTCCTCCAACGCCGTGAAGGCCCTCGGCCACAGGAGCTCCGAACACCACATCAAGGCGTTGGTGCTCGCCACCGCCCTGCTGATGGTGCTCGGTATGAAGGTTCACGCCCGCCTCCGCGCCGCGCCGGAAGGCGTTGCCGGCCCCAGCCTCGAGAAGGCATGCGACGCCCTCGCCGACTACATCCTGAAGAGAAATGGAATGAACCTCGACGAGCCCTTCGCCCCAGACCCCAGACACCTCGCACACGACAAACGGAGGCGCCCAACCCTCTGGCAGTCAATCACTCACTGCTTAGGTTGACGCGATTGGGCAGGAAGTTGATCATCCGCGCCTTGTTCGGCGCAATGGGCTATCCAAAGACCGATGCATGCTAGGATAGGAAGTGCCGCCACAAAGACCCATGTGATGGCTAAAGCCCCCCACTTCTTTCTCTCGGGCTCGAATGAAAAAGTAAGCTCAGCGGGTGCAGTACTGCCGTCCAGCTTGAGAATCTCGTCTTTCGCCTGCCTCGCGATATCAACATGACGTTCGAATCGATTGTTGTGCATGAACACAAGTGAAACATTTGTGAGACTTAGAACTGCAACAGCGATTATCATGAATGTGACGGCGGATGATCCAGGTTCTTTGTCGATTGCCAGCCCCACTAGCACAAAGCTCGCGGCGACCAAGATTGCCGTAATCTGAGCGCGTAAATGCTCGTGATCGCGTGCGTGAGCGTAGTTCTCCTCGGCTGTGATTGTGAGATTCTGTAACGACGCACTAGGGTCTCCACTGCTTGTTCCACTGGGAATGGCGTCGCTCATAGTATGTCTTGTTGCCTAGATCTCGATTGTTCTTGGGTGCGTGATTGGGCGCGATCTTCCTCGCTGATACAGCTCCAGTGCTCTGCGAATGTAAGAAGATGCTGCATCCAATTGGTCGGGTCGCTCAATCTTGCATCGAGAATAAACTCTCCCCATTCCATAGGAGAGTGGCAAGCAATCGCGGACATCAAATTCCTTCGGGGCACCTCTCAGCGATAGCGTCAGGTTGTTGGCTCGCTGCCAGTGGACATCCATGGTGACAAAGTTGTCAGGGCGATAAATCCAAGAATTGCCCTTGAGCTCAAACTCTCCGGGATGGATAGCCCTCACGAAATCAAGGAGTGCAAGACCAATGCGGTCGATCTTATCCAAGTTTCGAATCTGGTCCTCGAGTGCCACGAGTCGATTTGTTTATGCCGAAACGTTTGAGGTATGCCAGCGTAGGACTGGCGCGACGCCTGCTCAAGCGCGAAGCGCCGCAGGCGGCGTGACCGGCCGTCATTGCTTGGCATCACCGTCTTGTTCTGCGCTTTGTTACTTGTGTGGGCATGGGATCAATTCTTTTGATTAGGACGGCCCACCGAAGACGGACACTCCTTGATTGAAATCCATGCGCCTGGGATAAAGATGGCCGGTAAGGCAAGAATTAATCTCCAGCCACGCAGGGTGCTTCGAACGTTGAATGTGCGGTCGGTGTCACCAAGAACAAATGTTACAGGAGCAGATCGTTGCCAGTCGAGGCGTGCTTCGATCGAGTGTGTTCCCACCGGGAGTTCTACCGTGGCGCTTTCACCGTTCCGCAGCGTAAGGTGTGGTGCTCCGTCGATCAGCAATTCGTAAGATCGCAGCCCGTCGGCGAATCCCGAGTCTCGTTTGAGAGTGACTGATGGCATTCTATTTCTCGCAGAACGTCAAAGACCAGCCGACCGAGCCTGAGCCCGATCAGAAATGAAGAGATTTTTACGAAAACTCCTGACGATTATCGGTCGGCTGCGTCTGCTTGTTCGATCTTTCATTTCAAACTCGTGGCTCATCTCTAGTGTTCACTGTGAAGCGGAGGACCCTATATTGTCCATCGTGTTCGAATAATGCGACGGCAATCGAAATCAGGGGTTGGAGCCTATCGCGGGAGTGAACGAGATAATAATAATAGGAAAACTCAATCTTGCCTAGGTTCGAAACTTCGGTACTCCAACCATCTTCAACCTTTTCGAACTCAATCGCCGTCACGGCTTCAGAAGGCGGCAAGATCATGCGTGCCGCGAACTCAAACTCTTCGAGGGTTACCACATCGTCGCTCTCGTGCATTAACCCGTATGCGACTTCGGGACTTGAAATTATCGCATCAACAAACTTGCGAGAGATCTCGGATGGATCCTCCGCTCCATTCGTCCCAACTTCGGGACTTGAAATTATCGCATCAACAAACTTGCGAGAGATCTTGGATGGATCCTCCGCTCCATTCGTCCCATCGTCACAACCCGCAGATACAAACAGCAATAATATGGATACGGAAAGATGTAATGGAGCCTTCATCATATCGATCGAACGTCCAAGGCCTGCCACCCGCTACAGGGAGCGCCCCTCCGACTCGAGTATGATGGTTGAAATTGTCATTCCGGTCTCGACACCTCGGCGGCAGCGGGTTGGTCAGCGCCGTCTTGTTCGGCGCGTTTTGGTCTTGGGCTTACTCTGGGCGAATAGTTCCGCATCGTAGTCTTCCTCGCACGAGAAAATTAAGACGTTCTTGCGAATCTCCTTAAGTCGCCCCTGATACTCTGCCTCGAAGGAATCAAGATCAAATTTCTTGATGATCGTCATCACCTGAGTGCAGAACTCCCGGATCGCGAGGCGCTGTTCTTGCGTCAATGAGACCGGACGGTAGAAGCCGCCGTCGTGATCATCCCGTAATCCGACGAGTCCTTCCAAACGACTAATGAGGCAAATGAATCCTCCAAAATCAATTCTCTCAGGTGATCTTAGAAAGAGTCCCAAGAGTGCCGGGAGGAAGTATCTCAGCGCCGGTGCGCTCATGTAGCTGAGATCCTCTGCCAGGTATGAACAAAACAGATCGATGTCTGACACAGATCTACGATCACGGTCGCTCCAATTCTCGACGACGGAACTCGCATCCAACCCACCCCAACTGCTCAACTGCTCGGATCGCGGTCGCTGGCAATTCGCGAACGCGGACTCAATCTGTTCAATCGCATCTACTCGATTCGATGGTAGGGTTGCTGCCATTATTCTTCGCCGAACGTCCTAGCTCACCCGACCCCTGACCTGGGCGCGAGCGTCGATCGCTGGTTGATGGTTCGAATGTCGGATAGTTTTCAACTCCGCAGCGGGTCAGGGGTTGGGCGCAGCGTCTTGTTCTCTTCTTGGTGTGATTGGCGAATATCCTCCATCAATCGCGGCCTTGAGAGGCATCTCTTCATCACCCATCCTGTAGGCCTTCAACGTCCACTCATGGGGCGGCTTAGGAGGGTCGGAGAAGAACAGTTTCGTGGCGAGTTCACGGTCTACATCCCACACGAATCGAATCATCGCGAACTCGGTGTAGACCACCGCGTGATCCCAGCACAGGCGGCCGAGAAGTAGCTCGAACTTTTTAACCCATTCGGTATCGAGGGAGTATTGGTTCTTGAAGTCCCCTAAAAACTGAATCGTCTGATTCTCATGCTGGGGTATGCACTCGCCGAGAGTCATTCTCATCGGCGCCACCGTAAACATCGACCGAGGGAAGAACGGCCAATCCTCGTCTGACTCTGGCAGTAAGTCGATGACGCGTGAATTGTGCGCGTGGATGCGCTGGCTCTCGATCTGATTCCCGTAGCCTGTGGCGCTGATGTATCCGTGAATGACTACGCCGATGCCCATCTTTGAAGAGAACGTCCAGCATCAGCCACCTCTGACCTGAGAGGCAACCTCCGCATTACCCGGGAACCTAGCCGCTGGCGGGCTGCCTGCGCAAGCAGGGAGCGTGACAGGGGCGCGAGCGTCCCTTACGGCGTTCAGGCCGCCCTCCCGTGGGTCTGAGGTTGGTTGCATGCGTTTGTTAGGGATCCTTGGCGGTCAGCCGAGGGAAGTCCGCGACAACCTGATCCCATGTCTCGTAGGGCTTGCCGCGAATCTCCGTCACCCCCTCCTCAACCGGAACATCAGGCGGGGGCGACCAACCCGTCTTCCCCCAATCCCATCCGTCTAGAAGGTCGTCGAATCGGTTGAGGAGCATCTCCTGGCATAAGAAGTCGATATCTCGGTATGGTAGGTCTGCGAGCGAGTCGGGATCTGCGAGTGCGCTGTTGTATCTCTTGCTGCCCAGGAACACGAAAGACTGGCGAAAGTCCATGAAGCCATCGTCAGTTCCGACACCCATGAGTAACGTGTAAGCTTGATACAGCGGCCACGTCTCAGCCTGCTGAGAGAAATGACCAGCGTAACAGGCAAATATTGCCACATCAGCCTTCGGAAGCTTGGCTAGTTTCTCGCAGACAAGTTCGAATGCGTCGTAAGAGTCGCCTTCGCAGTGGCTCAGCGCCGTGTCGATTGTCGTCCAAAATGTCGAGGAGTCCATCTTCTGCCCTAACGTTTAAGATCAGCGGCGCCGAAGGCGTCCGCTGCATCACTTAGTTAGGCGACCGCTTCGCCTCGCTTTGAGCCGCAGCATATAGAATCGTGTAGTTTTGTGGATTCGCAGGATCAATAGAACCTGTTTCCAACACAGTTAATTGGTTGTAGATCCAGCGTGGTAGCAAACCAATCAGCATCTTTTCTTGGGTATAATCTGTAATATTGGGGCCAGGTATAAGAGCACGATAATCATGGCCTGAAATAACCGTAACTGTTACTTGCTTAGTGTCGTATGTTCCAAAATCTTTAGTGAGAAGGGTTGATCTCAGTTGGCTCCATTTGGAATCCCACTGTTCAGTTGTAATTCCTTTTGAATAGTCAAGCTTGTTAAACATTGGCGTTAACCCTATAGCCAATAAGATCGTCATCGCGGTTATAATATAATACTGAATCTTCATTACACGAAACCCTTCGATGGTAGCCTAACAGTTATATTATGGCATCGGATTTGGCGAGAGGGAATGGCGGGGAGGATTTGTTCAAGGTTTCCGAATAAGAGTGAAATATTTGGGGCGGAACAGGTTGAGTGGGGATTGGGGGATCGTCGTCAGGGGATATTGGCTATCTGTGGAGCCTGACATTTCGTCGTTCCTTTAGACCGTGTTCGTACATCTCCCCCAACCAGATATCTAGGACAAGTTAGGGAATGATTTCCCGGAGGCCAAAGTTTTCTGTTGTCTTTTATGGGGGGCTTGCAGGAAACTGTTCAAATGAACAATTCATGCGGTGGCTCGGAGGTAGCGTGCGGTTCTTCGGATACGGAGGGCTGGCGCTCGGATTTGGCGGCATCCCGAGATCTCACCGGGGGGCAGAAGCAAGGGTTCGCGTTCTTCCTGGGGTGGTTTGAAAAATGGCGGCTAGCGAGGGGAGGGGCACTCGATCGCGAGGGCGCTCATGCGTTCTGGAGGGAGCGGGTGAGGGGAAGGCCGAGGGAGGCGTGGCAACTGGAGCAATGGGCGGAGGCGATGCGTTGGCTGTTGAGGTGGCGGGAGGCGTGTTCCGATCGGGGGATCGAAGGGCGCGGCGTTCCGGAGCGGATGAAGGCGGCGGTGGAGAGGGCGGGCGCACGTCGCGGGTTGGCCAGGCGCACTCGCCAGACGTACGGGGCGTGGGCGGCGCGGTATGGGACCTGGGCAAAGACGGATCGGAGGGCGATGGAGCCCGAGGCGGCACGTGGTTTCCTGGAAGATCTGGTGGGGGAGAAGAGGCGGAGCTTCGCCACCCAGAGACAGGCGCTGTGTGCCCTGGCCTTCTTCTTCAAGGAGGTCTGTGGTATGACGGAGGTCGACTTGGGGGTGAGGTTGCGCAAGACGCAGCCGAGGGTGCCCGTGGTGCTGGAGGTCGAGGAGATTCTGGCGCTGATCGCCAAGTTGACTTCGACCTGGAGCCTGCCGGCGCAGCTGCAGTACGCGGCAGGGTTGCGGCGTTCGGAGCTGCTGTCGCTGCGGATCAAGGACATCGACCTAGGACGCCGGACGGTGACGGTCCGCGGCGGCAAGGGGGATAGGGATCGGGTGACGGTCTTTCCCGAGGCGCTGGTCGGGCTCTTCGAGCGGCACAAGCGGGCGCTGCGGGAGCTGTACGAAGCCGACCGCGCCGCAGGGCGGGAGGGGGTTGCCTTGCCAGGGGCACTCTCCTCGAAGATGCCGAGGGCGAGCGAGCGCTGGGAGTGGTTCTGGTGGTTTCCCGCCAGCGGCGAGTCCCGCGATCCGGAGACGGGGGTCAGCCGCCGCCACCATCTGCACCCATCGGCCTATGGGATGGCGATTGCCGACGCCGCTCGCCGGGCGGGGGTTGAGAAGCGGGTCACCAGCCACGCGTTGCGGCACTCTTTCGCGACGCACGCCTTGGAGAGCGGCGTCCACCTGCGCGCCCTGCAGCAGTTGCTGGGGCACGCGGACGTGGCGACGACGGAGATCTACACCCACGTGTCGATCGGGGTGGGGGGCGCCGGGATCCGGAGCCCGTTGGACCTCGTCGTGGGCTCCCCTTGAGTGGGGTGGACTTGGAGAATTGACCCGGAGGGGAGAGAGGCGGACTCGGGGTCGACAAAGCTGACCTCCGCCGCTACATCGGTGCGTATGTCGGCGCGCGGTCGCTTCATCACATTCGAGGGCTCGGAGGGCTGCGGGAAGTCCACGCAGATCGCGAGGCTGAAGGCGCGGCTTGAGGGGGAGGGGCGTGAGGTGTTGCTGACCCGTGAACCCGGGGGGACGGCCGCCGGCGAGAAGGTCCGCGATCTCCTGCAGCACGCCCCGGAGGGCGAGGGGCTCACCGCTGAGGCCGAGCTGCTGCTGTTTGCCGCCAGCCGGGCCCAGCTCGTGCGCGAGGTCATCGAGCCCGCCCTGGCGCGCGGTGCCTGGGTGTTGGCCGACCGGTTTCTCGACTCGACGACGGTCTACCAGGGGGTGGGCCGGGGGCTGGGGGCGGAGGCCGTGGCGACCGTCAACGCCCTCGCCGTGGGCGGGTGCCTGCCCGACCGCACTGTCCTGCTCGACATCGACGTCGCCGAGAGCAGGCGGCGCATCGCCGGTCGCGACGGCGGGGTGGCCGACCGGATGGAACGCGAGCCGGACGCGTTCTTCGAGAGGGTGCGGCGGGGCTACCTCGAGCTGGCGGCGGGCGAGCCGGGTCGCTTCCTGGTCATCGATGCCTCGGCGACGCCCGATGTGGTCGAGGCGCAGATCGCCAGCAAGGTCTTGGGGGTCGAGGGGTAGCGGTCGCGGCCGGCAGAGGCAGACAAAAAGTTCTGTCAATTTCGTCCGTCCCGCCCAAGGAATACCCCACGATCCATGTCGTTAGGCGTCGAAGCGGCCTTCGGGTACCTGAGCAACGCGGCCTCCGCCGGCCGGTTGGCACACGCGTACCTCATCACCGGGCCGGCGGGTAGCGGCAAGGCCGAACTGGCCGGGCGGCTGGTGGCGCTGGTCAACGGGGGGCTGCCCGGCACCCGGCTCGACGCGCTCGCCGACGAGAACGTCCGGCTGGTGCAGCCGGAGTCGAAGTCGCGCCGGATTACCGTCAAGCAGGTTCGCGCGCTGGAGGGCATGCTCCACCAGCGGGCGGCGGCCGGGAAGACCAAGGTGGGGATCATCGCCGACGCCGACCGGCTCGGGGAACAGGCCGAGAACGCGTTCTTGAAGACTTTGGAGGAGCCGCCCGACGGCAGCCTGTTGCTGCTGGTGACGGCGTTCCCCGAGCAGCTGCTCGACACCATCCTGTCGCGCTGCATCCTGGTCTCGCTGCGCCCGCCCGGCGGTCCGATGCCGGGTGGCGACGAGGGGCGCGCGCTGCGCGAGATGCTCTCCCGCGCCGGGGCCGGGGCCGGCGTCTCCGAGGCGCTCGGGATGGCGAAGGGGTTCTCCGAGCTGTTGAAGGGGGTCAAGGCGGGCGCGGAGAAGACCGGGGACGCGGAGCGAAAGAAGGAGCAGGCAGCCTATGGCAAGACGACGGACGGGCGCTGGCTGAAGGGGCGCGAGGACTACCACAAGGCGGTCGCCCAGTCGCGCTATCTCGGGGCGCGCTCGGATTTGTTAGAGATCCTCGTCGCCTGGTTCGGCGACGCCCTGCGCCAGCAGTCGGGGTACGGGCGGCTCGACCTGCCGGACGACGCGGCGGCGACGGCGGAGCTGGCCCGCCGGCTGCCCGCCGCGGACCTGCTGCGCCGGATGGCGGCGGTCGAGGCCCTGCGCGACGATCTCGCCACCAACGTCCAGGAAGCCCTGGCGTTGGAGGTGGCCTTCCTGGAGGCGTTTGGAGGTGCGGGGTAGGGTTCGAATGAGCTGTTTCCCCTGGGGCGATACCGACTCTCTATCGCTCGCAAGCAAGCTGGGTGGCCTCCGGACGAGCTCAGAAATCGAGGGCGGCCTCGGCCATCGACTTCGCTTCGACGACCGGTGTGTCCGGCAGGGCGAAGGCGGCGGGGGTGCCGAGGGCGATCTCGCGCAGCGTCTCCCGTAGCTTCTCCAAGATCATCAATACGCCGGCGGCATAGGCGTCCGCCGCCAGGTGCGCCTGCCCGGCGTCGAGGATCTGCCGGAGGTGCCGTTTGCCCACCAGCGGTTCGAGCCCGTAACCCACCGTCATGGCCGCGTTTCTGCCCGCCGCATCGATGGTCAGCAGGATGTCGTAGTTGCGGCCGTCGGTGTCGAGCTTGCGGACGACGTCCGACCGGTTGAACAGCCAGAAGGTGTAGGTGGGCAAGTTCACCCCAGCGGGGATCCCGTCGAGGGTGACGACGGAAACTTCGACCTGTCGGAAGCGGACGTGGGTCTCCCTCAGTTCCCGGTGGATGCGGCGCGAGTCCCTGCGGGACATCAGGCCGGCGTCGTCGGAGAGCCCGCTGACGAGCCGTGGCACTGCGCCGAGCATGGCGTCAGCCTTCTCTAGGCTGATGCCACAGCTAGCGCAGATGGGGTCACTCTCCCGCACGCGCACCTGACAATAGGGGCAGTGCACCCCGTCGTTTAAGACACGCTGATAATCGCGTCCAGCGAATTCTGTGCCGTTGACAAGTTCGATGGCGCGGTCTGTGCAGGGCGCGTAGCATCGCGGGCGATGCGGATCTTGATCGCCCCCGACAAATTCAAAGGCACGCTCACCGGCGCCGAGGCGGCTGCCGCGATGGCGGCGCCCCTGGGCGGACACGATCTGCAGCTGCTGCCGGTGGCGGATGGTGGGGAGGGGACGGCGGCCGCGGTCGGCGCTGCGTTGGGTGGCCGCTGGGTGGAGGTCGATGTCACCGGGCCGCTCGGGGATCCGGTGCGGGCGGGTTTTGCGCTCGTCGCCGACGAGGCCGGCGGAGGGGGGCTGGCGGTGATGGAGATGAGCAGCGCCTCCGGTCTGGCCCTGCTCGATGCGGCGGCGCTCGATCCCTGGCGGGCCTCGACCCGCGGCACAGGCGAACTCCTCCTCGCGGCACGCGCCGCGGGCGTCGACCGGATCCTGATCGGGATCGGCGGCAGCGCGACCAACGATGCCGGTGCCGGCATGGCGGCGGCGCTCGGCTTCCGGTTCCTCGACGCGGGCGGTGGGGAGATCGACGATGTCCCGGGCGGGATCGGCGACGTCGCGGACATCGTCCCCGATCTCGCGCTCGACCTCCCGGAGATCACCGTCGCCTGCGACGTGGCCAACCCGCTGCTGGGTGACGATGGGGCGACGGCGGTGTTCGGTGCGCAGAAGGGGGTGGGGGAGGCCGACCGGGGGCGTCACGAGCAGCGGCTGTCCCGGTTCGCCGAGGCGGTGGTGGCCGAGTTCGGGGTCGATCACCGGGATGCTGCTGGCGCGGGGGCCGCCGGGGGGCTGGGGTTCGGTTTGATGAGTTTCTGTGCGGCGGAGCTGCGGCCGGGCTTCGAGCTGGTCGCCGAGGCGGTCGGTCTGGCCGAAGCGGTCGCCGCCGCCGACCTGGTGATCACGGGTGAGGGGCGGCTGGACGCCCAATCGCTGATGGGCAAGGCGCCGGCAGGGGTGGCGAAGATGGCGAGGGCGGCGGGGGTTCCGGTGGTCGCCTTCTGCGGGAGCTGTGGTGACGGGGAGGCGCTCGCCGGGCACTTCGACGCGATCTACCCGCTGGTCGACGGCGAGGTCGGGCTCGCCGAGGCCCTCGCCCGGCCGGTGGAGATGTTGGAAAACAAGGTTGCGCGATGCCTCCCGATGCTGGAGGAATGGGCGCCATGAACCAGAGAGCCGTATTACTTTTCGCCGGCCAGGGCGCCCAGGAGGTCGGGATGGGGCGCTCGCTCGCCGAGGCCTACCCCGCGGCGCGCGAGCTGATCGAGCGCGCCGACGCCGAGCTCGGGCAGCCCCTCTCCGAGGTGATGTTCGAGGGGCCGGCCGAAGAGCTCACCAGGACCTCGTGGTGCCAGCCGGCGCTCTATGTCCACGGCCTCGCCTGTTGGGAGGTGCTGCGCGCGGAGTGCCCCGGCCTCGAGCCGGCCGCGGCCGCCGGGCTCTCGCTCGGCGAGTTCACCGCCTATGCCGCGGCCGGGGCGTTCGATTTCTCGACCGGCCTCCAGCTGGTCGCCCAGCGCGGCCGCTTCATGGACGAGGCCTGCGCCGAGACCGAGGGGTCGATGGCGGCGATGATCGGCGGCGAGGAGGCCGACGTCCGCGCCCTCGCCGCGAAGGTCGATGTCGACGTCGCCAACCTCAACTCCCCCGGGCAGATCGTGCTCTCGGGGAGCCGGGGGGGGATCGCCGCCGCGGTCGCCGGCGCCAAGGACGCCGGCCTGCGCATGGGGAAGGAGCTCGAGGTCGCCGGCGCCTACCACTCGCGCCTGATGCGGCCCGCGCAGGAGAAGCTGGCGGCGGCGCTCGCTGGCGTGGAGTTGGGCGAGACCGGGTTCCCCGTCGTCGGCAACGTCGAGGCGCGCCCGGCGGCTGGGCCGGAGGAGGTGCGCTCGACCCTCGAACGGCAGGTGACGGGTTCCGTGCGCTGGGTCGAGTCGATGGAGTATCTGTTAGAGTCCGGGCACGAGACCTTCATCGAGTTCGGGCCGAAGCCGGTCCTCGCCGGGCTGATGGGCCGCATCCGCCGCGGCACCCGGGTGATCACCGTCGGCGACGCCGAGTCGTTGGCCGCCGCGGTCGCCGAGCTTTCGTGACCCCGGGCTCCCCCGTCGCCCTATCGCCTCAGTGCCCGGAGGTCGCCCTGGCGGAGGGTCACCCCTTCGCGGTCGAGTTTCTCTAGCAAGGGGATGAGGATGCGGCGGGTGGTCCCCAGCGCCGTGCGGATGTCGGCGGCGGTCGACGGGCCGTTCGCCTCGATGTGTCGCCTCACGGTGGCGACGGCCGCGTGATAGTGGGGGGCGAGCAGGATCGCCTTGTCGTCGAGCTGCACCGCCTCGCCGGTCTCGAGCAGGAACTTGAGTGCCGTGGCGTCGGCGTCGGAGCCGACCAGCTCCTTCGGGTTCGGCGGTTCGAGGGGGTTGGCGTCGAGCGCGGCGCGTAGTTTCTCGCCCGCCGCCCTCAGGTTGGGGGGCAGCTGCGGGGAATGGGAGGCGCTGCGGATGGTGGTCCCGGAACGCACGAACCCGTCCCCCGAGAGGCCCTCGACGAGCGCGTCGAAGAGCTTCGGGTCCGGCAGCCGCTTCTTCATAAAGTTGCGCAACTCGCTCAGGTCGAGCCCGGGCAGTTCGGGGTGTTTCTCGTGGATGGTCTCGATGCGCCGGCCCGCGACGCCGGAGACCTCCGCCCACCAGCCGCCGTCGAGGAGCCAGCCGCCCGCGGAGGTCAGCCCGCCGGCACCGACCGCGGCATCGATCTGGGACGTCGAGGAACGCGACTGGGCG
>JANQMB010000292.1 GCA_028280355.1 Verrucomicrobiales bacterium
CTCGAGCAGACGGCTGCCATCGGCGGCGTGCCGCACCGCCCAACCTGGTTCGACGGCGAGGGTGGAAAAGGGGTCGCTCTCGACGGTGAGATCTTCGACCGGCACAGCCTCGCCGAACTCGGTCGCCGGCCACTCGTCCGGGGCGGTGGCGGCGGCGACGCGCAGCGATACCAGTTCGACCTCGCGGTCCGGCGGCGGGGGGTAACCGAACAGGTTCTCGAAGCGCCCGGCGAACTGTGCGGGCAGGGCCTCTGCGGCCCCGACTTCGATCTCGAGGGTCGCCTCTTGGCCAGCGAGGCGCAGTTCAGCGATCCGCCTGCTCACCGCAGCTCCCGCGCCGACCGCGGCGAGCGCCTGCGCTTCGAGCGCGGCCAGTTGCCCCTCGAGGCCTCCGATTGCCCCGGGGAGATCGCGCAGCACCGACCGGGAGACGAAGCGTTGCAGCTGGGCGCTGGCGACGCCCCGCGCACTGAGCAGACCGGCGTCCCCCGGGACCAGGATCGTCTCGATCCCGAGGGCGTCTGCGACGGAACAGGCATGCTGCGGGCCGGCGCCACCGAAGGCGAGCAGGGCATGTTTCCTGGGGTCGTAGCCCTCGCGGACCGAGATCTTCCGGATCGCCTCGGCCATCCGCCCCACGGCGACGCCGAGCAGGCCCTCGAGCAGTTCGCGCCGCCCTCCCCCCGGCTGGCCGGCCGCCGCCAGCTCCTCCCTGAAGGTGGCGAAGGCGGCCTCGCTGGCTGCGGCGTCGAGCGGTACCCGGGCCCGCCCCGGGTCGATCCTCCCCAGCAGGAGGTTGACATCAGTTAGGGTAAAAGCGCCGCCGCGGCCATAGCACGCCGGGCCAGGTTCCGCCCCGGCGCTCGCGGGGCCGACATCGACCCCCTCCGGGCCGACGCGACAGATGGAGCCGCCGCCGGCGGCGATGGTCTCGATGTGCAAGGCCGGCGCCTGCACGGACGCCGCGCCGACGGCATGTTCGAAACGGAGTGGGAGGGAGTTGCCGACGCGGGCGACGTCGGTGCTCGTCCCCCCCATGTCGAAAGTGATGAAGTCGCCGAGCGAGGCCGCCCGCGCTGCCGCGAGCGCACCGATGAGGCCGCCGGCCGGGCCGCTGAGGAGGCCGTCGGTGGGGTAAAACTCCGTGGCCGGACGCAGCCCGCCCGAACTCGTCATGGCCAGGAACTCCCCCCCGATCTGGGCGGCGACCGACCCGAAGAACTTGTTGGTGGACGGGGCGAGGTAGGCGGCGGCGACCGCGGTCTGTGCCCGTGGCAGGATCCGCATCGACTGCGAGAGCCCCGAGGATACGACGACGTCCTGGAACCCGATCCCCGACAGGGCCGCAGCGACCTCGGCCTCGTGTCTGTCGTCCCGGTAGCTGTTGAGCAGGGCGACGGCCGCCGTCTGCCGCTCGCCCTCGGGGACCTCGGCCGCGATGCGCTCGAGGGTGGGGGAGAGATCTAGCGGTTCGACCTCCCCGCCATCGGGGTCGAGGTGCCCGGCGATCTCATACACACGCGCGACCGGTAGCCTGGTCTTCCGATGGGTCAGCGCGAAGAGGTCCTCGCGGCGCTGATCGCCGATTTCGAGCAGGTCGCCCAGCCCCTCGGGCAAGACGAGCACCGGCGGGGTGCCGCGGTTCTCCAGCAGGGCATTGGTCATCCGCGTCGTCGCGAGACGCAGGGCGCAGCTGGGGAGTCTGTCGCCCAACCGCGTGGCGGTGAGCATGCGTGCGGCGAGCACTGGGACCTCCTCCCCGGTGAACAGGTCGATCGCCTCGCCTGGGGAGACCTCCAGCGGGCGGTCGATCTGGAGCGCCCGCTCCTCGGGATCCCATGAGATGACCTTGCTGACCTCGTCCGTGTGGCCTCCGGAGACCTGGGCGCTGAAGCCGACCAGCAGGCCGCGGGGGGCGCCGAAGTCGCGGTCGAGCCGCAGCGCCACCCCTCCCTCACCGGCCGCGTCCACACCCGCCCGGAGCCTGCTGGAGGAGAGCAGTTTGGTGCGCTGCCGGCGGCCGTCCGGCGCCACCGCGAAGGCGTCGGTGAAGGTGCCGCCGGTATCGACGGCGATCTGCCAGCCGGTCGGGTCGATCTCCATCCGGCGCGCCCGCGGGAAAGGCCGGCGGGCTACTGGAAGTTCTCGATCCAGCCGATCTCGATGAACGAGTCGGCGTAGAGGCCATTCTGGGCCGGCGGGTAGACCCGGTTCGCGGAGGCGATCCAGCTCCGCGCCTCGTCCTCCTCGCCCTTATTGAAGTGGATGGCGGCGTTGCCGAAGTAGTACACCGGCTGGTCGTCGAGGAAGTCGTAGGTGTTCAAGATGGCGCGGGCCCCCTCCTCGTCGTCCTGCTTCAGGCGGCAGATGAGGATCTTGAACTCGATCAGCGCGCTGGTGGACTCGTTCATTTCCTTATTCGCCGCGATCAGCTCCTTGAACTCCTTCTCCGCCTCGGCAAAATCGCCTTGGACGAAGAGGATCTCGGTGAGGTTGAAGCGCGACATGAAGGCCCTCGGGTCGAGCTCGACCGCCTTGGAGAACGAGACGGCGGCCTTGTCGAAGTCCCTCGTCTTGGTGTAGGCGGCCCCGAGCAGATTGTGGACGACGGAGTAGTCCGGCGCCATCGCCTCGGCCTCCACCAGCTTCTCGAAGGCCTCCTGGACGCGGATGCCGCCGAGGTAGGTGGACGCGTCCCGCAGGAGTCCGCTGAGCTTGAGTTTCTCCTCCTCGGACATCTTCTTGATCGAGGGGGGGATGGGGGAGCTGGGGTTCTCCTCCGCGAAGTCGAGCTCGGAGGGGGGTGTCTCGGAATCGCCCGGGGCGTCCGGGGTGACATCGTCGGTGAGGCGGACTTTGTCGCGGTCCTCGTCGGGGGCCGCGGGGTCCTCGAGACGGATGTTCGGTTCCTCCCCCGAGGGGGCGTCCTGTGCCCGGGCGGCGGAGGTTACGCCGAGGGCGGCAGTGGCGAGGGAAAGGCGGATGAGCGTTGCGCGCATGGCGGTGTCGAGAGGTAGGGTTCCGAGGAGAGAAAGGAGAGAGGTTCTGGGGTTTCCAGAGCGGCACTATGCGGCGGAACGCCCCTGAAGTCAACGTTCCGGGGGCGCCGCACTGGACATCGAAGCCCCACCGTTCGCGGCATCCGCGCCTCCGGAGGCCGCGGCTGCCGCCGGGCGATGTCGATCTCTTCCCTACAGGGACACCGGGCTCTCGGTCGGCCTCAGGCCGCTGCGGAAGCTGGCGAACGGCTGCGCCTGGCCGTTGTCGAGGGAGTGGCTGAGCCACTGGAACATCGACTCGATCTCGGCGTTGGTCGAACGCAGGGTGCGCACCTGCTCCCAGCCCAACTCGCTGCGCGGGCGGGACTCCGAGATGCGCTGGAAGCGGATCAGCTTGTGCAGCCCCTCCATCTCGCGCTCCTTGAAGTGCCGGATCGCCCCCGGCTCGGGCAGCTCGTCGAGGTCGTCGGCGCCCAGGCCGAAGCTGGTGATGCCGATGCCGAACTCCGTCCCGAGCGACCGCAGCCCGTCGACCAGGGTCTCGTCCTCGACCGGCTCGGCGATGATCAGCTCGCCGAAATGCGCCCATCGGGAGTTGCTGAGGCACTGGAAGAAATCCTCGCGGAAGGTGTCGTGGCGCACCTCCAGCTTCATCTTCATCGAGCGCAGGGTGAACGGTTGGGAACCGAAGCTGCGCTGGAGCTGGAGCATGTCGCGGTCGAACTCGACGCCGCCATCGGCGATCTGTCCGATCTGCCACGAGACCGAGATCACGTCCGGGTACTTCCAGAGGTCTTCATACTGGGCCTCCTCGCCGAAGGTCTCCTGGAGGATGAACGGGAACTTCCCCTCGTTCTCGCCGCACCGCGCGACCACGGCGCGGAACTTGTTGGCGCGCAAGAGCGCCTCGTTCGAGGTGGTGTACCCGAAGGCGTCACCGAAGGTGGCCTGGCTCGGGGAGATCATGTGGCGGGCGCTCTTCATCGAGTTGAGCGTGTTGGTCCGCAGGTAGTAGCCCTGGCCGTGTTCGACCTTGGCGATCGGCGCGCTCGGGTCGCAGGACATGATGGAGAAGTGGTAGCGCAGTGTCGCGTCGCTGTATTTCTGCTCCAGCTTGAGCTTCACCAGCTCGATCAACTCCGTCCCCTTGATTGCGTCTTTGGGGTCCGGTGGAAGGATGTCGGGGAGGACGTTTCTCAGATGCTCACGCAAGCTCATGGTAGGTGTTGGTTTCTTGGTCGAGTGCGGCCGGGGATAAAAAAAATACTTAATTTCCCCTGACTTTTTAACGGGACCGGGACGGAACGTCGATAGTCAATAACACTAAAAATTTTGTGCCCAACTCGCCCCCTAGAGAGGGGGGCAATATCCCTGCAAGCACCGGAATATGCGGGCTTCAGGCGCACCCGGCAGTGCGCTTTCCGAGGGGCTGGGTGAGGGGATCTCGCCCGGGGACAAAACTTTGTCCGAGACCGAGCGTCGACCCTGGGCTGGTAATTCAGATTTTTTAGTCACCGCTCCGCCGGCCGAGTGACTGAGGGGAGAGGGGGGCTAGCCCGGAAGATCGCCTCAGGCGTCGCCCTTCAGCCGGATCTTGAAACGGCGCGAGTTGAGCCAGCGCACGCCGAACATGTCCCTGGTGGCGCGGATGGCGCGGTTGCCGAACCCGTATTTGCTCACCCCGTGTTGTCGTGCGCGGTGGTTGACCGGCAGTTCGGTGACTGTGTACCCCATCGCCTTGATAAGGGCGGGGATGAAACGGTGCATGCCGGTAAAGGGGACCAGCGCCTCGCGGCACTCGCGGCGCATGACCTTCAGAGTACAGCCGGTGTCGCGGACGCCGTCGCCGACGAAGCGGCTACGGACCTTGTTGGCGATCCGGCTCTGCATGCGCTTGAAACGGGTGTCCTTCCTCTGCGCGCGGTACCCGCAGGCGAGGTCGGCGCCCCCGTCGATCTCGGCGACCAGCTTGGGGATGTCGGCGGGGTCGTTTTGGAGGTCGCCGTCGATGAGGGCGATCAGCTCCCCCCGCGCCGCGTGGACCCCCGCGTACATGGCCGCGCTCTGCCCGCAGTTCTCCTCGAACTCCAGCACCCGGACCCGCGGCCCGCGCTCGATCTTGGCCGCGGTGCCGTCGGAGGAGCCGTCGTCGACCAGCACGAGCTCGTAGTCGATGTCCCGCAGCGCCTCGGCGACCTCCGCCTGCAGCGGGGCGACGTTGTCGACCTCGTTGTAAAGGGGCACCACCAGCGACAGGGCCGGCTCCGGCCGGTTGGGGGTGGCGGTGTCCGGGGCGCTCATGGGTTGCGTTATAGATCGGATCCCGAATAGCCGTAGCAAGCGAATATTTTCAGCGTCCGGACATAGAGCCCGCGCCGGAGGACGTGGACGATATCGACGAGCTGCCATTCGGCGAAGGTGCTCTTGATGAGACCCGGCGGGGACTCGCGCTTGTGGTCGTCGGAGATATAGAGCGCGTTCTGCCCCCGGAACGCGGACCTCTCGACGCGCAGGGTGTCGCCGCCGGCGGCCGCGACCTGGTCGACCTCTTCGACCTCGGCATAGCTCGGCCAGAAGGAGAACTGGTGTTGGGGGACGGGCGACTCGATCGTGTGGACCGGGGGGTGCCGGTGGCTCGGGCGGATCAGGGGCAGCCGGGGGGGGAGATAATGACCCAGCGCCGCGGCGGTCTGATAGCGGTTGGCGATGAGGAAGACCTGTCCGTCCCCCTCGCCGGCGACCGCTTTCGCCCAGCGCCCGACGTGCGCCGCAGACGTCTCCCAGCCGCGCAGCCTGGCCGAGAAATCGCCCACTCCCGCCAGCCAGCGGCAGGCCGCCGAGCGGTCGCCGTCGCCGCCGTCCGGGACCGGGTTGCCGGTAACGTCCCTCTCGACGCCGTATGACCAGCAGGAGAGTCCGGCGGAGCGGACCAGGTCGCTGTTCATCAGCAGGATGCTGAAGGCCGCCGCCAGGCCGAGGCCGGTGTTCTGCAGGATGGCCTTGCGGCGGGGGGAGGTGCCGGCGCGGCGCCAGTAGTAGGGGAGGAGGGGGGCGAGCGAGATGAAACCTGGGGCCGTCCAGTTGAGCTCGCCCGCCTTCTTCAGCGAGAGGGCAAAATAGAGGGTGATGATGGGGACGGCGAAGGCGGCGAGGAAGGCCTCTCCGTTGCCTTTGCCCAGGCGCCGGCCGCCCCGGAACAACGCCCAGGCGAGGCCTGCGAACAGCAGCGGGCTATAGACGAAAAGGTGCCCGGCCAGGAAGGTCAGGAGCTCCGCCGGGGCGATGCGGAAGCCGCCGCTGTCGAGCGAACCCCGCTCCTTGAGGTGGGTGAAGGTGATCCAGTCGTTGCCGGCGTTCCAGAGGAACACGGGGATCGTGCAGAGGGCGAACACCCCGAGCATGACGTAGGGGCCCGGTTTGAGCAGCACCGGACGCCAGCGCCTGCTGCAGGCCAGCAACAGCAACAGCGATAGGATCTGGATCGCGTTGGTGTACTTGCACAGGAAGCCCAACCCCATCGCCAGCCCGGCGAGCGGCCAGTAGGTACCGACCGGGGCCTGGCGGTGCAGCGCGCGCCAGATGCACAGCATCGCGGCCAACCAGAAGAAGATCGATAGGGGGTCGATGGTCATCACCAGCGCCCCCGCGTTGAAGATCGGGGTGAGGTTCAGCAGCAGCACCGTCCACGATGCGGTCCTGGCGTCGAACATGCTGCAGGCCAGCCGCCAGACGACCAGCGAGCTGGCCAGCGCCAGCAGCGGCGAGAGGACGCGGATCCCGAACTCGCCGTCACCGAACACCGAGGTGCTGAGCCACAGCGCGGTGGCGATCCCGGGACCCTTGCTGTAGTAGGACCAGTCGAGCCGCTCCGCCCACATGTGGTAGTAGGCTTCGTCGGCCGAGAGCTCGTTGGAGCCGCCGATGACCAGCCGGGCGACCGTGAGCACGAGTAGGCCGGCCAGCAGCAGGGGGGGCATGCGGTCGGGGCGGCTCATCCGAGGTGGCCGAGATTAAGATAGCTTAACTTTTCGATGCAGATTGAATAGCGTTTACTTGGTGGCTGTCAAAAGCTCGATTCCGATTTCCAGCCCATGCGCCGCCACCCGCTCCTCACCCCGATCCTCGTCGCCCTATCGGTAGCGGCGGCCGGCCCTCTCCCCGAGGGGCGGGCCCAGGATGCCGCCAAGAAGCCGCCGACCGCAGAGGAGGTCTTGCGCCTCGTGCGCTATAGCCAGGCGGCGAACGAGCAGGATTTCGTGGGGCAGATCCGCAAAAAGCTGGTCACGATGAAGGTGATCCCCCTCAAGCTGACCATGTCGGACAAGGAGGTGCGCTTTGTCTTCTACAAGGGCGACCGTTCGTCCGCGAAGCCCGATCAGATCGTCGTGCTCAAGTTGCTGGATAACCGCTACGAGCTGTCCGAGATCACCGAAGGCAAGTCGGCCAAACTGCCGCCGGCCCGCTATGCCGAGCGGATCCGGGGGACCGACATCACCTACGAGGACCTCGCCATGCGCTTCCTCTATTGGCCGGCCCCCGAACACGTCGGCACCGAGCGGGCGAAGGGGGGGGACGCCTGGCGGATCCGCTGTGTGAACCCGGTGGGAGAGGGGGCATACGCGACGGTCGACGTGTGGGTCTCGAAGGAGAGCGGGGCGATGGTGAAGATGCACGGCTACGACGCGCTCGGGCGCCTGGTGAAGAGCTACGAGGTCGATAAGGTGCAGCGGCACAAGGGCGCATGGGTCCTGGAGAAGATGATCGTCCGCACCCACCCCACCGGCGACGGGCAGCGCCTGACCAACACCTTCATGGAGATCCAGCCGCCGAAATAGGGCTGCTCCCCCATATCGGAAATCGACGGAAAAAAGGTTTCCGTATCCTGGCCTGCTCGTATAAGGTCGTCGCCCGCGGGGGCGTGCCCCCCGTGTTGTTACCTGAGTACAGTTAAACGCTAACCGATCTAATAGAATCAACATGAGCAAAACGATCCCTCTCGTCAGTTCTGGAATCGCCGGCCCGCTCGGCGTCCTCCACCTGCCCCGCCTCTGGCAGAAAGTGTCCCTCGAAAAAGTCGGCAAGCTGCACGACGACTACCCCGGCATCGGCGCCGGCTACGACCAGATGACCCTGGACGGCCTCGGCATCGACAAGGAGGCGTTCTCCAGCTTCATGGACAGCAAGCCCACCTACCCGCAGCTGGAGAAGTGGGTGCTCGACCAGAAGGGCGGCTCGCTGGACGGGGACGCCGTGAAGGCGCTCAACGACAGCATCGCCGGCTACAACCACGACGACGGCACCCGCAAGGAGATCCTCGAGGCGAGCGGCATCGAGGACGACGGGTCGATCCTCGACGCGGTGAACCTCAACAACCTCGACGACTGGTACTGCTTCCACAAGCAGGAGATCGCCTAGGTCGCGGGACTACCGCATAGCTATTCGTGAAGCCCGGCCACCACGCGGTGGCGGGGTTTTTTTGTCACCCCGTGCGAGAGCTGACCCGGGGGCGAGCCCCGCGCGTGCGTCCATGTGGGGACGCGCTAGGCTTTTGCGAGGCTCGGCCGGATACCCCGCGGCTCGCGGTGGGGGGGCGCCCCTTCGGCGCGCTTCTCGTCGGTCGCGGTATTGCGGTGCACCCAGACGCTCTGGCACATGCCGAGCATGAACAGCAGGGTCAGGACGAAGGTGCCCCCGTAGCTGATGAACGGCAGGGGCAGGCCGGTGACGGGCATCAGCAGGACACACATGCCGATGTTCATGAACACGTGGAAGAAGATCTGGGCGATGAACCCCCCGACGATTAGTCGGCCGAGGTCATCCCGGGCGTAGTAGCCCATGAACAGCAGCAGCAGCAGCATGGCGGTGAAGCCCAGTACCAGCCCCAGCGAACCGCGGAAGCCGTGCTGTTCGGCGATAGTGACGAAAATGTAGTCGCTGAGCGCGACGTGGGAGGGGACGAACCCCATCCGCGTGACCAGCTTATCGTCGCGGCTCCCCTGGTGCCCCTTGCCGAGGTAGCCGGCCGAACCGATGGCGATCATGTTGTGCTTGGGGACCCAGCCCGTGCCCAGCTCGTCGTAGGGCTTCTCGTTGAGCATGTTGAGCCAGGTCTCGATGCGGTCCCTCTGGTAGTCCTTGAGCCCGAAGAAATACAGCAGCGGGAGGGCGATCAGGCCGAGTTCGACCAGCACGATAATGTAGCGGAACAGGATCCTCCCGATCACCAACATCACCATGAACACCGCGATCCAGACGACCGACGAACCGAAGTCTGGCTCGGCGAGGATGATCAGGCAGGGCACGGCAGCGATCGGGCCGGCGATCAGCAGCCGCAGGAACGAGCTCTCGAACACCCGGTGCAGCTTGGGCAGCTCGCCGAACACCACCGCCATCAGGAGGATGCCGGACACGATCGCCGGCTGCGAGGGCTGGAAGGTCGGCAGGCCGGGGAGGCTCAGCCAGCTCTCGGCCTCGGTGCCGTTGTTCTCGTTGGTCATCAGGAGCAGCACCAGCGAGGCCAGATACATGGGGAGCGCGCCCCAGCGTACCCAGCGGTAATCGACCAGGGAGGCGGCGAAGAAGACCACCACGCCAAACCCGATCCAGACCACCTGCGTGTTCCACTTCGAGCTGAGGTTGTTCCCGGTCAGATAGCCGGTTGCGGCCTGGATCGAATACACCCCGAACACCAACAGCGTCGCCACCACCGCGACCAGCAGCCAGTTGATGCCGAGAAACTTTCGGAATAACGGGGTCATCGGTGGGCGGACTGGCGGAGCCCGGGCAGCACGTCGGGAGCCCGGCGGGCGCTCCACCTTGCGAATGGTTAAGCGAAGCTAAACACCCATGCAAGCGGATCGCTCGCCGGGGCGGGGCTACGCGGGCTCGTAGAGGAAGGTGGTCAGCGGGCTGGTGGCCTCGGCGGTGGGACGTAGGGGCGGCAAGCCGATCTCGAAGGCCGTCCTCCCGGCCTCTACCGCAGCCGCAAACGCAGCCGCCATCCGGGACGGGTCGTCGGCGATGGCGATTGCGGTGTTGACGAGGACGGCGTCGGCGCCCATCTCCATCGCCTGCGCGGCGTGGCTCGGGGCGCCGATGCCGGCATCGACCACCACCGGCACGACGGCCTGCTCGATGATGATCTCGATCTGCCGACGGGTCTCGAGGCCACCGTTGGAGCCGATCGGTGCCCCCAGGGGCATCACGGTCGCCGTCCCCACATCCTGCAGCCGCTTTGCCAAAACCGGATCGGCGTTGATGTAGGGCAGGACGACAAAACCCTCCGCCACCAGCGTTTCTGCAGCCTTCAGTGTTTCGACGGGATCCGGCAGCAGGTAGCGTGGATCGGGGTGGATCTCCAGCTTCACCCAATTGGGCAAACCGGCGGCGACGGCCAGCCGTGCCAGCCGGACGGCCTCCTCGGCGGTGTTCGCACCGCTGGTGTTGGGGAGGAGTAAATACCTGTCGGAGTCGATGAAATCCAATATGTTAGCGAAAGCGTCGCTGTTCCCTGAGAGGTCGGCGCGGCGCAGGGCGACGGTGACGATCTCGGTGTTGGAAGCCTCGAGGGCGGCCCGCATGGCCTCGTTGGACGAAAACTTGCCGGTTCCGACGAACAGTCGCGATGTGAAGTCTCGGTCGGCGATACGGAGAGGGGTCTGCACCCCTCCAATCAACTCCCGCCGCCCGCTTTGTAAAGCGCGGAGCCCACCTGCTGACCGATCGGCGCAACCCGCGGATCCAACCCGCTAGGAGCTATCTGGTGGGGTTGAAGCGGGGGAGGTCGATGCCCGCCTTGGCGGCCGGCACCGGGGCGATGTTGCGGTGGTAGTGCTCGGCGTTGGCAAAATGCCACCACTCCATGTCGATCTTGATGAAACCGGCGCCGAGCATCGCCTCCTGCAGCAGGCCGAGGTTGCGCCGGATCTCGGGGTTCCGCCCCCGGTAGTCTGAGGCGGCACGCTTCGAGAAGTCGTCGAAATGGGATGGCATCGGCAACTGGCGGCCGCTGTCGAGGTCGACGAGGGTCACATCCACGGCGCGGCCAGAGCAGTGTTTCGACCACCACAGCCGCGGGTCGGCCACGTACCCCGAGCGGCCGCTGCGCCTCCAGAGCTCCTGCTGGACCTCTGGGGGGCGGTAGGCGTCCCAGATCTTCAGACCGAGCCGGTCGCGCGCCAGGGTCGCCTGGGCGACCCGCAGCCGGCGGCAGGTGTCGCGGTCGAGAAGGGCTGGCATGTCGCTGGGGTAGAGTTGGATGCCGGCGGCGTTGCGATCGGTCGCGTAGGGCAACTCGATCGCGATGCCGGGGATCGCGGCGGCGACGTCGACCAGGGGCTCGTCCAGGTGGAGGAGCGGGGTGTTCGGTGGCGGCGCAGTGCCGACCCCGCCCCGGCGGGGCAAGCGGTCGCGGGAGGTGTGGCAGGCGACGGCAAAGGCGAGCGCTGCCGGCAGGCCTAGGCAGACCGCCGCCTGGTATCGGGAGCGCTTTCCGGCGGTCGACATACAAAGGGGTTTCCAAGCACGGTGACCCGTGCGAAACTGCAAAACCTTAAGATAGATGGGTATTTTGGACTTGCCAACTTTTCTGGCACTCGTGGCCGTAGCGGTTGGGGCGACCATCGGCTCGTTTCTCAACGTCGTCATCTACCGGGTGCCGCGTGGCCTTTCGGTGAACGAGCCGCGGCGCTCGTTCTGCCCCTCCTGCAACTACGCCATCCCCTACTACCACAACATCCCGCTGCTGAGCTGGCTGTTGCTCCGTGGCAAGTGCAAGAGCTGCGGGCAACGCATCTCGATGCGGTATTGGTGGGTCGAGCTGTTGACCGCCCTGCTGTTTCTCGCCGCCTGGCACGCCTTCGGCTGGGATTACGGGGATGGGACCGGGGAGGGGGTGTTCCGCTATCCGGCGCTCGTCCCGGTGGCGTGGGTGCTGTTGTCCCTGTTCGTCGCCGCGACTTTCATCGACCTCGAGCACCAGATCATCCCAGACGGGATCACGATCGGAGGGGCGGTGGTCGGGCTGGTCGCGGCGTTTGCGGTGCCGGCGATGGCCTACGAGTGGATGGATTGTACGACCCGGGTCGGGCAGGGGATGGGGGGGCGCCTCGTGTCGCTCGGGTATGCGGCGCTCGGTGCCGCGGCGGGCTATGCCTTGCTCTACATGGTCGTCGTCCTCGGCAGACTGGCCTTTGGCAGGAAGGACCTCAAGCTCCCGGAGAACGCAGACTGGAAGGTGACCCAGGAGGGCGGTGACGAGAACCCGACGCTGACCGCGGCTGGCAAGCCGCACCCCTGGGAGGACCTCTACTTCGTCGGCAGCGAGAGGGTTCAGATGCGCTGCCGCGAGGTGACCCTCAACGGCGAGACCTCGCGCGATGTGCCGGTGCAGGTCTGGTTCGACAAGGTGGTGATCGACGGTCGGGAGACCCCGCTGGAGGAGATCGAGGCGCTGGCGGGGCGCGCCGAGGGGGGGATGCTCTACCACCGCGAGGCGATGGGGTTTGGCGACGTGAAGCTGATGGCGATGATCGGCGCCTTCCTCGGCTGGAAAGGGGTGCTGTTCACCCTGTTGGCGGCTTCGGTTCTGGGGACCGCGATGGCGCTGCCGGCCCGCCTGCTGGGGCGCGGGGACTCTGCCTTCGCCCGCATCCCCTTCGGCCCCTATCTCGCCCTGGGGGCGACCATCTGGCTGTTCTATGGCCCGCAGTTGGTGGACTGGTATTTCGGTCTGATGCGAGTGGTGGCACCCTGAGGCGAGACACCGGCGTATGTCCCACAACCCGCCTCTTGCAAAGCCCGGGGCAGGGGGGACAGTACCGGCCATGCCCCCCAAAAAACCCATATGGCATCCGCCCCGCGGTCGGCGGATCCTGTCGCTGGCGCTCTGCGTCGCCCTGTTCTCGCTATCCGCCCCGGAGGGTGAGGCGAAGAGGCTGTCGGAGTTCGGCTTCAGCGACGACCGGAGCGGGGTCGAGAAGCTGCTCCGCAACCTCGTCGATGGGCGCGCCGATGCCGAGCGGCGATACCGGGAGTTGCTGGCGGCGTTGGACTCAGACGACTTCGACGAGAGGGAGGCCGCGACCCAGGAGCTCGCCAACCTGCCTGTCCTCGACCGCAAGGCCTTGGAGACGATCGCCGAAAACGTGCCGCCGGAGGCCGCCATCCGGATCCGGCGGGCGCTGCGGGCGAATAGCCCCGAGCGTTTCGAGGAGATGATCAAGGCGGCGCTCGACACGCTGGTCGACACGGAGGCGAAGGGGCTGATCGAGCTGCTGTTTGGCGCGCTGGAGAGCAGCACGGGCATCAGGCGGGAGGACATGCTCAAGCGGGTCGGGGAGGCGTCGCGGGTCACCGCGACGGCAGACGACATCGAGTTCTTGAAGTCGGCCCTACAGAGCGAGAACCCGCTGGTGCGCGTGGGGGCGGTGGAGGCGATCGTGGCAGTCGCCGGCGATGCGGCCCCGGACCTTTTGGTGGTGGCGGTCGGGGACGCCGATCCGAACGTGAAGTTGGCAGTCGCGCAGGTGCTCTCCAAAGCCAGGCGCCGGGAGTGCCTGAAGCCCATGGCGGAACTCCTGATGTGCGAGAGCTTCGGCGTCCGCTGGCGCAGTCTCGACGAGCTGCGCCGGCTCACCGGCCAGGAGTTTGGCTATTACGCGGCCAGCGACGCGGAGGAGCGCAAGGGGCCGGCAGAGAAGTGGTTGGCCTGGGTCGAAGAGCACGGCCCGACGGCGGCGCTGAGCTTTGGCGCGGAGCCGGTCGACGACATGGTGGTGATCTTCAACGGCGAGGACTTCACCGGCTGGGAGGAGGTCCGTTCCGAGGATGCGGTGGAGGCGCTACCCCCGGGCAACAATGCGGCGCGGTTGGCCGGATGGGAGATCGACGGCGATGGCGTGCTCGGGACGACTGGCAGGAACCGGGGGGAACTGCGCGGCAAGGAGCGCTTCCTCAACTACACGCTGAACTTGGACTACCGCATCCCGGGGGGGATCGGGGACAGCGGCATCGGCATTTTCGCTGGCGACCCTGGCGATGGCTACCTCGAGATTCAAGTGCTCGATGGGAAGTCGGGCGACCTCTACAAGATCGGCAGTCTGGACATGTTGGACGCCAACGGGGAGAGGATCCGCTTCTCCTCGCCGAAGCTGGCGGCGAGCAACGAGGAGAGCGGCGAGTGGAACCAGATGCAGATCCGGGTCAGCGACGGGGCGGTCGAAGTCAAGGTCAACGGGACCTTGCAGAACAAGGCCAGCGGTGGCCCCAAGCGTCCCAGCAGCATCGTGCTCCGCAACGAGGGCTCGCGGGTCGATTTCCGCAACATGACCCTCCAGCGCCACTGACACCTTTTTTAGGGGGACGGGGAAAGAAAAAAACCGGACGCGCCAGGCACGTCCGGTTTTGGTGGAAAGTGGAGGCCGGCGTTGCCGGTAAGCGCCCTGGCGGATTCCCCTTAGCGCTTGGAGAACTGGAAGTTCTTACGTGCCCCGGGCTGGCCCGCCTTCTTGCGCTCCTTCTTGCGGGCGTCGCGGGTGAGCAGCCCCTCTTCCCTAAAGGCGGCGCGTAGCTCGGGGTCGTTCTTGAGGAGGGCGCGGGCGATCGCCAGGCGGGCGGCGCCCACCTGGCCAGTGGTCCCGCCCCCGTTCGTCGTCAGGGCGATGTCCCAGGCCTTGGGCTGGTTGGCGACCTGCAGCGGGTGGATCAGGCTGTTCTGCAGGACGACCGTCGGGAAGAACTCCTCGACGGGCTTGCCGTTGACCGTGATGACGCCGGTTCCGGGCTTCATGTGGGCGCGGGCGACGGCCGTCTTGCGACGCCCGGTCGATTTGATGCTCGCTGCTTCGCTCATGCTTGGCTTGGGTCAGGAAGAAATTCTGATGTTGGAGGGTGTCTCGGCCGCGCCGCCTAGGCCAGCTCGAGGGCTTCTGGGCTCTGCGCCTCGTGCGGGTGTTCGGCCCCGGCGTAGACCTTGAGCTTCTTGATGATCTGGCGGCCGAGCCGGTTGCGGGGGATCATGCCTTTGACGGCAAACTCGATCATCCGCTCCGGCGCCCGCTCGCGCAGGGTGCGGGGGGTATCCTCGTGGTGGCCGCCGACATAGCCGGAATAGCGGTGGTAGATCTTCTGCTCCTCCTTGCGCCCGGAGAGACGCACCTTCGAGGCGTTGATCACCACGACGAAATCGCCGGTGTCGACGTGGGGGGTGAAGATCGGCTTGCCTTTGCCGCGCAGCAGATTGGCGGCGCGCAGGGCGACATCGCCCAGGATCTGGTCGGCGGCGTCGATCACGTACCATTTGCGATCGACGTCCTCGGCTTTGGCAGAAAAGGTTTTCATCTTCTTCGGGCGGGGCAATTGCTGTCCGCAAGAACACCTCCCCAGCTTTGGGGAGCCCGGATTCTAGGTTCGGCGGCTAGGGGTGTCAACCGATTATGCCGGGATTCCGGGGCTCCTCCGCCCGCTCAGCCGCGGGGAGGGGCGGGCCGCCGCTTGACGAGCTCCGGGGCAGGGGGCGACGGTCGGCCGATGGGCGATCCGAACCTCTTCAAACAGACCCCCGGCCGGATACTGTTGGCCTTCGGGATCACCGCCGCTCTAGTGGCGATCTACACCGCGGTCGACGCGACCCGCCGGGGACAGGAGGAGGGATACGATTTCCCGACCGCCCTCGGCGACCGCGAGTGGTATGTGCCGGCGCCGGGGTTCGACCCGCAGCAGATCCTGTTCACGGTCGACGGGGAGCCTTTCTACCAGCAGAAGCGGGCGGCGGCGGAACGCTACGACAAATACATGGTCAAGCGGGGGCGCGAAGACGCCGACCGTTTCTACGTCTACGGATACCACAACCCGCGCTACGGGGTCGAGCCGGAGGCCGGCGTGCTGTTCGTCAAGGTCGGCGACGGCCGCTACCTCGAATGCGGGGAGCGCCCCCGTGACGGCCGGGGCGGGGGTGATGGGGGATCCCGACCGGAGGGGGCTCCCCCCGAGTCAGGGGGAGGCGCTGGCTAGAGGTTCTTTCGGCTTGCGTGCGGGGAGCGAGGCGATATATCTGCGACCTGCCCCCCGGCCCTCATGAAAATCGAACGCGCGCTCCTTTCCGTCTCCGACAAAACCGGCCTGGGGGAATTCGCGAAGCAGCTCCACGAGATGGGTGTCGAACTCCTCTCCACGGGTGGTACCGCCAAAGCGATCGCGGCCGAGGGGCTCCCGGTGATCGAGATCGAGGACTACACCGGGGCGGCGGAGATGTTCGACGGTCGCCTCAAGACGATCCACCCCAAGGTCCACGGGGGGCTCCTGTTCCGCCGCGACCACCCCGAGGACCCCAAGCAGGCCGAGGCGCACGGCATCCCCCCCATCGACCTGCTGGTCGTGAACCTCTACCCTTTCGAGGAGACCGTGGCGAGGGAGGGGGTGACGCTCGACGAGGCGATCGAGAACATCGACATCGGCGGCCCGGCGATGTTGCGTGCGGCGTCGAAGAACTACAGCGCCGTCACGGTGGTCACCGACCCGGCGGACTACGAGGTCGTCGCCGCCGAGATGGCGGAGAACGGGGGTGGGACCAGCCTCAAGACGCGCGAGCGGCTGGCGATCAAGGTCTACCAGCGCACCGCCCAATACGACGGTGCGATCAGCCGCTACCTGAACAACTGCCAGGAGACCGAGAGCTGCTATAGCGTCGCGCTCCCGCTGGCGTCGGAGCTGCGCTACGGCGAGAACCCGCACCAGGGCGCCTCGCTCTATGGGGGTTTCAACGAGTACTTCAGCAAGCTCCAGGGCAAGGACCTCTCCTACACGAACGTCATCGACATCGCCGCCGCCGCGGAGTTGGTCTCCGAGTTCCGCCGGCCGACCGTCGCCATCCTCAAGCACACCAACCCCTGCGGGGTCGGGTGCGCCGACGGTGGCGAGACCTTGCGCGACGCGTGGGAGAAGGCCTTCGAGACAGACAAGCAGGCGCCCTTCGGCGGCGTCATCGTCTGCAACCGGCCGATGACCGAGCCGCTGGCGCGGGTGATCGGCGAGATCTTCACGGACGTCATCATCGCGCCCGACTTCGACACCGAGGCGAGGGCGATCCTGCAGAAGAAGAAGAACCTGCGCCTGATGCGCGTGGCGGAGGAGTTCTTCAGCAAGGGGGTGCAGGAGCCGGTCGTCCGCTCGGCCCCCGGCGGCCTCCTGGTGATGGACGCCGACAGCAAGGCGATGGGGCTCGACTCGCTCGAGGAGAAGGTCAAGACCGCGCGCCCGCCGAGCGCCGACGAGATCGAGGCGATGCGCTTCACCTGGCGGGTGGTCAAACATGTCAAATCGAACGCCATCGTCTTCGGCACCCGGGACCGCACGCTGGGCATCGGCGCCGGGCAGATGTCGCGCGTCGACGCCTGCCGCATCGCCGTCTGGAAGGCGGGCGAGGCGGGGCTCTCGCTGGACGGGAGCGTCGTGGCCAGCGACGCGATGTTCCCTTTCCCCGACGGCCTGGTGTCGGCGGCCGAGGCCGGGGCGACGGCCTGCATCCAGCCGGGCGGCTCGATCCGCGACGACGAGGTGATCGCGGCGGCCGACGAGCGTGGCGTGGCGATGGTGTTCACAGGGCACCGGCACTTCCGCCACTAGAGGCGACCCCGGCCCGAGGCGGCCGATCGCCTGTGGTGGCGCCACCTCCAAGAACTGGCCATGAAGCTCGGAGTCAACATCGATCACGTCGCGACCCTGCGGCAGGCACGTTATCCCCAGGGCGTCGAGTCGCCGAACATCGAGCCCTCGGTGGTGACCGCCGCCCTCGAGGCGGAGGCCGGTGGCGCCGCGAGTATCACCGCCCACCTGCGGGCGGACCGGCGGCATATCCAGGACCGGGACATCGACGAACTGCGCGAGCGGATCGCCACCGGTCTGAACTTCGAACTGGGCAATACCCCCGAGATCATCGACATCGCGGTGGCCGCCCGGCCGGCCTCGGCCTGCCTGGTTCCGGAGCACCGCCAGGAGGTCAGCACCGAGGGGGGGTTAGACGTCTCCGGCCAGCGGGAGCAGCTCGCCCCCACCATCAACCGGCTACAGGCCGCGGGAGTCCGGGTGAGCCTGTTCGTCGACCCCGAGCCGGGGCATGTCGATGCGGCAGCCGAGCTCGGCGCCGAGATGATCGAACTGCATACCGGCACCTACGCCAACTGCCCCCCCGACTCCGCGGCGCGCGAGGCGGAGGCGCGGAGGCTCGCCGAGGCGGCACGGCGGGCTCAGGCGGCCGGCCTGCAGGTAAACGCGGGACACGGGCTGACGACGGCGAACCTGCCCGGCCTCTTCGGCGTACCCCATCTGGTCGAACTCAACATCGGCCACCACCTGGTCGCCCGCTCGATCGGGATCGGCATGCGCGCGGCGGTGATGGAGATGCTGGAGGTGATGGGGGGGTACGGCGACGGTCGCGGCTAGGGGCCGGTGTGAGCATCGCTGTAGCCACGAGCGCGAGCGAGTGGGGGGCGGGGAGTCCGCCCTTGTCGACTCGCTCACGCTCGTCGCTACCGCATATCTACCGATGCGTTGGCGACCTTCGCCCTTGTGTGAACACGCTTAGTCGAAGTTCAGCGGCGCCGGCGTGTCGCCGCCATCGCCGGCAGGCGGGGTGACCCCGCTGGAGAGGGCGAGCCCCTCGTCGTCGGGCAAAATCTGATCGACCAGGCGGTCGATGCCCTGCTTGGCGAAGACGCTGTTGGGATACATGCGTTTCGCCTTGAGGTACCAGGTCAGGCTGAGACCCGTCTGGCGCTGCTCCTCGAGCCGCTCCGCCTTCTTCAGGACGCCGATAAATGAGGAGACGTCCTCGCTGAGCTCCTCGGAGAGCAGCAGCAGCTGGCTGTCGTTGCCGAAGTCCTCGCGGGCCTGGCGCACCGTCTCCCAGGCGCCCCAGGGGTTCTTCGCCTCGGCGAGGCCGCGGATCTTGGCCAGCGCCATGCGGATGTCCATCGCCCCGAGGAGGACCTTCTCCAGCTGCTCTTTGCGTTGGGGGTCGTTCTGAACCGCGGCGATGAAGCGGCCCTGCTGCTTCATGATCTCGCGGTGGTTGCCCTGGCTGAGCAGGCTGTCGAGCTCGTTGAGGGTGCTCACTTGCACGTCGGCGACCGAGGCGAACAGCTCGTTCTGCTCCTGGATGCGGGGGTTGAGCGGCCAGGCCTCGATGGCCATCTGCATCTGCCGCTTGTACTCGTCCATGTCGCCCTTCTGGCCAGCGATCTTCGCCTGGGCGAGGCTGGTGTTGCTCATGTTGGTGTAGAACTGGATGCCGGCCTTGGCCTTCGAGTAGTTGAAGTCCTTGGCGCCGGTGCGCATCCGGTCCACGACCTCGTTGGCGGTGGCATAGTCGCGGACCTCCATCGCGCTGAGCAGCGCGTCGGCGTCCTGCACGAAGCGCTGCACCTTCTGTTTCTTCTCCCGCTCGAGGGTCCTGATCCGCGGCAGGTACTCGCCGATGAAGAAGGCCTCGGCCAGCCGCTTCGAAGCGCTCTCCAGCTCGTCTTTCTCGACCAGGAACTCGAAGGCCCGCACCCCCTCGTCGACGTCCCGTATCACCTCGTTGGCAAACATGTCGAGCGAGGACACCGTCGGGCTGACACCGAGCCCCTTGGCGAGCATCTTGTCGGCGTCCGAACCCTCCTTGATCTCGATGACGCCGTCCCCATCGCGGAACAGGCGCCGGTAGATGCGCGTCGCGATCAGCACGTGCTCCCAGCGGCGCTGGACGGCGAACTGCAGGATGAGGGCCTGGTATTCGACCTTCGCCTGGACCTCGGAGATGCCGATCTTGGCCTTGTTGGCGACCTTCATCGCCTCGATCTCGGCCAGGCGCTGGATGTAGCTGGCCACGCGGCCGGCGTCGGCGGCCGCCTTCCCGGTGTCCTGCTCCTTCTCGCCGTCCCCGCCGCCGCCTTTCCGCTCGCGCTTGTCGATCTCGTCCTCCGAGGTGCTCACCTCGACGTTCCAGTGCAACCCTTTCTTCTCCTGGTCGAGCGCGGCGTTGGTCGCGGCGAGCGCGGCGGCATTCCGCTGGCCGTGGTATACCCCCAAGATCGCCTGCGAGAGCGAGTCGCAGAGGTTGGCGTCGATCCGGTACCGGGAGGCCTTCGGCAACAGGGCGACGGCCGCCTGCAGGCGGCCGCCGGAGCGGTTGTGCGGCGACAGCTCGTCGAGGATCTGCCGGATCACGGCGCGGTACTGCTCGTCCTCCGTGGCGTTGTCCTCCAGGGTGTTGAGGTACTTCTCGAACCGCGCCCGCATGAGGCGGTTGTTGTTGACGTTCCAGTTCTGCCCGTCCCAGCTGAAGATCTCGGTGCCGGGGTTGAACACCGGGGCGTCGGTGCCGAGGAACGGCTTGTCCCGCTCCGCCGGTTGGCGGTTTACCACCGTGGTGCTCCCGGGTGTGGTGGTCGTCGTCGAGGACGGCCCCTCCGCGCCGGTCGGGCCGGTGAGCACCTGCCCCGTGGCGGCAGGGGGGAGGGCGGCGGCCGCGAGGACCGCGGTGAGGGCGACGGGGGGAGTTTTCATTGCTCGTTTCTGTTAGGGGGGGTCAGGACCGCTTGAGGTCGCGCGCCTCGAGGACCTGTTCGTCGGCGACTTGGACCACGAGGGTGAGCCGGTCCCCGACGTTGATGTTGACGTCGTTGAACTCGGGCGGGACGAGGACGGGCAGGCTCTCCTTGATGTTGCCCTGCTCGACGAAGACGCTCAGCAGCTGGCCGCGGTCGGGCGTCCAGCGGAGTTTGGACTCGACCGTGCCGGTGATCCTCCACTCGGTGCCGCCCATGCTGTCGCCCTTCTGCACGTAGTCGGTGATATTGAGCTCGCTCACCGCCCGCATCGAGTCCCCCGAGCGCGACAGGGTGAAGGCGATGCCGCCGGCGACCGCGGCGACGACGACGGCGATGGTTCCGATCTGGGCGATGCTCACCCCCTGTTGTGCTCGGCGGGCCATAGGCTGTAGCCAAAGGTAGGTTTGCCCCGGGCAGATGACAAATGGCGAATTCCGCCCCCAGCGGGCGCCCAGGCGAGGGTCACCACCGGTGCCGTTTCGCCCCGATATACGCCGCGGTGAGGCCGGCGGTGATATGCAATAGGAGCATGGCGACACAGATGTTCGTGGCCACCAGGGAGGTCTCCTCGGTGACCTTGTTGATAGGCTGCCCGAAGATCTCGGTCTTCATGGAGTCGAGGTTGCCCGACCAGGCCCAGAACGCGGAGATGAACGGGCGGGTGATCGGCTCGATCCAGTCGGGGAGGGCCAGCACCGCCCCGGAGAGGGGCAGCTGGAAACCGACCAGGTAGATGCTCATCAGCGACGACTGCTCGGGCGTCTTCATGATGCCGGAGATCCCGAGGCAGATCGCGGTCATCGCCGCGTTGACCAGGATGAGGATGAACAGGCGGGTCACGATGTCGCCGGGCAGCGTCGGCACCGCGATCTGTACGAAGATGCCCATCCACAGCGACTGCACGAGCACGAGGGTGGCGAGGAAGCACAGCTTGCTGGCGATGTAACTCGAGGGGTGCAGCCCGCCGAACTTCTCTTTCTCGAAGATCAACCGCTCCCCGGCGATCTCGCGCGCCGCGTTGTTCGAGCCCATGAGGGTGAGCAGGATCACCTGGAACATGACCAGGCCGGAGATCAGCCCCCCGATCTTGAGGTGGTCCGCGGTCACCGACGCCTGGGTCGAGAGCTGCTCGATGGCGTTCCCCGACCCGGCGGGCGGCATGTGCTTCGGCTGGGGGATCCCGTCCAGCCCGAAGATCGCGACGAGGATCGGGAAGCCCAACAGCATCGCCAGGTGGAGCAGGATCTGTGTGCGGTCGCGGAAGAAGATCCGCCAGCGGCGCCCCAGCAAGACGAGGAACTGCGCGACGCGCCCGGGTATGGCGGAGGGGTTACCCCCCTCGCTTTCGTCTTCGCCCCCGCCACCACTTTCGCGGCGGTAGTTCCCCCCGTGTTTCAACCACGACCCGTGCCAGTCCTCGGGGCTGCGCCGCGCCAGGCGGGGGTAGACGTCCTCGGCGCTCTCGACGCTGAAATAGTGGGTGAGCTGGGCCGGCGGCCCGTGGTAGGCCACCCGCCCCTGGAAGAGGACCAGTACGCTGTCGTAGAGCTCGAGGTTGCTCAGGCTGTGCGTCACGTTGACGACGATACGGCGGCCGTCGCCCGAGAGCTCGTGCATCAGGCGCACGATCTCCTCCTCGGACTTCGGATCGAGGCCGCTGGTCACCTCGTCGCACAACAACAGGGTGGGGTTGCTCACCAGCTCGAGCGCCAGGCCGAGCCGCCGCTTCTGCCCACCGGAGAGCACGGCGACCCGGCGGTCGCGGAGCGCCCCCATGCCGACCTGATCGATCACCCGGTCGCGCACCTCGCGCACCTCGCCCCGCGAGCGGGTGCGCACGCGCAGGCGCACCGCGCTCTCGATACTCTCCTCGACCGTGAGCTCGTCGAAGGCGATGCTGAACTGCGGGACATAGCCGACCTCGGAGGGGGAGAGGTCCTCCTCCGCCAGGTCGCGGCCGTCCCAGTAGATGTGCCCGTCGCTCTCCTCGTTGAGGCCGGCGATGACTTTGAGCAGGGTGGTCTTGCCGCAGCCGGAGGGGCCGACGATGGCCATGAAGTGTCCGGGCTCGACCTCGATCGAAGCCTCGTCGATGAGGTGGATCTCCTCCTCGCCCCTGTCGATAGAGAATCGGATCTTGTCGAGGGTCAGCACGGCGGTCGTTCTCGGTCTCTGTTGGAGGGGTCGGTGAACCCCTATGTAGGCCCCCGAAAGGGGGCGGCGTCAAAGTCGGAAAAATCGGTCGAAAGGCGGGCGACGTTCCACTAGCTTACCCGTTCGCGACAAGCCCCCCCGATCCCGGAAAGCGACAGATGGCCCGAAGACATAAGAAGCGCCGAGCCCGCAACAAGGCCAAGTTGGGGCGTGTCCTCGCCCTCTCCGCCCTGGGGCTGTTCGCCTTCGCGGTCTGCGGCAGCTTCGCGCTTTACATCGGGCTGCGGGCCTACCTCCACAGCGAGCGTTTCCGCGGCATGCTCGGCGAGCGCGTGTCGGGCGTCCTCCGCGCCGATGGCGAGTTCGGGGACTTCAAGTGGACCGGCACCACCGCCTACACGGAGGATTTCAAGGCCAGGGGGTTCGAGGATGCCGCCTTCGCGCGCGTCAAGGCGGACAGCATCAAGACGCGGGTCAACTTCGGTGCGGTGCGGCGCGGTGTCTGGGAGCTGGCCGACATCGACATCGACCGGATCAACGTGTTAATCGGCGACGACGACCGTGCGGCCGGCCACTCCCCGGAGCCCGGCGAGGGCGGGGGGGGAGGGTTCCTGGGCGGCCTGATCCCGGACGAGGTCGAGGTGAAGCGGATCGGGGTCGCGGAGCTGAACTTCGACCTGGTCACCGGCGGCACGACGGTGTCCGGCCGGCGTTCGAGGGTCGAGGTCATACCTGTCAGCAACACCGAGGTCTACCGGATCGGGATCCGGGGCGGCAGGGTGAGCGCACCTGGGCAGCTGACCTTCGAGCTCGACGAGGCGGACCTGCGGGTCGGCGGGGGCAGGGTGGTCATCGACCGTGCCGCATTGGGTTTCTATGACGGGGCGACGCTGGACGTCTCCGGCGATGCGGACCTGGGCGAGGGCGGGCTGGCGGCGGTCGCCGTCGAGATGGGGGTGCGCGACCTCCCCGCCGCCAAGGTCCTGCCGGACGACTGGGTGAAGCGGCTCAGGGGCACGATCGAGGTCGACGCCGAGGCCCGCGGGCGTCCGGGCGAGGGTGGCGACCTGTCCGTGGAGGGGGTCGCCCACTTGCGGGGCGGCGTGTTGGAGGCGGTGCCGGTGCTCGAGCGGGTCGACGAGATGCTGGGGTCGAGCCGCTTCCGCCGGCTGGCCTTCAGCGACTTCCGGGTGCGGTTCAAACGCTCCGGCCGGGTGACCGAACTGCAGGACTACTACGCCCTCTCCGCCGGGAGCGCCTGCCTCAAGGGGCGGGCGACCTCGCCCGACGGGGGCGAGCCGTCTGGTATGTATATGTTAGGGGTGACCCCAGACACCATCAAGTGGCTGCCGTTGGTCAAGAAGGCCGTCATCGAGGGGGTGTTCTCCCACGGCAGGGACGAGGCCTTCGGGCTGGTGTTCGGGGACGCGTCCACCGGGGTGGAGAAACCCCCCGAGGGTTTCCGCTGGGCGGTCGCGCGGATCGTCCCAGGCGCCCCCGACCCGTACACCGCCGACCTCCGCGAACAGATGTTCGAGGCGGGGGGGATGGCCTTGTGGGGGGAGCTGGTCGGGCTCTCGAAAGGTGGGGTGGAGGCGCTCAAGATCCTGGCCGACGCCGCCAAGACCAAGGGTGTCGACGTCGCCGTCGTGCTCGCCGAGGGGCGCGGCGAGCAACCGATGTTCTCGCCGGAGAACCTGATGCGGGCGGCGGGCGAACTCGGGGTGACGGCCGCGATGGACTCGTTGTTGAAGGGGCTCGCGGACAGCGTGGGCGAGCTGCCGGGCACGCTGATGCAGACCGGTGCCAGCCTATTCAACGGCCTGTTGCCCTGAGGCGTGCCAGCGGGCGACGGTCACCAGGTGGAGGGCTAGCCCGATCAGGGGCAGCGACAGGGCCCACACCCAGAACCCGGGTAGCGGCCGTGCCAGCTCGAGGGGGTGGCCGCCCCCGAACAGCGGGTGGCCGGCACCCGCCCGCGCCGCACCGGCGGGGAGCAGCAGGGCGGGGGCCGCGAGCGCCAGGGCCAGCGATCCGGTGAACACGCCGATGCCAGTCTGCCTCCGCATCGACGTCCGCCACAGGACCGCCGCGGCGTAGGCCACCACCCCCGAGAGGGCGAGCAGCTCGATCAACACGAGGGCGGGTGTCGAGCTCATGGCCTGCAGCCCGGTCGGGCCGCCGGGGTCCTTGGCGGGAAACATCGGCAGCGCCAGACCGGCCACGTGGCCGACGCAGGCGGCCGCGGCGCAGATCGCCGCTGATGTCCTGTAGGCGTTCTGCGACATTGGCACAGGGTCGGTCGTCCGCCCCAACCTGGCAGGGGGCTGCCGGGGGATACGCTCGCCCCAAAAAGCCCGGCTTCGGCGCCCGGCGCCTTAGATGTAGGACATCTCGATGAAGCCCTCGAGCTTCCTGATCCGGGTGGGGTGGCGCATCTTGCGCAAGGCTTTCGCCTCGATCTGGCGGATGCGCTCGCGGGTGACCTCGAACTGCTTGCCGACCTCCTCGAGGGTGCGGCTGTAGCCGTCCTGTAGCCCGAAGCGCTGCTCGAGCACCGCGCGCTCGCGCTCGCTGAGCGTGTCGAGGACGTCCTTGATCTTGTCCTTGAGCATCGCGAAGCCCGTCTTCTCCATCGGGTTGTCGGCCTTCTTGTCCTCGATGAAGTCGCCGAAGCTCGCGTCGTCGCTATCGCCGACCGGGGCCTGCAGGGAGATCGGCTGCTGCGCCATCTTGAGGACGGCCCGCACCCGGGCGACGGGCAGGTGGATCTCCTCGGCGATCTCCTCGGCGCTCGGCTCCCTCCCGTACTCCTGCACGAGCTGTTTCTGCACGCGCATCAGCTTGTTGATCGTCTCGATCATGTGCACCGGGATCCGGATGGTGCGCGCCTGGTCGGCGATCGA
>JANQMB010000227.1 GCA_028280355.1 Verrucomicrobiales bacterium
CCCGTCGCCCCCGTCGAGATCGTGGACGAGCGCGAACTCGTCGGTGACGTCCTCCAGCTCGGCGTCGTCGGCGATGATGTATTTCGCCAGCCGCGCGAACAGCGGCTCGCGCAGCTCGGGGTCGGCGTCGATCAGGAAGGCCCCACCTCCGGCCTCGACGGTGATCCACACCTGCCCCTGCAGCCGCCCCTTGGCCGTCGTCACGCAGGCCGAGATCGCCGCCCCCTCCGAGGCCTTGGCGACCTCGTTGCTCACCTGGCCGTTGAGGTAGCGGGCGCGGTCGCCGCCGGAAAGACGGAATTTCGCCCGCGCCGAAAGGTCGATAGAGCCCATGGGCCGACGATAGGCCGGGGCGTCCTCACATGCCACCGGCAAGCGATCCTCGCCAGCCCTGAGCCCTATCGGTCGGCGACCCCGAGCAACCGCTCGATCTCCCGCTCGATATCTCCCGACCACATGTTGAACGGGTAGTTTTCTCGCGAGGGGTGTGCATAGTAATGCGAACAATGGGCGATCTTACCTTCGCGGTCGATCATCGTGACCACCGGATAGAACAACATCCCCCACTCATGGAACGACCCCGGGCTGTAGCCGCTGGCCGCCGGCAACTCCCAATCGTCGGACACACCGCCGTCGTCGGACCCTGCCAACCCGACGACCACCAGGCCCTTGTCGGCATACTGGCGATGCAGATCTTGCGCCAATTTCAGCATCCTGCGACCGACCTTCCCGATCTCGTTGCAGTGGATGCCTAGGACCACCTTCCCCTCAGTGTCCGGCGGGACATCGACGCCCGCCGTGTTAGACCACTTCACACCATCGTGATGGAGATCTGGCGCCCGATCCCCCGGCACCAGAGTCCGCGACGCGGAACTCCCCATCACCACGCCACCGGTGTCGGCACGGACCACATGGAACGCCTCCTGGTGTCTGGCTTCCCCATCCTTCCGCGCCGGCCCGACGACCCGGAACTCGCCCTTCGCCTCCCGGTCGAGATAGGCCTGGTATCGCTCCAGCCTCTCCTTCTCCTCGGGGTCGAGGGCGGCGATCACCTTCTCGATGGCCGCCTCGTCGATTGCCACCTCCCGTTCGGCTCTCCGTTCCTCCACCCGACCCCCTCCTTTTTTCTCACCCCCCTCCGGCGCACGCCCCTCCAGGAGGTCGACGATCGTCTCCTCTAAACCCTCGTCGCGTGGATCTCCCACATAGGCGACCTTCCCCGCGCGGTCGATCAGGAAGAGGGTCGGCCAGCCCTGTACGCCGAACCCCTCTCTGATGCATCCCTTGGTCGTCTCCAGCGCCACCGGCATCGTCAGACCGTTCTTCTTCGCGAAGGGCGCGAAGACCTCACCGGCCTCGTTCGTGGCGATGACGGTGAGCAGCCCCCGGTCGGCGTATTTCTCGTGGATCGCCTGCACGTGGGGCATCGACCGGACACAGGGGCCACACCAGGTGGCTGAGAAGTCCACCATGACCACCTTGCCCTCGGTATCCGGGGCGCCTTCGGAGTTCAGCCACCCGGCACATTCGATCGTCGGCGCCGGGTCGCCCGGGATTAGCCGGGTGGAGCTGTAGCGGGAGGACACACGCCCCCTCCGCAACCAGATCCCCCCATCGCGGAACTCCACCTGGGGTGCCCGATCCCCATCGCGACCCTCATAGTAGCTCCGCAAGGCCTCGACCATCTGTTCGGGCGTCCTCTTTGGTGCCGCCCCCGAATCCCCGGCGCCACCGCCTGCGGAGTCCCCATCTGCCGCACGGGCGGGAACCAGCTGTGACGCCGCCAGCAGCGAACCGGCCACCGCCGCGACGGCGGCCCCCCCCATCAACGTGCCGAGGCGGACGTCGCGGCGACGGATGCCCCCGTCCAGGATCGCCGCCAACCTCCGGGAGAGCTCCGACGGCCGGGCGGCCATCGGCATCGCGGGGACCCGGAGCGGTTGCGAGCCCCGGGCGGCGCAGACCATCTGGCACAAACAGTCCGCGTAGTCGACCGCCCCATACCCGCGCTCCAACACCGCATCATCACAGGCCGTCTCCGCCTCGACGCGCAGATGGCGAACAGCCCACCACACTAGCGGGTTGAACCAGTGCACCGCGACGGTCGCGGTCGACAACAGCTGCCACAGCCAGTCGCCGCGGCGGACGTGCATCAGCTCGTGCGCCAAAACCAGCCGCCGCTGGGCGTCGGACCAGCCGTCGGCGCCCGACGGCAGACAGACATAGGCGCGCCGCAGACCCCAGGTCACGGCGACGTCAACCTCCGACGACCTCAACAGGGAGACCTCCCCCCGCACGGCCACCTGCCCCTTCACCGCGGCGAACGCCTCCTGCCAGGCAGGGTCGTCCACCCGTTCTGCGCGACGCCGCAGGCGGGCGAGCCGGAGGAAACCGAGGCCCGCGATCCCCAATACGCAGAGCACCCCCACCGCCCAGAGCGCCACCAGGCCAGCACCCCACGACCACCGGTTAGCGGCCTCGACCTGACCGGCCTCGGGGGCGACCTCGACCGGCCCAATGGGGACAGCGGGCGTGACCGCGGCCGCCGCCGGAGCCACCACCGGCGTCGGTTCGAACTCCGGCGGCGTGGCCTCGGCCGGTGCGACGCCAACCGGCGCGCCCGCAGGCAACAGCGGTAGCGAGAGTTGCGGCAACAGGGCCGCCGCCGGCAACAACACCGCCAACAACACCACCGCCATCAGCCAGACCGTATGGCGCGTCGCCGCCGCGCCGCGCCGCAGGGCCAGGTGGGCGAGGCCGGCCGCCGCGACGACGAGGGAGGCCCTGAGGGCGAAGTCGGCCAACGCGGCCGCATCTGTTAGGGGGGTGAAGATGTCCATCGTTTCTATGTTGGTAATGTTTTGATAGAAAACTGGTCGCGCCTCAGCGGCGCTCCTCGCGGGCGCGCTCGATCATCTCCTGGAGGCGCTCCAGTTCGGCCTCGTCGAGCTCGACGTCCGACGACCGCAGCAGGCCCACGACCGCCCGCTCGACGGAGCCGCCGAAGAAGGTCTCGACCACACGCTTGAGCGCCCCGCGGGCGGCCTGCCGCCGCGGCCGGGCGGGGCGGTAGATGTACCGCTGCCCATCGCGCTCCTGCTTGAGGTAACCCTTCTCCACCAGGATCCGCAGCTGCGTACGGACGGTGGAGTTGCTGAGCGGGTCGGGCAACGCGTCGACCACCTCCGCGGCGGTGGCCGACCCGGCGGCGTAGATCGCGTCCATGATCTGGCGCTCGCGACGGGGCAGTTCGGTCTCGTATCTCTCGGTCAAAGGTAAACTCCGGTTGGGTGAGGCGGCGTTGGTGCCAGGATGTGAGTGTTAATTTTTTAACAGGAAGGGCGGTGACGGTCAACCACTTTCTGTTAAAAAATTAACAGCGACTGTACAGCCCGTCGGAGACTGGGGATGGCCGAGCCCTGTTCTGGGCTGGAACCGGAATCGCTATCGCTATCGGAGGGGCGGCATCTTGCCGCCCTGCTGGGGGCGCGTCGACAGGCGGCAAGATGCCGCCCCTCCTCCCGGGCCATCCGACCCCTTCGCACCCCCGGGCGTCCGGACTGCCGCGAGAGTCTTCGAACGCCCCCTAACCCCCGCGGAATTTCTCGTAGACCACCGAGTAGTCCTCCTCCCCGCGGCCGGCGCGGATCTGCTCCAGCATCGCCGCCGCGGCGGAGGACAGCACCGGCAGGTCGATCCCTGCGGAGCTGGCCATCGCCAGGCCGAACTGGGCGTCCTTGAACATGTTCTTCAGCGAGAAGTGTGGCTCGTAGTCGCCGGCGAGCATCGACGGCAGCTTCATCTCCGCCAGGCCGGAGCGGCAGGCGTTGACCTCCAGCGCACCGGCCATCGCGGCGGGGTCGACGCCGCCCCGCTCGCAGACCGCCAGCGCCTCCGACAGCACGGCGACGGTGGTCGCGGAGATCATGTTG
>JANQMB010000340.1 GCA_028280355.1 Verrucomicrobiales bacterium
CTCGCCCGCCATCTGTTTGTAGGTGAAGATGGCGGCGACACGGGAGTGGAGGGGCGCCGATTTGTCGACGGCGACGGAGGCGACGGCGTTGGCGGCGCCCGGCCGGCCCGACAGTTCCTGTGAGGCGGCCGAGCGTGCGGTGGCGCTCTCCGAGCGCAGCAGCGCGACCACCGCCTTGTCGTCGAGCTTCGCTGGGTCGGCGAAAGGCTTGTAGCTCCAGCCCTCCGGGACGACCCGTTCGACCCAGCCCTTGCCCGGGCTGCCCTTGTATCCCGCGCCCGCCCAGGCGCCGGCGTAGAGGCGGCCGGAGGCGTCGGTGTCGACGTCGGTGATCTGCTGCAGCTTGATGAAGGCCTCCGGCTCCTGGGTGAAGCTCGGCCCGTCCGGGGTCACGCGGTGGATGACCAGCTGGCTGCGTCCCCAGTCGCACATGATCGGGACGTTGTTGTATTTTTCAGGCCAGCCGGGTTCCTGGAGGAACATCGCGCCGGTGCCCGAGCCCCCGCCGACGTCGGCCAGCGCGGGGATGATCTCGTCGGTGAAGTTCTTGAACAGCATCGGGTAACCGTATTCGCCCGACTGGACGTGGTGGATGAAGCGCACGTTCCACCCGCCGCCGTCGTTGGTGTTGCCGCGGGTGTAGATGTTCATGAAGGGGTCGATGGCGACGTCGTAGATGTTGCGCAGCCCGTGGGTGTACACCTCCATCTCCGAACCGTCCGGCCGCACCCGCACCACCCCGCCGCCGAGCATCGTCAGCTCGGTGCCGTCGGTCCCCCTGGCCCCGTGGATGCCGAAGTCGCCGACCGCGATATAGATCCAGCCGTCGATGCCCATGCGGATGCCGTTGGTGGTGTGGTCGGCGCCGCGATCCTGGTTGTGCTTCGGCGGGCTGACGTCGGAGACCAGGGTCCGCGGCGGCCCGTCGGCGACCCCGTCCCAGTCCCGGTCCTCGAGGAGCGAAAGGTGCATGGCCTCGAGCTTGCCGGTGTCCTTCGGGATGACCGTGTGCAGCACGTAGAGTTTGGTGCCCACCGAGATCAGGCCGCGCGGGTTGTCGACCTCTGCGTACACCGTGTGCTCGTCGGCGACACCGTCGTTGTCCCTGTCGACCAGGCGTACGATCCGGCCTTTGCCGGGACCCTTGCCGAGCGAGCCGTTGAGGTCGACGCCGACGAAAACCTCGCCGGTCGGGGCGGCGCAGAGGCAGGCCGGGCAGGGGGTGACCTCCGGGCCGGAGAACCGGGTCGACGCCAGCCCTGGGGGGACCTCGGCCCCGGCGGGGAGGGCGGCCGGTGCGAGGGTGGCGGCGGTGAGGAGCGATGGGAGTTTGGACATCGCGGACAATACGTACCGCCGGCGCGATTTCTTACGGTCCGGGGGCGGCGGGGCGGCAGGTCGGGGACGCCGCCCGCCCGCCTCATAGGATTGACGCTGCGCCCAGCGCGGCTATGGTTACCCGACCGACGGGTAATGATTTCGATTCCCTCCAGGATAGAGAAGCTCGCCGCCTCCGACATGGAGCTGCGCCCCTTCCTCTACGCGTTCGTCCGGCTCTCCGGTTCGCACTAGTCGGTTTCGTCGGCACCTGCTAGCCGTCGCTCTATCAGTTCGCCATTTCGATTCCGGGCCCGGGCGACACACGAGGTGCGAATTTCTACCCCGGGGTCCCCCCAAGGTGCAGGGGGGCGTCCGTCATGCTTTTTCCGCGAGCACCCGCGACCCGAAAACCTTTTTCCACCACCACCAAATGACCACTATCGCCACCGCGACCGGCGGCCGAGACGCCGCCCGCCCCGCCCCCGCCGACGACTCGAACCCCCTCGGCGTCAAGGGCATCGACCACATCGAGTTCATCGTCGAGGACGCCGAGGCCTGGCGCGACTACTACGTCGACCGCTTCGGCATGTACCTGCGCGCCTGGGGCGACGAGTCCACCGGCCTGAAAGGCCGCAAGGCCTTCCTCGTCGGGCAGGGGCGCGTCAACTTCCTCCTCGCCCAGCCCAGCGGGAGGAGCTCCGAGCGCGACGCGCTGCAGGGCCACCTCGAACGGCACGGCAACGGCGTCAAAGACGTCGCCTTCCTCGTCGCCGATGTCGAACGCGCCCTCGGGGCCGCCGTCTCGGCGGGCGCCGAGTGTGTCCGCGACATCGACCAGCACGAGGACTTCAAGGGCGGCGCCATCGCGGCTTACGGCGACACGGTCCACACTTTCGTCGAGCGCCAGGACCGGGCCGCCAACCACTTCCCCGGATACGTCCCCACCGAGGAGACGGCGCGCGAGACCTCGATCCACTTCGCGATGATCGACCATGTGGTCGCCAACGTCGAAGACATGGACGAGTGGGTGGGCTTCTACGAGCGGGTGTTCGGCTTCGAGCCGACGCGCCACTTCGACATCGACACCGGCCGCAGCGCGCTGATGAGCAAGGTGATGGGCAGCAGCGACGGGTACATCAAGATGCCGATCAACGAGCCGTCCTCCGGCAACTCGCAGATCCAGGAATACCTCGACGAGTACGGTGGCCCCGGGGTGCAGCACATCGCGCTGCTCACGCCGGACATCGTCGGCACCATCGCCTCGATGCGCCGCACCGGGATGGAGTTCCTCGAGATCCCCGACTCCTATTACGACGGGGAGTTCCAGCGCCGGATGGGGGTCATCGACGAATCGGTCGACGACCTGAAGGCGAACCAGATCCTCGCCGACCGCGACGACGACTCCGGTTACCTGTTGCAGATCTTCACCCGCTGCCTCTACGATCGGCCGACGCTGTTCCACGAGATCATCCAGCGCAAAGGCGGCGCCAAGGGCTTCGGGGAGGGCAATTTCACGGCTCTGTTCGAGGCGATCGAACGCGAGCAGGCCCGCCGCGGTACCCTCTAGCCAACGCCACGCGAAGACGAGACCCACACGCCATGCCCTTCTACCGCACCCTCGGGAAGATCCCGCCGAAACGCCACACCGTCCTGCCCGTCGAGGGGCGGGAGAGCTTCCGGGGCGAGGGGCTCGCGTACGAGCACGTCGTCACCACCGACGGCTTCATGAGGGCGTTTTCGATCCTCTACCACCTGAAGCCGCCTACCCGCGTCTGCGGCGCGCGCCTCCACCGCCGGGTCGAGCTGAAGCCCGCCGGCCCCGACCTCCCGCTGCGCCACCACCACCTCCGCTCCGCCTCCCTGCCCCGCGCCGGCGACCCCTACGAGGGGCGCGTGCCGATCTTCTTCAACGACGACCTGGTCTGTTACCGGGCGCGGCCGGAGAGGGCGGCGGGCGACTTCGCGTTCTACCGCAACGGCGGCGCCGACGAGGTGATCTTCGTCAACGCCGGGGCGGGCACGCTGGAGAGCACCTTCGGCAGGCAGCGCTACCGCGGCGGCGACTACATCGTGATCCCCCGCACCACCACCTACCGGCTGGTGCCGGACGACGTGTCGCTGGAGGACTACCTGATCCTCGAGACCTTCAGCCCTGTCCGGATCCCCCCCCACTACCGGAACCGCGACGGGCAGATGACCATGGAGGCGCCCTACTGCGAGCGCGACATTCACGGCCCGTCGGAGCTGATCGGCGACGACACCGAGGGCGAGCACGACATCCTGGTCAAGGACCGCGACCGCATGACCGTGGTCACCATGGCGAACCACCCCTTCGACGTGATCGGTTGGGACGGGCTGATCTACCCGTTCACCTTCAACGTCGACGACTTCGAACCGATCACCGGCACCACCCACATGCCGCCGCCCGTCCACCAGACCTTCGACTGCCGCGGGTACGTGATCTGCACCTTCGCGCCGCGCCACCTGGACCACCACCCGGACGCGGTCAAGGTCCCCTACGTGCACGACAACACCGAGGCCGACGAGGTGCTGTTCTACGTGCGCGGCGAGTTCGGCTCGCGCAAGGGCATCGAGCCCTGCTCCTTCACCCTGCACCCCCAGGGGATCCCCCACGGGCCGCACCCGGGGACGATCCTCGCCAGCATGGACGCGGCGCGCACCGAGGAGCTGGCGGTGATGTTCGACACCGAGAAGCCGCTGCACATCGCCGAGGGGGCGATCGGCATGGACGACCCCGGGTATCTTACCAGTTGGCTCTAACATATGCTTAACGACGTTTACATCCGCGGCGCGAGGCGCACCCCGATCGGCGCCTTCGGGGGGGCGCTGTCCTCCGTCCCGGCGCCCGACCTGGCGGCGGCCGCCATCCGGGGGCTGGGGGCTGGCGACGGGGTCGGCGGGGTGGTGCTCGGCAACGTCCTCTCGGCGGGCGTCGGCCAGGCGCCCGCCCGGCAGGCGGCCCTCGCCGCGGGGCTCCCCGACTCGGTGCCCGCGGCGGCGCTCAACAAGGTCTGCGGCAGCGGCATGGCGGCGATCATCGCCGCGGCGCGCGAGATCGGCGCCGGCGAGTCGCGCGACCTGGTCGCCGGCGGCATGGAGAACATGAGCCGCGCCCCCCACCTGCTGCCCTCCGGGCGCAGCGGGGTGAAGCTGGGGCACGCCGAGCTGCTCGACTCGATGCTCCACGACGGCCTCTGGGATCCCTATGGCGACCGGCACATGGGCGACTGCGGGGAGCTCTGTGCCGAGCGGTACGGTTTCACCCGCGAGGCGCAGGACGCGTTCGCGGCGACCAGCTACCGGCGGGCGCAGGCGGCGATCGCCGGGGGCTGTTTCGAGGCGGAGATCTCCCCGGTCACCGTCGCCTCGCGCCGCGGGGAGACGGTGGTGGCGGCCGACGAGGGGCCGGCGGCGGTCGATTTCGACAAACTTCCGTCGCTGCGGCCGGCGTTCCGGGAAGGCGGCACGATCACCGCGGCCAACGCGTCGACCCTGAACGACGGCGCCGCCGCCCTGCACCTCTCGGCCGAACCGGGGGGCGGGGCGCTCGCCCGGATCGTCGCCTGGGGCGGGCATGCGGGGGCGCCCGAGGAGTTCACCACCGCCCCGGTCGGGGCGGTCCGCGACGCCCTCGGCCGCGCCGGCTGGGAGGTCGCGGACGTCGACCTGTGGGAGATCAACGAGGCTTTTTCGGTGGTGCCGATGGCCGTCGCGCAGGAGCTCGACATCGACTTGGAGAAGACCAACGTCCACGGCGGCGCCGTCTCGCTCGGGCACCCGATCGGCGCCAGCGGGGCGCGCATCGTCGTCACCCTCGCGCACGCCATGCGCCGCCACGGCGCGGGCCGCGGGGTCGCGGCCATCTGCATCGGCGGCGGCGAGGGCCTGGCGCTCTGCCTGGAGAGATCGGAGGGCTCATGAGCGATTACGTCTGGCACCCCCGGGATCACGAGTGGACGGCAGATTGCCGCCTCGCCAGGTTCATGTTCGAACAGGGCTTCGACGACTTCGACTCCCTGTGGCGCGCCAGCGTCGCAGACACCGGGTGGTTCTGGCGGGCGGCGGTCGACGATCTCGGCCTCAGCTGGGACCGCCCCTATTCTGAGGTCTGCGACGACAGCGCCGGTTTCCCCTGGGCGCGCTGGTTCGTCGACGGCGAGATCAACATCGCCACCAACTGCATCCACCGCCACATCGAGGCCGGCCACGGTGGCGAGGTCGCGTTGATCTATGAACCGGACGACAACCTCGACGAGCACCGCCGGAAACTGACCTTCGCGGAGCTCGGCGACCTCGTCGACCGCTGCGCCGCCGCCATGACGCGCTCCGGGATCGGGGGCGGGGACGCCGTCGGCCTCTACGCCCCGTTGCTGCCCGAGACCGTCGCCGCCATGTTCGCCGCCTTCAAGGTCGGCGCCCGCGTCGTCCCGATCTTCTGTGGCTTCGGCGAGGGGGCGGTGGTCGACCGGCTCGCCTCCTGCGGCGCGCGTATCCTGTTCGCCAGCGAGACGCTCCACCGCCGGGGCAGGGCGATCCCCACCGCCGACATCCTCGGTCCGGCGGCCGCCGCCCTGCCGGAGCTGGAGGAGGTCGTCCACCTCGACACCGCGAGCTGGGGGGAGTTCCTCGACGGCGCCGGCGGCGGGCCGGAGCCGCCATACGCAACCGGCTCGGAGCACCCGTGCATGGTCATCTACACCAGCGGCACCTCCGGCAAGCCGAAGGGGACCGTCCACACCCACGCCGGCGTCCTCGCCCAGGTCGGCAAGGAGGTCGGCTACGCCTTCGACGCCCGGCCGGGGCGCCCGTTTTTCTGGCTCACCGACATCGGTTGGATGATGGGCCCCTGGGAGCTGATCGGCTGCCTGCTGTTCCGCACCCCGGTCGTCGTGCTCGACGGCGCCCCCGACTGGCCGCGCACCGGCCGGCTGTGGGAGCTGGTCGGGCGCCACCGCGTCGATACCCTCGGCCTCTCCCCCACCGCCGTCCGCCTGCTCGCCGGGCACGGCGACGGCGAGGGCCCCGGCGACTTCGACCTGTCCAGCCTGCGGTTGCTGGGGTCCACCGGCGAGCTTTGGGACGCGTCGTCCTGGCACTGGTTCTTCGAGAAGGTCGGCGGGCGCCGTTGCCCGGTGATGAACATCTCCGGCGGCACCGAGATCATGGGGTGCCACCTGCAGCCCTATCCGGTCTCGCCCCTGAAGCCGCTGTCCCTGGGGCGCGGCGCGCTCGGGATGGACGTCGACGTGTTCGACGGGGCGGGGGAGCCGGTGGTCGGCCAGGTCGGCCACCTGGTGTGCAAGCAGCCCGCACCGTCGATGACCCGGAGTTTCCTCGGCGACGACGCGCGCTACCTCGAGACCTATTTCGCCGAGTTCGGCGAGGGGGTGTGGTGCCACGGCGACTGGGCGAGCGTCGATGCCGACGGCGACTGGTTCCTCCACGGCCGCACCGACGACGTGATCAAAATCGCCGGCAAGCGGGTCGGCCCGGCCGAGGTCGAGTCCGCCCTGCTCGAACATCCCGCCGTCGCCGCCGCCGCCGCCATCGGTGTCCACGACGACCTCAAGGGGCAGGCCCTGGTCTGTTTCGCCATCCCCTCAGACCGGTCCGCCGACGAGGAGGAGCTGGCCGAGCACTTGGCCGGGCGTCTGGGGAAACCGCTCAGGCCCCGCTTCGTCCACCTCGTGTCCTCGCTCCCCAAAACGCGGTCCGGGAAGATCCTCCGCGGCGCCATCAAGCGCGCTTACGGCGGCGACCCCCCGGGTGACCTCTCCAGCGTCGAAAACCCCGGAGCCCTCGACGAGATCCTCGCCCTCGCCCAGCCCTCGCCCTCTGCCATCACATGAACCGCCCGCTGAGATCGCTGCTCACCGGCCTCATCGACTATGCCGGCCTGTTCCCCCCGGCCTCGTTGCCGATGGCCGAGGCGGTGGAAGAGTATTTCGGAGTCGCCGCGTCCCGCGAGGCCTGGATGCTCTCCCATTTCGTCGTCCCGGCTTCCCGGCTCGACGAGCTGGAGGGTTGCCTCGGGGGCAGGACGCTGTCGGTCGCCGCGATCGTCGCCGACGCCGGGGAGCTCGCGCCGCTCGCCGAATTCGCCCGCCGCAGCGGATGTCCGGTGGCGGCGATCGAGACCCGGCTGGAGCCGGAGGCGCTCGGATCTCCACCCGGTGGCTGTGCGCTGTTCGTCGAAGCCGCCGCCGACTTCGGGGCCCTGGCCGCCGGCGGTGCCGGCATCAAACTGCGCTGTGGCGGGGTGGAGGCATCGATGGTTCCACCGGTCGCCGAGGTCGCCGAGGTGATCGCCGAGGCAGCCCGGGTGCCGGGCTTGCGGATGAAGTTCACCGCCGGCCTCCACCACCCCTTGCGCCACCACAACCGTGGGCTCGGCGCCCCGATGCACGGCTTCATCAACGTCTTTGCCGCCGCCCTGCTGGCGCGGGAGCACCGCCTCGACCCGGGCCCCGTCGCCGCCATCCTGGAACTCGGGTCGGCCGACGATTTCCAGTTCGTCGACGGTTCCCTGGCCGCCGGCGGACATGTGATCTCCGCGGCGCGGATCGCGGCGCTGCGGCGCGACTTCGCCATCTCCTTCGGGAGCTGCAGTTTCGCCGAGCCACTCCAGGATCTCGAGGCGCTCGGCTGGATGCCCTGAGCCGAACCCGACCCCCAACCCCCACCCACCATGATCGAAGAGAGCGTCTCAGCCACCTCGGCGATGAACCCCGACGAGAGCCCGGTGAAGGTCATGCCGGACAACTCGGTGCAGGTCGAGCTCGACCACGACCACCCCGGCTTCAACGACCCGGTCTACCGCCGCCGCCGCAACGAGATCGCCGCCATCGCCGCCAACCACGAGCGCGGCGGGCCGATCGCCGAGGTCGAATACACCGAGGAGGAACACGAGGTCTGGCGGCTGGTGCACTCCAAGCTCAGCGCGCTCTACCCGCAATACGCGTGTTCGACTTTCCTGCGCGGCTTCGAGGACCTCGCCCTGTCGAGCGATCACGTCCCGCAGCTGCGCGAGGTCTCCGACAAACTCAAGCCGCTGTCCGGCTTCCAGCTCAACCCGGTGGCCGGGCTGGTCTCGCCGAAGACCTTCTACAGCATCCTCGCCGACCGCTACTTCCTCGCCACCCAGTACATCCGCCACCCCTCGGTTCCGCTGTACACGCCGGAGCCGGACATCCTGCACGAGGTGATGGGGCACGCCAACATGCTCGCCTGCCCCGACTTCGCCCGCATGGCCGAGCAGGTCGGCCGCGCCGCCAGGCGGCTCGAGACCGACGGGGCGCTCGACTTCCTCAGCCGGGTGTTCTGGTTCACCGTCGAGTTCGGGGTGGTGCGCGAGGACGGGGTCGTCAAAGCCTACGGCGCCGGCATCCTGTCGTCGTTCGGCGAGACCAAGGCGTTCCAGGACGCCGAGATCCGCCCCCTCGATTTCGTCGCCATGGGGACCCAGCGCTACGACATCACCCACTACCAGCCCGTCCTGTTCGGCCCCGACTCCTACGGGGAGCTCATCGACCGCACCGCGGCGTTCTTCTCGAGCTACGACGACGAGGCCCACGCCGAACTGACCCACCGGCTCGGCCGTTGACCAGGCCCGGCATCGCAGGGACGATCGGCACACGATGAAGAGGAACGAGGAAGACGTCTACTACGGGGACTACCTGCAGCTCGACAAGCTGCTCGACGCCCAGCACCCCGTCAGCGGGACGGCCGGCCGGGCGGCCGCCCACGACGAGATGCTGTTTGTCGTCGTGCACCAGGTCTACGAGCTGTGGTTCAAACAGATCCTCCACGAGCTCCGGTCGGTGGTCTGCCTGATGGCGCGCGAGCGCATCGAGGAACGCTCGCTCGGCACCATCAACGCCAGGTGCGCCAGGATCCGCAAGATCCAGAAGCTGCTGGTCGATCAGATCGACGTCATGGAGACCATGACGCCGCTGGATTTCATGGACTTCCGCGACTACCTGGTGCCCGCCTCGGGGTTCCAGAGCGTCCAGTTCAAGGAGATCGAGATCCTGCTTGGCCTCAAGGGCGAATATCGCATCGACTTCGACAAGGCCTGTTTCTACAGCCGGCTGACCGAGGGGCACCGCGAGTATCTGCAGGGGATGGAGTCTGGCCCGAGCCTGTTCGAGCTGCTCGACCGCTGGCTGGGTAGGATGCCGTTCCTCGACTACGAGCAGTACGCCTTCTGGGACGAGTACCGCGGCGCGGTCGACGCCATGCTGGCGCGCGACCGGGGCATCATCACCGGCAACACCGGGATGACGGGCGGGGAGCGGGAGGCCGAGCTGGCGGAGCTGGAGAAGACGCGGGAGAGGTTCGACACCCTGCTCGACGAGGGGAGGTACGAGGCGGCCCGCGGGCGTGGGGAGGTGCGCCTCAGCCACCGGGCGATGCTGGCGGCGGTCTTCATCCATCTCTACCGCGACGAGCCGATCCTGCACGGGCCGTTCGGGCTGTTGATGAACGCGCTGGAGATCGACGAGCTGCTGACCACCTGGCGGGCGCGCCACGCCATCATGGTGCAGCGGATGATCGGCCACAAGATCGGCACCGGCGGCTCCTCGGGGCACGGGTACCTGATGCGCACCACCGAGAACAACCGGGTGTTCCTCGACCTCTACAACCTGCCCACCTTCCTCATCCGGCGGTCGGACCTGCCCGCCCTGCCGGACGAGGTGAAGCGGGGGCTCGGGTTCTATTTCGGGGGGGGCGAGGGGGATGTATGAAAATTTGGTGTCGGTATAGGGCGATGTCGGCCGCTCTCCCCACCCCGGCCCTGCCGTCTATGGACCACCGGAGAAGCCTCCACTTCGTGGCCATTCGTGCCCCATTCCACAACATTCGTGTCCGGGCTTTCTTCCACACGAATGGTCACGAATACCCACGAATGATCGCGAATAGAATGGGGGCGCCATGCGTTCCGAGCTCTCGTCAGGTCTGCGCCATCCATGTATAAACAGTTCTACCGCCGCTTCCTCGAGGCGAACGCCGGCCAGCTGCGGTTCACCGCACACAGCCACCACTACTGGCCCGACGCCACCCGCGAGGCGGCGTTGCGCTATTGGGACGACAGCGCCCGCCTGGTCGACGGGAAGTGGGCGGAGCTGTTCGAGGTGGAGGTCGGCGCCGCCCGCCGCGCTGTGGCCGAGGTCCTGAAGCTGGCGTCCCCCGGGGACGTGGTCTTCGCCCCCAACACGCACGAGCTGGTCTGCCGGCTGTTCTCCTGCCTCCCGGCCGACCGCCCGGTCAGGGTGTTGACCACCGACAGCGAGTTCCACTCGTTCTCCCGCCAGGCGGGGCGCCTGCAGGCGGAGCGCCTGGTCGAGCTCGAGGTGGTGCCGGTCCTGCCGGTCGACACCTTCGCCGGGCGCCTGCGGGCGGCCGCCGCCGCGGGCGGCCACGACATGGTCTTCTTCAGCCAGGTCTTCTACAACTCCGGGTACGCCGTCGATGACCTGGAGGCGGTCGTCGCCGCCGTCCCGGACGAGGGGACGCTGGTGGCGGTCGACGGGTACCACGGATTCTGCGCCCTCCCCACAGACCTGTCGCGGGTCTGCCGGCGCGCTTTCTATCTAGCCGGTGGATACAAATACGCGCAGGCGGGGGAGGGGGTCTGCTTCCTGGCGGTGCCGCCGGGCTGCGAGCTGGAGCCGCGGCTGACCGGCTGGTTCGCCGACCTCGGGGGGCTGGCCGGCGACGGCCCCGGCGCGGCGGTCGCCTACCCGCCTGGCGCGATGCGGTTCGCCGGGGCCACCTTCGACCCGTCGGGCGTCTACCGCTTCAACAGCGTCATGGCGCTGTGGCGCGAACACGGCATCACCGTCGAGGCAGTGCACGCCTGGGTGGAGGCGCTGCAGGCCCGGTTCCTGTCCGGCCTGGAGGGGCTCTGCCACCCCGACCTGCACTGCGGCAACCTGATGCTGCGCGAGCGCGGCGAACACGGGCATTTCCTCACCTTCGAGCTGCTGTCCGCCGCGCGTGCGGCGGCCATCGCCAACGACCTGCGCCGGCTCGGCGTCCACACCGACCACCGCGCCGACCGGCTGCGCTTCGGCTTCGGCATGCAGCACGACGAATCCGATATTGACGACTGCCTGCGCCGGATGCAGACCCTTGTCCAACAGGGGTCGGCCGGGTTGCGGGAAACGGCGCCCGGCTCCCCCTGAACACCCCCCCTTTTCCTCCCATGCGATCCTACATCGACATCCCCGCCGACCACCCCTTCCCCATCCAGAACTTGCCGTACGGCGCCTTCCGCCCCGGCGACGGCGGCGCGCCGAGGGTCGGGGTCGCCATCGGCGAACACGTGCTCGACCTCGCCGAGCTGCAGCGCGCCGGGCTGTTGGAAGACGCGGTGTTCGACCGGCCCTCGCTGAACGCCTTCCTCGCCCTGGGGGGGGCGGCATGGGCGCGCACCCGCACGTCCCTACAGCACCTGCTCGACGCCGACACGCCGACCCTGCGCGACGACGACGCCCTCCGCGGGCGCGCCCTGCACGACCGGGCGGCGGTCGAGATGCTCCTGCCTGCCGAGATCGGCGACTACACCGACTTCTACGCCTCCCGCGAACACGCCACCAACGTCGGCACGATGTTCCGCGGCGCCGATAAGGCCCTCATGCCGAACTGGCGCCATCTCCCCGTGGGCTACCACGGCCGCGCCAGCTCGGTGGTCCCAAGCGGCACGCCGGTCCGGCGCCCGCACGGCCAGACCGCCCCGGCGGAGGAGGGTGGCGCACCCGGCTTCGGGCCGTCGCGGCAGCTCGATTTCGAACTCGAGATGGGCATGCTGATCGGCCCGGGCAACCCGCTGGGCGAGCCCGTGGCCGCGGCCGGCGCGGCCGACCACGTTTTTGGATTGATGTTAGTGAACGACTGGAGCGCGCGCGACATCCAGCGCTGGGAGTACGTCCCGCTCGGCCCGTTCCTCGCCAAGAGCTTCGCCACCTCGGTCTCGCCCTGGGTGGTGCCGCTGGCGGCGCTGGAGCCGTTCCGCGTCCCGGCGGTCGAGCAGGAGCCCGCCGTCCTGCCCTACCTGCAGGTGCCCGGGAGGGCGACCTACGACATCGCGCTGGAGGTCGGGCTCCGGTCGGAGGGGATGGCGGCGCCCGAGACGATCTGCCG
>JANQMB010000354.1 GCA_028280355.1 Verrucomicrobiales bacterium
GCGGGGGGAAGGGGGGGCAGAACGTGAACAAGGTGGAGACCGCGGTCATCCTGAAACACTTCCCCTCGGGCATCCTCATCCGTTGCAGCGCCGAGCGCAGCCAGCACAAGAACCGCGCCGTCGCGCTGCAGCTGCTGCAGGCGAAACTCTACCAGATCGAGGAGGACAAGAAGCGGGCGGAGATGGAGCGCCAGTATGGCGAGAAGGGGGAGATCGCCTGGGGCAGCCAGATCCGGTCCTACGTCTTCCAGCCCTACCAGATGGTCAAAGACCATCGCACCGGCCACGAGACCAGCAATGTGGGGGACGTGATGGACGGGGCGATCGACGGGTTCATGGAGGCGATGCTGCGGGGGGAGAAGGCCGGGGCGTAGGGGAGTTCGCAGTTGGGGGTTCGGGGCGGAGACTGTAGGTTTTATGGCTCCTCCCTAGACCTCCAGATCCCCCGATCAACGAAATCCACCTCGCCATGAAGATCGACATCCTTACCATCTTCCCGAAGGTGGCGCTGGCGCCCCTGTCCGAGAGCATCGTCGGCCGCGCGGTCGCGGAGGGGAAGGTCGACCTCGGGGTCCACGACCTCCGGGACTGGGCGGTCGACAAGCACCGCAGGGTGGACGACGAGCCTTACGGGGGCGGTCCGGGCATGGTGATGAAACCGGAGCCGTTCTTCGCCGCGGTGCGCGAGCTGCGCGGCGGCGGCGATGCGAAGGTCGTCCTGATGACCCCGCAGGGCCGGCGTTTCGAGCAGGCGATGGCGCGGGGTTACTCCGCCGCGGGCGGGCACCTGATCATCCTCTGCGGGCACTACGAGGGGGTCGACCACCGGGTGGTGGAGGCCCTGGTCGACGACGAGGTCTCGATCGGCGATTACGTGCTCACCAACGGCGCGGTGGCGGCGGCCGTGTTCGTCGACGCCCTGGTCCGCCTCCTCCCTGGCGCCCTCGGCGACGAGCGGTCGTCCGAGGAGGAGTCGTTCGCCGAGGGCGAAGCCCTCATCGAGGCTCCCTGCTACACGCGGCCGCCCGAGTTCGAGGGCATGGTCGTGCCGGAGGTTTTGCTCTCGGGCCACCACGGGCGGATCCGGGAGTGGCGTCACGAGCGGTCGGTCGAGCGCACCCGTGCCAACCGCCCGGATCTCCTCGGCGGGCAGAGGGGCTAACCTCGGTCGGGGGGGGCAGCCTAGCCCAGGGCGTTGCTGCCGGTCTCCTGGTAGAGGATCGTCAGCGCGATGCCGTAATCGGTGTAGGCCGACTGGGAGATCGACACCACCTCGATCGCCCCCTTCTGATCCTCGATCCACTGCATGGCGTGTTTTTCCACGTGCTGTGGCCTCCCCGAGAAGATTTTGATACCGGTCATGGCTGGGTCGTAGGGCTTGGTGATGGAGTTCGATGGATGGTCGGGCCAGCGGGATTCGAACCCACGACCTCTTCACCCCCAGTGAAGCGCGCTACCAAACTGCGCTATGGCCCGGTCATCACGGATGCGGATCGGGCAAGTGCGCCGGGCGCACCCGCCGTCCCGAGTCCGAGCGGATCTTTTACCAGTCCCCCCCGCGGCGCAAGGGAAAAGGGCGGCGGCGAATTCCGGGTTGCGGTCGGGGAGGCGGAAAGCGACGGTCGGCGTGTCCGTGGAACTGACTCCCATCAAAGTGGCCGTGGTCGGCGCCAGTGGCTATTCTGGCGGCGAGCTGATCCGCGTCCTGCTCGGACACGGGGGTGCCGAGCTGGCCTGCCTCACCTCGCGGGCTGAGGCAGGACGCAGCCTCGCTGAGGTCTTCCCGCGTTTCCGGGGCATCGGGGGGGCCGACGCCCTGCGTTTTGTCGCCCCCGACGTCGGGGTGATCGCCGCCAGCGGAGCCGAGGTCGTCTTCCTGGCTCTGCCCCACGGGGTCGCCGCGGAATACGCCGGCCCGCTGCTCGACGCCGGGTTGCGGGTGATCGATCTGAGCGCCGACTACCGGCTCTCCGACCCCTCGGTCTACGAGGAGTTCTACGGGGCGCCGCACCCGGATGCCGGGCGGCTGGAGGGCGCCGTCTACGGGCTGCCGGAGGTGCGCCCCGACGCGATCGCCGCCGCGGACCTGGTGGCCTCCCCTGGCTGTTACCCGACCAGCGTCATATTGCCCCTGGTTCCGGCGCTGCGGGATGGGCTGGTCGATCCGGGGACGATCCATGCGGTGAGCCTGAGCGGTGTCAGCGGGGCCGGCAGGAAGGCCGAGATCCCGCTGCTGTTCTCCGAGTGCAACGAGAGCGTGCGCCCCTACTCCATCCCCAAGCACCGGCACCTCAGCGAGATCGAGCAGGAGCTGTCGATCGCTGCTGGTGAGGTGGTAACGATCTCTTTTACGCCGGTGCTGACGCCGGTCACCGCGGGGATCTATACAACGGTTTACGCGGCGGCCAAGGGGGGGGCGGCGGCCGCGGACCTCGGGCGTTCCCTGACCTCGGCTTACGGCGAGGCGCCCTTCGTGCGGCTGTTGGGTGAGGGCTGCGCCCCCGATACGAAACACGTCACGCGCACGAACTTCATCGATATCGGCTGGGCGCACGACCCACGCACGGATCGTTTCGTGCTGATGAGCGCCGAGGACAACCTGGTGAAGGGGGCGTCCGGGCAGGCCGTACAGAGCTTCAACCTGATGGTAGGGTTTCCGGCGACCGCCGGGCTGCTGGGCGTGTGAGCCCGCGGGCGCTTGCGCCGCCTCCCCAGCGGTGGGAGAATCCCCGCCCGCAGACCGATGGCCGATCCAGTCGAACTCCTCCGCAGCCCCAAGCTCCCGACCGGCTTCCGGGCGGCCGGCGTGGCGAGCGGGATCAAGTCGGGCGCCAAGCTCGACCTCGGCATGCTGTCCTCCGACCTCCCGACCTGTTCGGCGGCGACCTTCACCACCAACCGGGTCAAAGCTTCGCCCGTGCGGCTTTCGATGCGGCACCTGAAGGGGGGCGACCTGCGCGCGGTGGTCGTCAACAGCGGCAACGCCAACGCCTGCAACGGCCCCCAGGGTGACCTCGACGCCAGGGAGATGGCTGCCAGCGCCGCGGCGGCGGCTGGCCTGGAGGTGCGCCAGATGTTCGTCTGCTCGACCGGCATCATCGGCGTGCCCCTGCCAGTCGAGAAGGTCACCGCGGCGGCGCCAGACCTGGCCCGGGCGCTCCGCCCCTCCGGGTTGCGCGACTTCGCCAAGGCCATCCTCACCAGCGACAAGGTCGCCAAGATTGTCTCGGCGCGGGTCGGGGTCGGCGGCAAGACCGTGACGGTGACCGGCTGTGCGAAGGGCGCCGGGATGATCTCGCCCAATATGGCGACGATGCTCGCCTTCGTCACCACCGACGCTGCGGTCCCCGGCGACGAGCTGGCGGCCGCGACGAGGGCCGCCGTCGCCGGGTCGTTCAACTGCATCAGCGTCGACGGCGACATGAGCACCAACGATACGGTGCTGGTGATGGCCAACGGCGCTGCCGGCAACCGGCCGATCAAGCCGGGGGGGGCTGGGGCGCGCGCCTTCCGTTCGGCGTTGTCGCGGGTCATGCTCGAGCTCGCCCAGCGGCTCGTCCGCGACGGCGAGGGGGCAAGCAAGTTTGTCACCGTCCGGGTCCGTGGCGCGGGCTCGGACCGCGACGCCCGGCGGGTGGCGGAGGCGGTGGCCAACTCGGCGCTGGTGAAGTGCTCGTGGAACGGCTCCGACCCCAACTGGGGAAGGGTGATCCACGCCGTCGGCTACGCCGGGGCGAGGGTCGAGCAGGACAAGGTGGACATCCTGTTCGGCGACCTCTACGGCGCCCGCGGGGGGGTGGTGGCCGACACGCCGATCGGCGAGCTGAAGGCCGCCGTCGCGGGGAGGGATTTCACCGTGACGGTCGACCTGAACCTCGGGGGCGGCGGGCACACGGTATACACCTCCGATCTCTCCGAGGGGTACGTCGCCTACAACCGGCTGGAGTACGCGCTCAAGATCCAGGGGCGTTGATTCCCAGGTGATCTGCGGTAGACTTGCGGTTCCCCGCGTCCCGCCCCCGTCGCGGGGCTTTCTGTTTTCCCACCATGCCCGAGATCCCAGAAGCGCTGCAGGAGCAGATCGGCAAGGCCGCCGTCCTTGTCGAGGCGCTGCCGTACATCCAGCAGTTCCGCGGGCGGACCTTCCTGATCAAGCTCGGGGGCTCGGCGATGGAGGACGCCTCGCTGCTCGATGCGCTGGTGCGCGACGCCGTCCTGCTCGAGGCCGTCGGAATCCAGCCGGTGATCGTGCATGGCGGGGGCAAGGCCATCTCGCGGGCGATGGAGCGCGAGGGGATCGAGGCCGAGTTCGTCTCCGGGATGCGGGTGACCGACGGGCGTTCGATCGAGATCGTCGAGCGCACCCTAGGCGGCGAGGTCAACGCCAGGTTGGTCGATATCGCCAAGGGCAACGGCGCGCGCTCGGTCGGCGTGTCGGGCCGCGAGGTGTTCACCGCCGAGCGGCTGAGCGGGCGGGCGGCCGACGGGGCGCCGGTCGACCTCGGCTATGTCGGCAGCGTGGTGTCCTGCGAGACGGACACCCTCGAGGCGCTGATCGCCTACGAGACGCTCCCGGTGGTCTCCCCGCTGGCCGCGGAGGCCGGGACGGGCGCCACTTTGAACGTCAATGCCGACCTGGCGGCGAGCGCCCTCGCCCGCTCCCTGAAGGTGGCGAAGCTGGTCTATATCAGCGACGTGCTCGGCGTGCACCGCGACCCCGGGGACCCCGAGACGCTGATCGAGAGCATCGCCTGCGGGGAGGTCGAGGACCTCGCCGGGCAGGGAGTCATCAGCGGCGGCATGCTGCCGAAGCTGCGGTCCGCCGTGGACGCCATCGGCGCCGGCGTCGGGAAGGTGCACCTCATCGACGGCCGGATCCGGCATTCGCTCCTGCTTGAGATTTTCACCAAGACCGGCGTCGGGACGGAGATCAGGCCATGACCACCGACGGGGAGATCGCCACCGCCGACCTGTTCGCGCGCTACGTCGCCCCCACCTACGGGCGCCTGCCGGTCCAGCCCCAGCGCGGCCGGGGGGTCGAGTTGTGGGACGAGGGGGGGCGCCGGTTCCTCGACTTCGGGGCCGGCGTGGCGGTGAGTTCGCTCGGCCACGCACACCCCGCGCTGCTGGACGTGTTCCGCGGCCAGCCGGGCGACCTGGTGCACTGCTCGAACCTCTACCAGCCCCGCGGCCAGGGGCTGCTGGCCAGGGCGCTGGTCGAGGATGTCGTCGGCTTGCCGGGCAAGTGTTTCTTCAGCAACAGCGGCACCGAGGCCAACGAGGGGTTGATCAAACTGGCGCGGCGTTTCGGGGAGGTCGTGCCGGCGGCCGGCGGCGCGCCGCGCCGCGAGATCATCTCGTTCACCAACTCGTTCCACGGCCGCACGACCGGCGGGATGGCGGCCACTGGACAGGACAAGATCCGCGACGGTTTCGGTCCGCTGATGGAGGGCTTCACCCACCTTCCGTTCAACGACGTCGACGCGCTGCGCGCGGCGGTGTCCGACCGGAGCGTCGCGATCCTGCTGGAGCCGGTCCAGGGTGAGGGCGGCATCCACCTCGCGACCGGGGAGTTCCTCAGCGCCGCCGCCGCGGTCTGCCGAGAGCGCGACCTGCTGTTGCTGTTCGACGAGATCCAATGTGGGGTCGGCCGCTGTGGGGAGATGTGCGGGTGGCACGCCATCGGCGACACGCGCGGCATCGTCCCCGATGCGATCTCCTGGGCGAAGGGGCTCGGCGGGGGGTTCCCGCTGGGCGCCTTCTGGATCAAGGACCGGCCCGCCGGGGAAGGGCGGTTGCCCGACCTGCTCGGCCCCGGCAGCCATGGTTCGACCTACGGTGGTTCCCCGCTCGCCTCGGCCGTCGGGCTGGCGGTGTTGGATACCGTCCGGCGTGAAGGCCTGTGTGAGAACGCCGCGGCGCTCGGCCGGACGGTGCTCGAGGCGGCCCGTGGGTGGGGTCACCCGCTGCTGTCGGAGGTGCGCGGGCTGGGGCTGATGATCGGGTTCGAATACGACGAGGCGGCGCTGGCGGAGGTTCCCGAATTTGTTCGCTCCGGGCGACCCGCCTCGCTGTTCATGGTCGACGCGTTCGCGGCCGCCGGGCTCTTGACCGTGCCGGCGGGCGCCCGGGTCGTACGCTGGTTGCCGCCGCTGGTCGCTGGGGAGGGGGACGTGGCGGAGGCGCTGGAGATCACCCGAAACGTCTTAGATGGATTAGCATGAAGCACTTTCTTTCGATCGAGAAATCGTCCGCCGACGAGCTGGAGGCGCTGGTGGGGGCGGCCGCGGCCCTGAAGGCGGCCCGCGCTGCGGGGGACCTGTCTGCCCGGCCGCTCGCCGACCAGTGTTGGGGGCTGATGTTCAGCAAGTCGTCCACCCGCACGCGGGTCAGCTTCGAGGTCGGCATCCGCGAGCTCGGCGGCCACGCGATGTTCTTCTCCTCGCGCGACTTGCAGCTCGGGCGGGGCGAGCCGATCGAGGATACGGCGAGGGTCATGGGGCGGATGATCCACGGCGCGATCATCCGCAACGACTCGCAGGCCGACCTCGAGCGTTTCGCCGAGTGTTCCGGTGTGCCGACGATCAACGCGCTCACCGAACTCGAGCACCCCTGCCAGCTCGTCGCCGACCTGCTGACGCTGCGGGAGGAGCTCGGTGGCTGGCGCGACAAGAAGGTGGCCTTCGTCGGCGACGCCGACTGCAACATGGGCCGCTCGTGGGTCTGGGCGGCGAAGCATCTCGGTTTCGAGCTCGCGCTCGCCGGCCCGGAAGGTTACTGCCCCCCGGCCGACTACCTCGATGGGGTCGGGGCAGCGAACGTCTCGGTGACCGACGACCCGCTGGCCGCCGCCGCCGGTGCGCAGGCCCTGTACACCGACGTGTGGATCAGCATGGGGCGGGAGGACGAGGCCGCCTCGCGCGAGGCCGCGTTCGCGAGATACCAGATCAACCCCGAGCTGTTGTCGGCCGCCGCCCCTGGGGCGATCGTCATGCACTGCCTGCCCGCATACCGCGGCAAGGAGATCACCGCCGAGGTCCTCGAGACCCACGCCGACACCATCTTCTCCCAGGCCGAGAACCGGCTGCACGCGCAGAAGGCGGTGCTCGCTTCGCTCGCACAGTTTTAAGTTTTAAGTGTTAAGAGATTCCCGGGGTGGGCGCTTAAAACTTAACCACTTAACACTTAAAACTCTTCTGCCAGGTAGCCGTTGGACTCGAGGTAGGCGATCACTTTGTCACAGGCCTCGTCCGCGCCCATCTCCGTCGTCTGGATGGTGAGCTCGGCGTCCGCGGGTTCCTCGTAGGGGTCGGAGATACCGGTGAAACTCCCGATCTTGCCGGCGCGGGCCATCGCGTAGAGGCCCTTGCGGTCGCGCGCCTCGCAGACCTCGAGCGGGGTGGCGACATGGACCAGGACGAAGCCCCCGCTGCCTTCGACCTGTTCCCTCACCCGTTTGCGGATGGCGTCGTAGGGCGCGATCGGGGCGCAGATGGCGAGGCCGCCGTTCTTGGTGATCTCGTTGGCGACGAAGCCGATGCGCAGGACGTTGAGGTCTCGGTGCGCCTTCGAGAAGGTGAGTTCGGAGGACAGGTTCTTGCGCACCAGGTCGCCGTCCAGCAGGGTGACCTGGCGGCCGCCCCGCTCCATCATCCGGGCGCGCAGGAGGTTGGCGATCGTCGACTTCCCGGAGCCCGAGAGGCCGGTGAAAAACACGGTGAGACCGGCCTCTGAGCGGGGCGGGTTCGCCCGCCTGAGCTCCTTGAGCACCTCGGGGTAGCTGTCGTCCGAGGAGCCCGGGGTGACCGCGACGACATCGATCCCGATCTCCCCGGTGTGTTGTTCGGCGAGGCTGGTGTCGCCGCTGCTGAGCAGCGCGGGGCAGCCGTAGTTTTTGGCGACCAGAGCCTGGAGCAGGACCCCCTCCGGCCCGTCCGGGGCGGGGAGGGGGAGCAGGGCGATGGCCGTCCGATCGGGCGCGTGGGGGAGGGCGGCGCGCAGGCAGCGGACGCGATGGAAGATGTCGGTCGCGCCCGCGGCCAGCACCCCAATCATCAGCCCGGTGCCCCTCTCCCGCGCGGCGGTGCGGCACTGCCCGACCTCGCCGCGGTGCAGGACACCGGCGGTGAAGAAGGCGACGGCGCCGGAGGACCTCGCCTCCGCCGGGGTGGGGCGGAGGTCGCCGTGGTCGTATCGGGGCGGCATCGTCAGCCCCTCGAGCGGTCCGCCGAGGAGATGACGGCCGCCGTGTGGCCAGTTGTCGGAGATGTCCATGACCGCGAGGACGACCCCCTCCGGGTCGCGCAGCGCCACCCGGCACCCGGCCGCAAGGGGGGCGGCCACCTCCCCCTCGACCTCGAGCGCGAGCGGGTGGGGCCAGAGGGTGCCGTCGGTGAGGCGGCGCGCCTCCAGCACGTTCCGGTAGTCCGCCTGCCCGAGGAAGCCGCGCAGCGGTGCGTAGGCGCCGGAGAGCAGCAGTTCGACCTCGTCGACCTGCCTGGGGCTCAGGTTCAACGAGGGGAGGTCGGCGGCGGCCGCTCTGAGGTCGGCCGCCCGCTGGGCGTCGGCGAGGAGATGGTCTGCCATCGGAGCCGCGAACCTCATACCGGGGCACCGCCCTCGGCAAGCGGGAAAAGCTATTCGCCGGTTGGCGCCGGGGGCGGCCCGGCCGGGGGATCGGCAGCCTCCAGGGAGATGGCGGTGCCCAATATCGTCGCGCCGCTGTCGGAGGGGGAGATGGTGAGGGAGGAGGTGGTGGGGGAGTCTTCGTAGATCTCGAACTGCTCTGGCGTCAGGATCGGCTCGAGCGCGGCCTTGCGGAGCTCGCGCCTGACAAAACCGCCATAGGCCTGCCCGTCCTCCGGGGGATCGAGGTCGACGAGGGCCCGGAAGGCAAGGTCTTTCTGCTCGGGCGACAGGTCGAACATCGACTGCAGCGAGGCGAGGTCGCGGTAGGCGCGGACCTCGGCCTCGTTGGCGAGCTGTTCCATCTGGTAGCTTTCGAACGCGGCGAACTGTTCCCCTTCGAGGATCTGGGCGAGTTCGTCCTCCAGGGAGGGGGTGTCGCCATCCCCGCTCCCGAAGGCGCTTTCGATTACCGACCGCGCCGCACTCGCGCCGCCGCCGCCGAGGTTGAAGACTTGCCCAACGGCGGCGCGTTTCCTCGCAGCGCGATCGAGGAGCAACTGCCGGACCTCGGCCTGCTGCTCTTCGGAGAGGCCGAGGCGCCTGGTGAGGGCGGCGAGTTTGAGGGCGATCTCGCGTTCGTCGCGGGCCCTCTTTCGGGCTTCGAACGCCTCGGCGACTTCGGCGAGATCGACCCCGTCGGCGGCGATGACCGAAACGGTCGGTTTGGGGGTGGAGCCCTCGGGGGAGGTTTCCGCCGCCCGCGAGGTCGATGGTGGAACGAGGGCGCTGAGTTTCTGCCCACCCTCCGCGGGCGACCGATCCCCGACCGGTCGGGTGGCGACGGTCCCCGTGGTCGAGCGATGGGTGTCTCCCGTCTTCTTGCCGGTCCCGATCAGCGACCTGGCGCCGAAGCCGATGATGATGCCGAGGACGAGCGCTGCGAGGACGGGTGTTTTGAGCATGGCGATCCCGCGGCGGGGTCGCCGCCTATCAACTAAGCGCCCGAGGGTGGGGAGTTTGTCTCCAGCGGAGGCGTTTCACCTTCTGCTGTTGGAGTGGCGGCCTCGGGGGGCACATCCTCTGCGGCGGGCGCCTCGGCCCCGGATGTGGAGGCATCGGCCTCTGGGGGAGCGGGGGGCGTATCCCCATCCCCGGTGCGGGCGTCCCCGTCCCCGACGGGCGCCGTGGGGGTAGCGGGTGTTGCCTCTTTAGGGGGAGGGGTCTTTTTGGCCGCGCCGTCAGCGGGACTGGTCTGCTTGGTGGGTCGCGGGGTGGCGAGTTCGATATGGCCGTCCCCAAATGCGATCGCCGCCCCTTCGTGGAGCAGCCAGCGGAGATCCTGTAGCACCTTGATCTGGGCGGGGGTGAGCTGGGGTTTGTCCGAGTTTGGGGCGGTGGGCTGGTCGGCGCTGGCCTCCGGCGCCGACTCGCCTTCGTCACCACTATCGGCGCCCGGCTCCGGTTTGGGCTCGGGCTCGGGCTCGGGTGCCTGTGGGGAGGTGGGGGCGAGGGCGTCGAGCAGCGTCTCGACGTTCGCCCGCTTGTTCGCGCGGAGGAACTCGACAATGGCGAGGATGGGTGCCGAGAGGCCGCTGTCGTCGTTGAGCGGCTTCGGCCGCGTCAGGGCGGCGAAGATCTGGCGCCCGCGTTTGAAGAACTTCAGACCCTCGGCGCCCAACATGCCGCACAGCGGCTGGACGAGGGTCGCCGGGTGCCGGTGGGCGTTGTCCG
>JANQMB010000358.1 GCA_028280355.1 Verrucomicrobiales bacterium
CGTCGTGGGCCTTGACCGCCTTCCCGAACAACGCGCCCCCGATCACCTGGGCGATGTGGCGGTTGCCGAGCGTGTTGAGGTGCACCCCGTTGATGGTCAGAGGCGGTTCCGAACTCGCGTAGATCTTCTTGCTGGGCGTGAACAGGTCGACGAAGAAGGCGCCCTTGGCGGCCGCGACCTCCCCGATCGCCTTGGTGTACTGTTCGAGCCGCCTGTTGTTGGCCCGCCCGTCCGGCAGGTTCGGGTCGCCGAGATCCTCGTGGGCGATGGGCGAGAACAGGACGAAACGCGGGGCGCCCCCACCGTTCGGCTTGAGGCCGTTGTAGCCGTCGATCATCCCCGACAGGTCCTTCTTGAAGCCCGCGATGCCGCCCTCGCCGTTGAACGACTCGTTGTAGCCGAAGAAGACGAAGATGACGTCGGCGCCGCACAGCTTCAGGTAGTCCTCCGGCGACGGGAAGCCCTTGTTGCGCGGCCGGTCCCTTATCATGTCGCCGGTGAACCCGAGGTTGCGGAAGGTGACCTCCTTGCCCTTGAGCTCGCTCTGGAGCACGGCCTCGAACCAGCCGTCGTGTTGCATGCGGTCGGCCAGCGCGTTGCCGACCAGGCAGACCGTATCCCCCTTTTCGAATTCGAACTTCGCCCCCGCGGGGCTGGCGGTGAGGAGCAACGAGGAGAGGGCGGCGGCGAACACCGCGATAGAGGACTTCGGCATGACGGGGATATACTACCAACCGGCCCTGACCGTCACCCACTTCTTGGAAATGTTTCTCGGGGCCGGGTCACCGCCCGGCCGACCCGGGCGCCAGCCCGTAGAGACGGCAGGCGTTGCCCCCGAGTACCGCGCCCTGCCCGGCATCGCTGAGCCCGCCGATCGACGACCGGACGGTCTCCGCCCAACGGCGGTAGCCGCTCATCAACAGGCACACCGGCCAGTCCGAACCGAACATCAGGCGCTCGCTCCCGAACGCCTCCAGGGCGGTCTCGAAGTAGGGGCGCAGCGTCTCGGCGCCCCACGTCTCCCCATCCACCTCGGTCGCCATGCCCGACAGCTTGCAGGCGACGTTCTCCCGCCGGGCCAGCTCGAGGATGTTGGTCCGCCACCGCCTGTCGAAGGTCCCCTCGCGGATCTTCGGTTTGGCGATGTGGTCGACGACGAACTGGACCTCGGGATGCCGGTCGACGAAGGCGATGGTGTTGGGGAGATGTCGCTCGAAGATCAGGATGTCGTAGACTAGCCCGTGCCTCGCCAGGCGCCGGACCCCGTCGTTGAAGTCGTCCCGCAGGATAAAGGCGTCGTCGGGTTCGTCGTGGACGACGTGCCGCGCGCCGACCAGCCGCGGGTGGCCGGCGAAGCGTTCGAGCGCGGCGTCGACCCCGGCTTCGCAGAGCGGGAACCACCCCACCACCCCGCGGATCAGCTCGTCCCGCTCGGCCAGCCCGAGCAGCCAGCGGGTCTCCTCCAGCGTCTGCCGCGCCTGCACGGCGATGCTGCCGTCCACACCGCACTCGCCCAGCAGGGGGGCGAGGTCGGCGGGGAGGAAGTCACGCCTGATCGCCGCATGCCCCTCTGATATCCAGGGGTAGTCGGCGTCGTTGTACTCCCAGAAGTGCTGGTGGGCGTCGATCTTCACGGGGCTTCAGACGGACCTCGGAAGACCCCGCACCACCGTCACCGGCGTGCCCTTCGGGACCCTCCGGTAGAGGTCGATGATGTCGCTCGAACGCATGCGGATGCACCCGTAGCTGGCGGGCGTGCCGATGCGCCGCTCCTCCGGCGTGCCGTGGATGTAGATATAGCGGGGGAAGGCGTTGCGGTTCTGCCACTCGGTGCCGCGGAGCCACAGGATGCGGGTGACGATCGGGTCGCGGCCGGGGGCGTTCGGCGGCAGGACTTCGCCGGTGCGGCGGCGGCTCTTGAAGACGGCACCCGCCGGGGCGCCGCGGCCGATCTTCTTCGCCACCACCATGGTGCCGAGCGGCGTCTTCCTGCTCCCGGGCCGGTCGCCCAGCCCGAACTTCGAGGTCGACACCGGATAGGAGGTCACGAACTCGTCGCGGTCATAGAGCGCCATGCGTTGCTGGTCGACGTTCACCACCAGGCGTTTCGTGGTGCCGCACGAGACGAGGGCGAGGGGCAACGTTAGGGAAAGCAGGAGCGATCTCGCGTGGGGCACCCGCAACTATCGCAGCCCGCCCGAGGAATGTCTAGCGGCGCCCCCAAGGGCGGGGCGCCGCCCCGGGGTTTGCAATCCCTGGCGATGGGTTAGAGTGGCCGCTGCTGGCCATGGAAGATGTCTACACAGAGATCGGTGAGGCGGGGCTGCGCGCCCTGGTGGCGGCGTTCTACCGCCGGGTCAGGGAGGACCCCCTGCTCGCGCCGATGTACCCCGACGGGGACTGGGCGGGCGCGGAGGGCCGGCTGGCCGACTTCCTCGTCTACCGCTGCGGGGGCTCCAGCAAGTATATCGACGAGCGCGGGCACCCGCGTCTGCGCATGCGCCATATGCCTTTCTCGATCGGCGTCGCCGAGCGCGACCGCTGGCTGGAGCTGATGGCCGCGGCGATGGATGAGGTCGAGGTCCCGAGTGCGGCGCGCCGGACGCTCGACAGCTTCTTCGCCCAGACGGCCGACTTCATGCGCAACCGGCCGGGCGAGTAGATAGCCACGCGGTCGGCCATCTCCTAGTTCGACGTCACCACGCGCAGGAACAGGCGTTCGCCGGAGACGAGGGGGATACTCCAAGTCTCGGTGACCACGCCGGCCCCGACGGCGACCTGCGAAGCGAGGGTCGCCGGGGCCGCGGACCAGGCCGCCAGGTCGGTGGGGCTCTCGATCCGGAACACCACGTCGTCCGCCGCCAGGTTGCGGCGGAAACTCAGCGAGGCGACCCCGCCGGCGACCGACAGCGCGGGCAGCCCGGCGGTCGACCCGGCGGCGTGGCCGAGGGCGTAGTCGAGCAGGTCGTCGAGCCCGTTGCCGTCGGCGTCGGCACCGGCCGTGCCCCCGAACGTCGTCGCGTCGCTCCCTCCTGGGCTGCCGCCAGCGGCGGTGCTGGGGCGCCAGTTCGCCGCCACCGAGTGATCCGGGTTCGACGCCGGCGAGATCAGGGTCAAGCTCGGCCCGCCGCCGTCCGGAGCGCTCGGCCAGGGCGCGCTGTCCCCGTAGCTGAAGCGCCGGATGTCCGCGCCCAACGCGTCGGCCAGCACGACCCCCTCGCCGCCGTTGTCCAGCTTGTTGCCCGTCCCCACACCATACTCGCCGGCCAGCAGCGACGCCGCCGCGCCCGGGTGGCGGCTCAGGAAGGCGGCGCGGTTGCGGGCGAGCACCACGCGGGCGCCGGGGGCAACGGTCGCCGCCGGAAGCGCGTGGGCGATGCCCGAGGTGAAGCTCGCCCCGGTCAGGTCGACGGGGTTGGTGCCGATGTTCATCAGCTCGATGTACTCGAAGGCGTCGTCGTCGGTGAAGCCGGCGGCGACCTCCGCCGCGGTGGGGGCGGCGGGGTGATACATCAGCTCGGAGACGGCGATGTTGGCCGCCGAGGCCGGCTCCACTGGGCTGGTGTTGTCGATGGTGATGGTGTCCGTCCCGATCACCGCGCCGGAG
>JANQMB010000001.1 GCA_028280355.1 Verrucomicrobiales bacterium
GTGCTTGATCCCAGAGATTCGTCCTGGGAAGATGACTAGCCGCAAAGCCTGGGAGTTCCCCGCATCAGAACCATGAGATTATTGTTCGTTCTCGCCGCCGGCGCCATCGCGTTCACAACGCCCGCTCACGCCGATGAGATCCTCGCGCCGAAGGATCGCGTCCTGGAGATGACCAGGCTGATGAACGCGAAGGAGCGCCCGAAGGAGCTCCCCCTGGTCGACTACGAGAAGGTCATCGGCGACGGGGCCCGCTGGACGAACTACCGGATCAACATGCTCTTCAAGACCCTCGATGTGGAGAAGATCCAGTTCGAGGAAGGGATCGACGAGAAGAGCACGGTCGTGGACATCGTGAAGCCCGCCATGATCCGGTTCACATTCGAAAAGCGCAGGGTCGGCTACTACCTGGTGGGGATCGAGCGTTACGAGCCCGCTGCCCCCAAAGGCGGCGGGTGAGCGAACGGGGCGCTGGAGAATTGCCCGAGCTGCGAACGGGGTCGTTTGGCGCCGCCCCTTGCGGCTGCTAGTTCGACGTTGGGTGGCTCGCCCTAACGCCCCTCGGTCCCCGCCCCTGGCTTCAGCTTGAGGATCCCGAAGACGGCGAGGTGGTCTGAGTGGTCGTATCCCTCCGAGCCGAAGACCCCCTTGGTGACCACCTTGCAATCGACCGGTGCGAGCCCCCCCCGGTAGAAGATGTAGTCGATCCGGCCGTCGCCGCAGGTGAGCCCGGGGTCGGAGCGGTGGTCCGGCCGCACCTCCCGGTAGAGGTCGGCGAACCCCTGTGCCCCCAGGTGGCGGGTGACCTTCCAGCCCCCCTCGCCGCCGAGGTGGGACCGGGTGTTGAAGTCGCCGATGAGCAAGGTGGGGAGGTCGCGGTAGGGCTCCAACTTCTTCAGGATGCCCTTGATCTCCGCCAGGCGCATCGAGGTCATCTCCTCGTTGTCCCCGTCGCCCCAGGGGTGGAGGTGGAGGACGAAAGTGACGAAGCGCGCCCCCGCCGCGGTCTCCAACACCGCCAGCGTGCCGCCGCGGTAGATCGGGACTTCGGGGTCGAACCGCTCGTGCCCCTTGGCCGCCATCGCGTTGAACACCTGCGATTCGACGATCCTGTGTTTGGTGAGCAGCACCTGGGGCATGTAGAACCCGTTGACGGTATGCGCCTTCGGCGGGTGTTTCGGGTCGGGGTGCTGCCCCCCGTAGACGATGTTGTAGCCCAAGGTTTCGGCGATCTCGTCGTTCCGCCTTCCGTCCCAGGCCTCGTTTAGCCCGACGAGGTCGGCGTCCGCCTCGCGGATCACCTCGGCCAGCTCGCCGGTGCGGAGTTGCCACATGTGGATGTTGTAGGCGAGGACGCGCAGCTCCTCCGCGGCCGCCCCATCGATGTCGGCCCCCTCGTGGTCGGCGGCCGGGGACGGTGACAGCGCCGCCACCAGGCTGGCGGCGGAGATCGCCAGAAATCTCGCAGCCATGGGGAGAGGGTAGCGGCCGGCGGGGGCCGGCGACAACAGCGAAGATGCCTCCGTACCGGGGCGTGGGGACTTGCATACCGGGCGTTCCGGCGCGTCGGTGTCCCATGCGCGAGATCTACTACCGGCACGAGGGCGGGGCGCTGCCGCCGACCCTGCAGCGCGTCCCCTTCCTGCAGGAGTTCGAGGGCGAGCTGTTGGACAAGGTGTTGGCCAACATGGTGGTGCTCGAGTGCGAGCGCGGCGACGTCATCATCAAGGAGGGCGACGACAGCAAGTATTTCTGCATCCTCCTCAAGGGAAGCATCGACGTCACCAAGGGCGGCGAGCGCGTGGCGCACATCGAGGGCGCTGGCGAGGTCGTCGGCGAGCTGGCCCTATTGAACGATGAGAACCGCTCGGCCTCGGTGGTCGCCGCAACCCACGCGTTCTGCCTGCGGGTCGAACCCGGGTTTCTCGAGGACCTCTCCGACTCGGGGCGGCACGCCTTCTACGCGATCCTCTACCGCTTCGTCACCGGCCTGCTGAGCGAGCGGCTCGATGCCTGCTCCAAGCGTCTGGCCGCGCGCGAGGACGAGCTGCGCCAGATCCGCGAGGGGAAGTTCAAGCTCTAGGCCGTGTTTGCGCAAAGATGCCAAACGCCCCGGCTCGATTGGGATGGGATCCCAAAACCGGCCGCGGGGACCGAGACGGGTCGGCCGGCACCCTGTGGCGGTGCCTACCCCATGGGCGGCAAGATGCCGCTCCTCCGATAGCCGTGATGCGCCCCTTGGGAGGGGCGGCATTTTGCCGCCCACGCCCGGGACCCCGCGGGCTCGACAGGAAGCTAGGAATCTCCCGCAGGCCCTAACGGTTTCTCCGTCGGGCCGGCTGCTACTCGCCGCCGAACTCCTTGGCGACCTTCGCCGGGTACTTGAGCTTGGTGAGCACGTCCCGCGCGCTCATGCGCGCCACGACGTCCTCGTCCATGCCGAGTGCGACGAGCCGCTTCTTCTGGTCGCGCTGGCGGCGCGCCTTTTTCCCACCGCCTTTGCGGGGGCGGGTGAGGTGGGTCTTCTGGAACTTTCTCTTGAGACGCATGGTGTCCGTCAGGTGTCTGTTTCGTCTGTGCCTGCGTCGCCGCGGCGGACCGCGAAATGCAGCCGAGACCCGTAATGCCTCGGCGTCAGCCGGTCAACTGCAATTCTAGGGCCGGCGGCCCGCCCCGTCGATCGGCGCGAGGAGGTCGTCGAGGTCGGCCTCGGAGAACTCGAGCCTCTGTGCCGCGCCCTCGAGGAGCCCTTCGAAGAGCGCACGTTTTTTGTGCTGCAGCATGACGATCTTCTCCTCGATGGTGCCCCGCGAGATGAGCTTGTAGACGAATACGGGATCCCCCTGGCCGATGCGGTGCGCGCGGTCGGTCGCCTGCGCCTCCAGCGCCGGGTTCCACCAGGGGTCGTAGTGGATGACGGTGTCCGCGGCGGTGAGGGTGATGCCGGTGCCGCCGGCGCGCAGGCTGATGAGGAACACCGGCACCTCACCGGACTGGAACTTGGCGCACAGCGCACCGCGGTCCCGGGAGGCTCCGGTCAGGGTGAGGTAGGGGATGCCGGCCCCCTCCAGCTCCGCCTCGATCAGCCCCAGCATGCTGGTGAACTGCGAGAACACCAGGATGCGCCTGCCCCCCTCGACCATCGGCGGCAGCATCTCCATCAGCATCTCCAGTTTTGCCGAGCTGCGGACTTTCTGCGCGGCCGGCAATTTGAGCAGCGCCGGGTGGCAGCACACCTGGCGCAGCTTCATCAGGGCGTCGAGGATGAGGATCTTCGCCGCGGGCAGACCGCGCCGGTCGATCTCCTCGTTGAGGTCGCGGCTCAGGCTGGCGCGCACCGCCTCGTAGAGGTCGACCTGCCCGGGACTGAGCTCGACCTGGCGGACGATCTCCGTCTTCGGCGGCAGGTCTCTGGCGACGAGGTCCTTGCTGCGCCTCAGCATGAGCGGGCGCACGCGCTCGGCCAGGGCGGCCATGCGCGCCTCGTCGCGCAGCTTCTCGATCGGGACCCGGTAGTTCTGGGTGAAGCCCGGCTCGTCGCCGAGGAAGCCGGGCATGAGGAAGTGGAACAGCGACCACAGCTCGCCGAGGTGGTTCTCCAGCGGCGTCCCGGACAGCGCGAGGCGGTGGCGGGAGTCGAGCCGGTAGGCGACCTTGCTGATCTGCGCGGAGGAGTTCTTGATGGTGTGCGCCTCGTCGAGGACGACGTAGTGGAACTGCTTCTCCAGCAGCTCCTCGGCGTCGCGCAGCAGGACGGGGTAGCTGGTGACCACCAGGTCGACGTGCTCGAGGACTGGGTAGTATCTCTTCCGGCCCCTGCCCTCCAGCCGCAGGACGGTCAACGAGGGGGCGAACTTCCGGGCCTCGTTCTCCCAGCCGGGGGCGACCGACTTCGGGGCGACGATCAGGGTCGGCCGGTCGGCGCGCCCGCTCTCCTTTTCGCGGTGCAGGTGGCAGAGGGTCTGTACCGTTTTGCCGAGCCCCATGTCGTCGGCGAGGATGCCGCCGAGCCCCTGCTCACGGAGGAACTGCAGCCACTCGAAGCCGTCCTGTTGGTAGGGGCGCAGCTGGGCGAGGAACCCGGCCGGCACTTCGGCCGCGGCCTGTGGCTTCAGCGTCTCGATCGCGGCCGCTGCCCCGGCCAGCCTCTCCGGCGCCGGCCCGAGGAGCGCGCGCCCCCGCCGGGACGCGGCCAGCTGGGCGGCGCCCAGGCGATGGATCCGCAGCCGCCCGGTGGCCCCGTCGACCTCCGCCCCGGTGAGGAGCTCGCCGAGCATCTCGAGCACCCCGTGCAGGCGCCCGGCGTCGAGCGCCACGAACTGCCCGGCCGCCTTGGCCCTCACCGGTATCTTGTATCCTGCCGGTTTGGTTTGAAGCTGTGTCAGGGAAAACCCCGGGGGCCGGCTGCGCAGGTATTCGACGAGCCCCGGCACGATGTTCACCCGCTCCTCACCGAGGCCGACACCGTACTCGAAGCCGAACCAGTCCATCGAGTCCTCGTCCCCCTCGTCGTGCAGCGTGCCGCGCCCATCGGTGCCCTCGACCAGCTCCAGGCCGAACGAGGGGTCGACCTCGACCTGGGTCCCGGCCGCGGCGATCTCCGCTTGCCGGTTGGCGAGAAACTCGGCCCAATCTCTTTCCTGCCCGGCGGCGTCCGGCGCGGGGGAGGCGTAGGCCCCGTGCGCGGCCGGGTCAATCTCGTCGAAGGAGTACAGCTCCTCGACCGGCCGTAGGCCGGAGTCCCGGAGGAGCGCCGCCAGCTCGGGGTCGGGGTCGGCGGTGGTGGCCAGGCGCATGTCGGCGAGGGGCGCGGCCTGGCCGTCGCCCTCTCCCCAGCCGAGGATGCCGGCGCGCAAGTCGCGGCGCAGCAGGCGCAGCGTCCTCCGGTCCGGCACGCTCGCCTCGAGCGCGGCGACTTCGCGGGCCGCCGCCTCGCCGCCATGTTCTGCCTGGGCCGCGAGCAGCAGGGCGACGACCCGCTCGCAGTTCTTCTGGCTGCCCTGCCTCCCGGTCGACCTGCCGTCGATGTGGGGCGGGCCGTCGCCTTCGGCCGACACCATCACGCTCACCTCGACCTGGTCGCGGGTGCCGGTCGCCTCGTCATCATCTTCGACCATGCCGAAGACCACTGCGATGGGGTCGCCCACGTTGGCTTTGATGAGCCGCACCCGCCCTGCGCGGTAGAGGGAGAGGCCGCGCGCCACCTGGCTGGTGGTGAAGACGTCACCGTTCAGCGGGGGGCTTGAGAAACCCAGACGGTCGAGTGCCGAGGCGGGGCGCACCGGCCTTGCCCCTTCCTCGTGGGAAAGGTCGGGACGGGATGCGTCAGCGGTCTGCATCGGGGAAGGGGAGGTCGAGAAGAGACCGGTAACGAAGGCGGCTTGTTAAGACAACTTAAATAAAATCGTGCCGGCTCCGACCTTGAAGTCATCGGTGTAGGACGGGACGATCATCCGCAACATCGTGGCAAAAGATGACGACAGCGGTGACCCCGAGGGGAAGGGGGGTCAGTTTTCGGTCTCGGAGGTCGAGGCCGGCCAGGCGGTCTATTCGCGCCGCGTGTTGAAGGCTTACGACCTCCTCGTGCTGGGCCTTTCGAACCGCCTGATCTGGCGCTGCCCGACGCCCGGCCTGCTCGACCTCTACAACCGGCACGTCGGCGCCGACCATCTCGACGTCGGTGTCGGCACCGGGTATTTCCCCGACCGCTGCCGGCCCCCCGAGGGCGCGCGCGTGGCCCTGCTCGACCTCAACGCCAACAGCCTCGCCGCCGCCTCAGGGCGCATCTCCCGATACCGCCCCGAGACGTATCGGGCGAACGTCCTCGCGCCCCTCGAGATCGATGCGGCGCCGTTCTCCTCGGTGGCGATGAACTACCTGCTGCATTGCCTCCCCGGCAGCATCGGCGAGAAGGCGGTGGCCTTCGACCATGTCGACCCGCTGTTGCTCCCGGGCGGGGTCATCTTCGGGGCCACCCTGCTGGGGGGTGGCGTGCGCCGCGGCATGCTGGCACGGCGGCTGATGGCCTTCTACAACCGCAAGGGGATCTTCTCCAACACCGCCGATGACCTCGAGGGCCTGGAGCGGGCGCTGGCGGATCGCTACCCGGAGTGGGGCGTGGAGGTGGTCGGTTGCGGGGCCCTGTTCTGGGGCGTCAAGGCGGGCGGGTCGAGCTCCCACTAGATCGTAGGGCGGGGTAGCGACGATAGCGGTGCCCCCCTCCCGAGTTGCCCGATCCCTTCGTCCCTTAGAAGACCCTAGCGCCCCGCCCGCAGGCTCTTGCGCATCATCGCGTGTTCGACGTGGTGCATCAGCTGGTCGGCGGCCGACTTCAGCACCAGGAAGAACAGCAGGGCGAGCTGCGATTTCGCCATGGCGCCGCCGAAGATGATCGTCAGGTGCATCGGCACGATGCGGCAGTAGGGGATGAACATCATCGCCCCGAGGTTGGGCCGGCCCTCGAGGTCCTTGGCGACGTTGTAACGGAACGAGAAACTGTGGCTGGCCAGGAAGCCGAGGGCGCCGGCGGCGACCCACAGCCAGTCCCCGGGATCGAACCCCGACCCGTGGGCGGCGATGAACACCAGGTAGGCGAGGTGGAAGAACCCGTAGTGGAAGAGGAAGAAGATCGCGGTGCTGCGCTTCCCGGCGGGCGTCTCCGGCACCGGCCGCCCGTTGGAGGTGAGGCCCTCGGTGGTGAAGTCCTGCAGCTTCATCATCCGCAGGAAATTGAAGAAGCCGATGGTCACCGACTGGCACCAGTAGACCCACAGCAGCGGCCCGAGGTCCCAGCCCTGCCATAGCGCCAAGCCGATCGTGAAGAGGTTGCCGGCCAGGATCGCCAGCGCGGAGGCGTCCGCCCGCCTGGGTTCCGGTGTCGGTGTGGAGGTGGTCATCGCCGGCCGCCTACCCTATCGCACGGAACACCATCACACGAAAATCAGCTCCAGAAACCGGCCACCCGCTCGACCGTCCAGAAGGCCGCGATCCCGCCGATCGCGTAGGGCGGGACCCTCCGCCACCAGGGAGGGACGCCGACGGGGATCTTGCGGAGGAGGGCCGAGGCTGCGAGGACCGCGGCGACGAACAGCAGCTGGCCGGCCTCGACGCCGAGGTTGAAGGTCAGCAGCGCCAGCGGGATCGCCGGCCCCGGCAGGCCGATCTCGCCCAGCGCCCCGGCGAAGCCGAAACCGTGCAACAGGCCGAACGTGAAGGCCACGACCCACGGCCAGCGCGCGGTGAGCCCCGGCCGGCCGCCCTGCGCGTGGAGGGTCTCGGCGGCGACGAAGACGATGCTGAGCGCGATGACCGCCTCCACCGGCGGGCCGGGGATATGGACGACGCCGAGCGTCGCCAGCGCCAGGGTGACGCTGTGGGCGAGGGTGAAGGCGGTGATGGTCTTCACCAGCATCCAGCTGCCCCTGACCAACAGCAGCAGGGCGAACACGAACAGCAGGTGGTCGATGCCGAGCAGGATATGCTCGACGCCGAGCGCGAAGTAGGTCCAGGCGACGGACCAGCCCGATGGGCGCTCGGCGATCGTCAGGCTCGGCCGTTCCGGTTTGAGCAGGGCGGTCTGTTCTCCGGTGTCGCGCAGCTGCACCCGCACCAGGGTGTCGGTGTAGGTGGCCGCCAGGCCGTCGATGTGCAGCTCGCTACCGGCCAGGCCGCCCGGCCTGCCGACCTGCCAGCGTTGGACGTGCGCCCCGCCCACCATGCCGCCGACCGGCTTGGTGCGGGTCTCCACATCCTCGGCGAAGCGGACGTGCAGCGAGAGCCTCCGGTCGCCGTCGCGCGCCGGGACCTTCCACACCACGTCGTAGACCTCAGGCCCCGTCTCCGTGATCTGTAAGAAGGCGGGGCGCATCTCGTGGGCCGGTGCGCTACGCGCGCCCCAGGCCGAGAGGGCGAGAAGGGCCGCCAGGGCCGCCGTTGGGAGCCGCCGGTTCATCCTCCTTCGCTGGCCTTCGGCCATTCGACCTCGATCTCGTAATCTTCGAGCAGGCGCGCGTTGAACGCGTCGCGCATCGCCGTGCGCCGGTCGTTCTCCCACTCGCGCCGTACGGCAGACTTGGCCCCGTCGAGGTCGGGGATCTCGCCTGGGACCCGGCCGTCGATTTTGATCAGGTGCAGGCCGATGCCCGAACGGATCGGGTCGCTCCACTCGCCCACCGGGAGGGCGTCGAGCTTGGCGGAGAAGCCGAGCCCGAAGGTGCCGTCGACCTCCCGCTTGGACGCCTTCTCGAAGGCGCCCGCCAGCAGGGTCTGGTCACCCTCGACCTCCGCGCCGCCGCGAGCCTCGTCGGCGAGCGTGCGCGCGTAGGCCTCCGGGTCGGGGCCGTGTTTCTCCGGGTTGATGTAGACCTGCCGGAAAGTGTATTCCGGGTCGGCGCGGAACTTGTCGGGGTTCTCGGCGAGGTAGGTGGCGAGCTCCTCGTCGGAGGGTTGGACCAGGGTCGCCGCGTCGTCGGTCAAGAACTCGACCTTCTGTCGCAGGCGCCGCCGGATCATGGTGTCGTCCTGGTCGACGCCCATCGCCTTCGCGTGCCGGTAGTAGGCCTCCTCGAGGACGAAGTCGTCGATCAGCCCCTTCAGCTCGGCCTCTGTCGGCGGCCGCTGCCAGGTCTTGGCGAAGATCCTGGATCGTTGCTCGATCCTGCCAGCGCTGACGGTGATGCGCCGGTCGCCCTCGGGCGCTCCATCGCCGGCGCCTTTCGCTTGATAGAGTGCGAACAGCGCCACGCCGAGCAGCAGGAAGTGGAAGAATGGTTCTCTGAGCAGTCTCATATCCGGTGATCGGTTGGATGGTGTATCGCCCCTCGCCCGCCTAGATGATTGTCAGAGACCCTAGCGGTTGACAACCCTTTCTATCAGCAGGGCTACCAGCTCAGGCGCAGCCCCGAGGTGAAGCCCCAACCGCTGTACCCGCCACCGCCGCCATCTGGTCCGGTGGCGTGGGTGTATTCGATGCCGTTCTGCCACTTGAGCTTGTGGCTGTATAGATAGTGGTTGAGCCCGAGGAAGAACTCGTGGGCGCGGTCGAAACGGCGTGTGTCGATCCGGCTCTCGTATCGGTTGAGCCGGACGCCGGGGGCGCCGGAGGCACTCACCAGCGAGTAGCTGAACACCAGTTGCCACCGGTCGGAGAGATCGTAATACGGCATGAGCTGCAGGCCGAGGAGGTCGCCCTGGCCGGCGAGGCCGTCGCCGAAAGACAGGTCCGTCCGTAGGCCGAGCCGGCCGCGTTCGAGCTCGCCGACCAGCGAGGCCACCTGGCGCAGGTCGCGGGTGCCGACGTCGCCGCCGAAATCGGGGTCGTTGTAGACATAGTCGAATCGCCAGCTGGCCGCGTCGAACGCGGTCCCCGCGGGGAGGTCGCGGCCGATGGAGAGCAGCCCGAAACCGCCGCTCTCGAAGCTGCCGAACTCGGGGTCGCCGCTGGCGGAGTAGGCGCCGAGGTGGTAGCGCCAACCGTCGAGCTCGCCGAGGGCGGCCAGGCCGGTGAAGTATTCGGTGGGGAACCACAGGTTGTTCGCCACCGTGCTCCGCTCGAGGGTGATGAGGTTCTTCGAGGAGGTGGCGCCGTCCAGGGTGAAGGGGGCGCTCTGCTTGCCCAGTTTGACCGAGAACCTCTCGTTGCGCCCCCAGGCCACGTAGAAGTCGGTGAGGCGGCTGTAGGTGTCGTCGAGATCGTCGGCGTCGAACTCGTTCAGGTCGGCGTCGAACTCGGCGTGGAAGGTGAAGTCGTGCAGCAGCGAGGTCTTGAAGCCGAAGCGGACGCGGCGCCACACGAGGCGTTCATGGCGCCCGGCGTCACCGGCGTCGAAGAGTGCGGCGTCGGCCTGTAGCCGGCCGGTGAGGGCGAGCTTCCGGATGGTCGACCCGCCGGGGTTCTCGTAGAGGGTGGCCAGATCCCAGATGCGGTCGTATGCGGAACCCTCCCCCACGGCCGCGTCGGCCGGGCGCTCCCCCGCGCCGGCAGTAACACCCAGCGCCAACCAGATGGCGCCGAAAGCAAAGAGGGGTGGGGGTGGTTTCATGACCTAGAGTGGACTTCTCCCCGCAGCGCGTGCGGTGGGACCCCGGGGATCGAGTATCCGCGCGGCGACCGTACGCGGCCTCTCTCGCTTCGGGTTGGTTTGACCGCCTGTCATCGAGGTTTCCGATCGATCTCCTGGCGCCGGGACGCAACCCGATGCTAGCGGTGGCGCCGGGCCGGGCTCAAGGCCGGAGTTCGGGCTGGATATCGCTGAGCCATGGGGTGTAAGGTGTCCCTATGAGAATCCGTTGCCCCATCTGTTCAACGGCGATCGAAGTCACCGAAGCCCAGGTCGGGCAGAAGGGGCGTTGCATGGGCTGCGGGTCCAAGTTCATCATCCCCTCCGACCCCGACGGCAAGGTCGAGATCCTCGAGCGCGGCGAGGCGCCAGCGGCCAAGAGCCCGCCCAAGGAAAAGGCGCCCGGGAAGGGCGAGTCCAAGAAGGGCGAGCCTGTGGGATCATCAGCGCCCAAGGTTGCGGTGGCGGCGAAGGCGGCCCCGCGGACACCCGCCCTGAACACCCCACCCGTTGGCCGGACTTCTGCCGCGAGGTTGGTGCTGGTGACGCAGAAGAAGAAAGGCAGCTCGTTGGGCTTCTTGCTCGTCTTCGCCGTGATCGCGGCGGCGGCCGGGATCGGCTATGTGAAGCTTGTTGAAGACAAAGACGGGGGAGATGGCGCCGGGGGCGGGGAGGTCGCCGAGGCCGGGGGATCTGGGGAGAAGACCCCCGGAGAGGAAAAGCCCCCCGCCAGACCGGTCGTGACACCCCCGCCCGTCGTCGAACGGGGGCCGTCGAACCCGCCCGCGGACCCGGGCGACGACGACGGCTCCGCCCCGTTTGACCCGTCCCTCGCCGAGGGGGGGAACTTCGAACTCACCGACGAGAAGAAGGCGCGGGCCTTGGCGTTTCTCAAATCGGACGATCTCGAAAAACGCGAGGGCGCCTACACCGCCTTCCGCGCCCTGGGTGGAGAACACAAGGGTCCCTATGCCGAACTGCTCGGGCAGGCGAGGGAACACCATCTCGCGCTCTTCCGGGAGAAGGTCTCCAACCTGTCGGCAGGTGCTGGCTCCGCAGATTTCGACAAGGTCTACGGCGCTTGGAAGGCGGCCGCGGACGCCGCGGTCGGCCTGGTCCAGACGGACTGGCGTGCCACCGCGCCGGACGACCTCCGGGCGAAATACGCCGAGATGGAGACCGCCGTCGGGGAGGCGGAGCAACGGTACCGCGAGCTGGTTCCCGTCCTGAAGAGCTCCGGCGGCCAGGGCACCGATTCCCTGCAGGGGGCGACTGTGGTGTTCGGCGAGATCGCGGACGAACTCGCCTGGTGTTCCGGCGGGGCCAGCCCCGCCCCCCCGGACCTTCGCAAGCTGATCGCCGAGGTCGGCGGACCGACGGGGACCGGCGGGGGGGACGACAAGCTGGCCCGCGCGCGGGCGGCTCTGGCCGCGGCGACCGCCACCGGGCGACACAACGCCGATATCAACTGGGGGACATCCGCATACCGGAGCTTCGCGGCCCAGCTCAACGCGCGCCGTGTTGCCCTGGGACTCGGTGCCCTCCGCCTCGATGGGGGGCTCACCGCCGCCTCCGAGGTTCATTCTGGGGACATGCTGTTCCAGAACTACTTCGCCCACAACGGCAACGACGGCAGCGACTTCGCCAAACGCGTGCAAGGGGCAGGCTTCGCGGGCAAGGCCACCGGCGAATGCATCTTCAAGGGCGACGGCGGTCACGAGGCCGCCTACAAGGCCTGGTGGCATCGCGATGCCTACCGCCGGATCATGTATTCCGCCCAGGCCGATACCCTCGGCCTGGGCAACGCCCGCGACTACTGGACGCTCAATACCGGCAAATCGGGTAGCTAGCCTCCTCCGGGACGCCTCTGCCCGGGGACGGGGCGGCTCTCTGTCGCTCGCAAGCGACGGTATGTATGCCTCGCAGCCGGTGCTGGCGCTGGCGCCCCCCGGATGACAAGGTGGCCGCTCGGTGATTGCAAGCCGGGCGGGCGGCAGGGGCCCAAGTCCGCGAAGCCCGTTGGGGTAGGTCCCCGCGCAAGCGACTGGACCGCTGTGGCCGACACCGACATGGGGATAGAACCCCGCATGCCCGAATGTGCCCTGCCGCAGCGCCCCGGGGCGCCGCCCGGCACCGGCTGCAACCACACAACGCAACCCGAACCTACCACCACCATGCGAGATCCCAAAGCTAAACTCAAAGGAGAACCCGAACGAGAACCCGCCCCGGCGCGGGTCGTCGGCCTCGACCTGCACCCGGACACCTTCAGCGCGGCGGTCGTCGAGGGCGACCGGCCGCTGGGGGCGCGCCTGGTGTCCTCGCGCCACGCGGTGCCCGTCCCCGACCTCGAGGCCTGGGCGCG
>JANQMB010000049.1 GCA_028280355.1 Verrucomicrobiales bacterium
CCGCGCTGGCTTACGGCCGCGAAACCGGCGCCGAGCTCGACGCCCTTGACGGCGTTGATGCTCATTAGCCCGTGCGCAATGTCGGCCTCCAGCTTGTCGAACACCGGCTCGCCCAGGCCCGGCGGCACGCCGCGCAACACGCACTCGACCACCCCGCCGAGCGAGTTGCCGTCCGCCCGCACCTCCTTGATCTTCTCGACCATCCGGGCCGCCGCCCCCGGGTCGCCGCAGCGCACCATGTTCGCCTCCACGTCCTCGCGGCGCAGCCGGGCGAGGTCGGCCTCGGCGACAACGTCGCCCACCGCCGCCACGTGCCCGACGACCTCGAGCCCGGGCGCGAACTGTGTGCGCAACACTTTGCCTGCCAGGGCGCCGGCGGCCACCCTGCCGATCGTCTCGCGCGCCGAGGCGCGCCCCCCGCCCTGCCAGTTGCGCCGCCCGTACTTCGCGTCGTACGTATAGTCGGCGTGCGAGGGGCGGTATTTCTCCCTCATCTCTGAGTAGGCCTCGGGGCGCTGGTCGCGGTTGCGCACCAGCATCGCGACCGGCGTGCCGATGGTGGCGCCCTCGAAGACGCCCGAGAGGATCTCGCAGCGGTCCGCCTCGTCGCGCGGCGTCACGATCTCGCTCTGCCCCGGACGGCGGCGGTCGAGCTCGACCTGCACCTCCGCCTCGGAGATCTCCACCCCGGCCGGACAGCCGTCGACCACCACGCCCACCCCGCCGCCGTGCGATTCGCCGAAGGTCGTGATCCGGAAACTGTGGCCGAAGGTGTTGGGCATGGGTCGGGAAGTCTAGCGCAACCGGCGGCGGGCGCCACGCCGATTCGCTTCCCATCCCCGATTCCCCAACTAAGGTTGCCCCATGAACCTCCTCCTCCTCCCCGCCGCCCTCGCGCTCCACGCCACGCCGGGCGGCGGCGGCGCGCCACCGGTGGCGACCTTCTCGATCGTCGGCCTCGACCCGAACACGGGCGAGATCGGTGTCGCGGTGCAGAGCAAGTTCATCGCCGTCGGCGCAGTGGTGCCCTGGGCGCGGGCGGGGGTCGGGGCGGTGGCGACGCAGTCCTTCGCCAACGTCGGCTACGGACCGCGCGCCCTCGAGCTGCTGGGGGCGGGCAAGCCCCCGGCGGAGGTGGTGTCGATCCTCACCGCCGACGACCCCGGGAGGGCGCGCAGGCAGGTCGGCGTCCTGTCGGCGGAAGGGGAGGCAGCCCAGTTCACCGGGGACGGGTGCCTCGGGTGGGCCGGGGGGATCTGCGGCGACGGCTTCGCGGCGCAGGGCAACATCCTCGCGGGGCGGGAGGTGGTCGAGGCGATGGCGGAGTCGTTCCGCGCCAGCGCCGGGAAGGCGCCGCTCGCCCAGCGGCTGATCGACGCCCTCGCCGCCGGGCAGGCCGCGGGGGGAGACAGGCGCGGCCGCCAGAGCGCCGCCCTGCTGGTCGTGCGTGAAGGTTGGGGATACGGTGGCGGCAACGACCGCTTCCGCGACCTGCGCGTCGACGACCACAAGACCCCGATCCTGGAGCTACAGCGGATCTACGACCTACACCGCAAGCTCTTCCGACGCCCCGGCGCCAAGAGAGATGCCCACCGATAACCCCACCGCCCTCGTCACCGGAGCCTCGAGCGGCATCGGCGCCGCCTGCGCCAGGGCGCTCGCCGGAGACGGCGCCTCCGTGATCGTCACCGGCCGCAACCCAGCGGCACTCGAGGGGCTCGCCGCCGAGATCGGCGGCCGGGCGGTCGCCGCCGACCTGCGCGAGCGGGACCAGATCGACGCCCTGTTCGCCGCCGCCGGCCAGATCGACATCCTGGTCAACAGCGCCGGCATCGCCCCCAGGGCGAACGTCACCGACGGCGACTTCGACGACTTCCGCGCCCTGCTCGAGGTCAACGTCCTCGCCCTGACCTACTGTTGCCAGCTAGCGCTGAAGAGCTTCGACCCCGGGCGGGGCGGCCACATCGTCAACATCTCCAGCATGTCCGGCCACCGCGTCCCCGCCTCCGGCGGGTTCTACGCACCGACCAAGTTCGCCGTGCGCGCCGTCGGCGAGTCGCTGCGCCACGAGCTCCGCGCCGCCGGCAACCCGACCCGCGTCACCACCATCTCACCCGGCTTCGTGGACACCCCGCTGCTGGATACCTACTTCAAGGGCGACCCCGAGTCCCTGGAGCGGCTGAAGGAGGACATCCACATGCTGCGGCCGGAGGACGTCGCCCACGCCGTGCTGCACGCGGTGGGGGCGCCGCCCCACGTCGACGTCAACGACATCCAGCTGCGCCCGACGCAACAGGGGGCGTAAGTGGCAAAGCCGAGCGTGAACCCACACCCGATGGCAGAACCATAGCGGCACCCCTCCCCGCAGCCCCGCCACCGCGGATCTTCAAGATCCAGTCAAAGGAGCATACCCCCCAAACCTTATATCAGTGCCCCAGGGGAGGCCTGTGCCTCAACGTCCGAGGGATCCTTCGCCTCATTCCAAAGCCTAGCAAAATAGCCAGAAAACAACTCCGCCACCTCCCTTCCCCGCATAACTAGATACACTGGTGGATTTGGGTGCTCATATGGCTGCCTGGCGACAACCTCATCGTGGTCAAACACGACGAAGTTCAAGAGAGATATAGTCTTACGGTCCAGGAGCCTTATGCTAAACCGATTGGCTCCTCCGTCAGCGCGCTCCAGCCTACGCTTCCCATCCTCCCGATCGAAAGCACCCAGGTAGCTATAGGTAAGCCGCCCATCGTTCACGACCTGCACCCGGACATCATCATAGCGGAACTTCCCCTTCTTGCTGGTGCGCCGGGTATCGATCGAGGCCTGCAGGATACTCGTCGAAGCTGACTCGGTTCGCAGGGCTAGATACTCCATTATCTCAGCCGTATCTTTTATCTCTCGAACATGGCAACCACTTATCTTCAGTTCGCTTGGGAGAGCCTCGACCAGCCGATGTGTGGCTGCCGCCTGCCTTCGCTGTTCGATCAGGTTCGCGGTGACCAACATGGTGACGAGAGCCAAAGTGATCGATGCGACTTGTGCATCATCTATCCACTCGAAATACCTCGCCATCACCGTCCCGATCCCGCAAAGTACCGTGAGGAGCGAAAACCAGTTTCTCGATAGAAATTCCCACATCGGACAATAGAGTTGCTAACAAGGGTACACTACCCACTAGGGCAACCTTCGCCTCCGACACCTTCGGTTCCGGCCAATCCCAAAATCCGCCGCCTCCTGTAGCACTCCATCGATCATCGATCAACCCTTACTGGTACCGGAGCACCAACCACTCACATCAGGCTGTCACCCAACGATACCTGACCCCAGAGTCGCCACATCCGTCGTTCTGATCACAACCCGCCAAGGCGCCCATCGACCATCTCGCCACACGGTGTCCCCCCCGCGGTCCGGTCGGCCTCACGGCAAACGGTCGCCTCCGGCCTCAGGTTGCTCACCCTCCGGTCGCCTGCCGGATAGGGACTCGAGCTTCCTCTGCTTCGCGACGAGTTTGCCGACATCCACAACGCAGACCCTCCCCTCCGCCGTATCGAACACCACGTAGGTGCTCTCGAGCAACTTCTCGGCAACCGCGAAAGAGAGCCCCACGAACGCCCCACGGCCCTCGGCCGCGCTCTCGAGATCCCGGATCGGCAGGGAGAACTTGGCGACGTAGTTCGCGAAAAGCTCGGTCTTCGAGGGCTTGATAGAGACGCGCAGGTCCTGGTCGGTCGAGAAGTTCTTCGCCCCACCACAGTCGATCTCGACCACCGGGGGAGATGAAAAGGCCGCCTTCCCCTCAGCGCGGTGCACCCTGACCTCGATGCCGAACCGGTCCTTCAGGAGGACATGGTTATCGACGACGAACTGGGCACGCGACTCGGCGCTCGGCGCCAACAGCAGGGCGAACAGGATGGCCTTTCTCATGGGGATATATCTGGGGGATCGCAACCCCCTGAGGCGACGTCGTTCATCGGGCATCTCCCAGGCCTACCCGATGTGGGTCATCTCGTGAAGGGTGAGCTCCGCCACCGCCCCGTCGGTCGCGGCCATGTAGTCCTTCAGATGCTGGGCGCCCATGTGCGCCTGCCAGAGTTCGCGCGACTCCCAGTTCTCGTAGAACAGGAAATGCGCCGGATCCTCGTTGTCCTGGTGCAGGTCGTACTGCAGGCAACCCTCCTCCGCGCGGGTGGTTTCGATGAGTTTCTCGAGCTCCGTTCTGACGAGTTCGACCCTGTCCGGCTCCGCGGTGATGTTGGCGACGATGGTGAGTTTCGACATGCTTCGGGAGGGTCACCGAAACGGGGTACGATGTCCATGTGGAACATCACATCGCGCCGGGGCACCCCAAACCCGGTCGCCGGCCTAGCCCCCGCCGACCGCCTTCAACAGGAAGGCCTGCTCGAACGCCCGCTCTCTGTACTTCTCGAAGCGCCCCGAGGCGCCACCGTGGCCGGCCTCCATGTCCGTCTTGAGCAGCAGGAGGTTGCCGTCGGTCTTGCGGTGGCGCAGGCGGGCGACCCACTTCGCCGGCTCCCAATATTGCACCTGCGAGTCGTGCAGGCCGGCGATCACCAACATCGGCGGGTAGGGGCCCTCGCGGACGTTGTCGTAGGGCGAGTACTCCAACATGTAGTCGAAGAACTCCCTCTCCCGCGGGTCGCCCCACTCGTCGTACTCACCGGTGGTCAGCGGGATGGAGTCGTCGAACATGGTGGTCACCACGTCGACGAAGGGCACGTCGGCGATCACCGCCCCGAACAGCTCCGGGCGCTCGTTGGCGACCACCCCCATCAGCAACCCGCCGGCGCTACCGCCGCTGGCGCACAGCTTGCCCGCCGAGGTGAACTTCTCGCGGACCAGGTAGTCGCCGCAGTCGATGAAATCGTTGAAGGTGTTCTGCTTCTCCAGCATCTTGCCGGCCTCGTACCACGCCCGGCCCATCTCCTGGCCGCCGCGCACGTGGGCG
>JANQMB010000081.1 GCA_028280355.1 Verrucomicrobiales bacterium
GCCAGCACCAGGAAGGGCAACAGGCCCTCGTTCGTCCGCGCCGCCCGCCCCGGACACGCGATCCCGCTCTACGAGAGTTTCGTCCGCGAGCTGGGGGAGCTGCTCGGGGTACCCGTCGCCACCGGCGAGTTCGGGGCGGAGATGGCGGTCGCCCTGGTGAACGACGGGCCGGTGACGATCTGGATCGACTCGAAAGACCGCGAGTGACCCGCCCTACTCGGAGTCCGCCGTATCCGTCTCCGCCTCCTTCTTCGGTTTCCCGATGCCCGAGCTGCCGCGCAGCCGGATCGCCGTGCCGCAATACATGCAGCGCATCCACTTGAACAGCAGCAGGTGTAGCGCCGCCGTGCTGGCGCGGCCCACCAGCGGGATCTTGTGGGAGGACTTGTGCTTGTGGCAGTGGCGGACGTAGAAAAAATGGCAGCTGCACACCCGGCAGCGGGCCCTGTTCGCCGAGGAGATGAAGAGGAAGCCCACCACGACGAACGCCACCAGCAGCGGCATCGCCTTGGGGATCAGCTCGCGGCCGTCGATGATCGCCAGGATCGGCAGGGTGATCACCACCGCGATCGTCAACAGCTTGGCGCACAGCAACATGACCGCGGTCCAGACCAGCCGGCCCGGCTGCGGGTGCAAGACGCCGCGCTCGACGGAGCGGGGCAGCTTGCCGTCGAAGAACTTCGGCGTCTCGAGGCCGCGGTCGCCGTCCCGCACGACGGTCCGCTTGAGCGGCGCGACTTTCGTCCTGCCCTCATTGTAATCTTCCATCGACGTGATCCGCGACGTGTCCAGCGCCGACGGCAGGTCTTCCGCCCGGGTCTCCACCTCCGTCACCCGCCTCGGCTCCGGCACTTTGGGCTGTGGCAGGTCGCCCCCGATCGTGCGCATCTTCTGGCTACCCCCCGCGGCCTGGCGCCCCTTGTGGCTGACGACGATCGCCTCGGGGATGTCGCTGACGTCGCCCCCCCGCCCGTCACCCTGCCCGCCCGGCGGGCTCGGGGCCGCCTCCTTGGCGCGCCCCAGCCATTTGAGGAAGCGGCCATCGTCGTTGACCTGGACCGGCCGGACGACCGGGATATCTTGGCGGGTGTTCACTTCGGCCTCGTGGGGGGACGGACGAAACCCTATCTAGCATTGGGGAGAAGACAAGGCGGGGGATGGAATTCGGCGGCCGGCCGCGGGGGCTCAGGACAGGTTCGCCAGCATCTCACCGAGCTGCTCCACCCTCACTTTCAGCGCCTCGCGCCGCTCGCGGTTCTCCTCGACGACCTCCTTCGGCGCGCGCTCGGTGAAGTTGGCGTTGGCCAGCTTGCCGGCGATCTGCTTCAGGTCCTTCTCCGCCTTGGCGATCTCCTTGCCGATGCGCTCCCGCTCGGCCTCCACGTCCACCAGCCCCTCCAGGGGCATGTACATCTTGCCCAGCGGCGTCAGGAAGGTCGGCGTCCCGGCGGTCGGCAGGTAGCCACCCGAGGCGTCGATCTCCCCCGCCCCACAGAGCAGCTTCAGCGTATCGAGCTCCTCGGTCGCCCAGCCGACCTCCGGCTCCAGGTGGAACTTGACGTTGCGGTTGGCGGCCAGGTTGTACTGCGCCTTCAGGTGCCGCGCCAGGCGCGTGGTCTCGAACACCGCCGAGGCGCGCGATGCCGCCTCCGCCACCCGCCCAGGGTCGACCCCCTCGAGGGCCGGCGCCCCCGGCAGCGGCGTCTGCATCAGCAGGCCGCCACCCTCCGCGAAGCCGAGCTTCTCCCACAACTCCTCGCTGATGTGCGGCATGAAGGGGTGCAGCAGCTGCAGGTAGCGCGACAGCACGGTGTCGAACACCACCAGCGCGGCCTCGCGCCGCGCCGGTTCGGCGTCGTCGCGGAAATGCGACTTGATCGATTCGAGGTACCAGTCGCAAAACTCGTTCCAGAAGAAGTCGTACAGCCTGCTCGCCGACTCCTGGAACTTGTACGCCTCGAAGCTCCGCACCAGGTCCGCCGCCAGCGCGTCCAGCTTGGCGAGGATGTCGAGGTCGTAGATCGACAACCGACCACTGATCACCGACAACTGATCACTGTCCACCGTCCCGCCCTGCATCTGCCGGAAGCGGCAGGCGTTCCACAGCTTGTTGGCGAAGTTCCGCCCCTCCTCGACCTGGGGGCACGAACTCTCCTCCCCGCCACCCTTCTTGTCCCTCTTCTTCTCCTCGATGAAACGGACGTCGGTGCCGGTCGGCGCGATGCGCATCACCGAGAAGCGCAGCGCGTCGGCGCCGTACTTGGCGATGAGGTCGAGCGGGTCGGGGGAGTTGCCGAGGCTCTTCGACATCTTCCGCCCCTGCTTGTCGCGGATGATGCTGGTGAAGAACACGTTGGCGAACGGCTTCTCGCCGGTGAACTCGTACCCGGCCATGATCATGCGCGCGACCCAGAAGAAGATGATGTCGGGCCCGGTCACCAGGTCGGTGGTGGGGTAGAACTTCCCCCGCGTGGCTTCGTCCATGGTGGCGAAGGGCCACAGCCAGGAACTGAACCAGGTGTCCAGCACGTCCTCGTCCTGGACCCACCCGGCGCCGCCGTCCGGCGGCTCCAGCCCCACGTACAGGGCGTCGCCCGCGGTCTCGCGGTCCAGAGACTCCGCGCCCCGCAGCTCCTCGGCGCGGTCCTCCCGGTACCAGACCGGGATGCGGTGCCCCCACCAGAGCTGGCGGCTGATACACCAGTCCTGGATGTTCTCCATCCAGTGGGCATAGGTCTTCGCCCAGCGCTCGGGCCGGAATTTGATCTCGCGCTCCGCCACCGCCCGGGTCGACTCCTCAAGCTTCGGGTAGCGCAGGAACCACTGCATCGAGATCCGCGGCTCGATCGGCACCCCGGCGCGCTCGCTGAAGCCGACGTTGTTCTCGTAGTCCTCGACCCGCACCAGCAGGCCCATCCCGTCGAGCTTCTCGGCCGCCTTCTCGCGCGCCTCGAACCGGTCCATGCCGGCGAAGTCCTCGCCGGCCAGCGCGTTGAGCGTGCCGTCCGGGTTGAGGATGTCGATGACCTCGATGCCGTTCTTCTGCCCGATCTCGAAGTCCGCCTTGTCGTGCGCCGGGGTGACCTTGAGCACGCCGGTGCCGAACTCGGGGTCGATGTGTTCGTCGGCCACGATCGGGATCTCGGCGCGCGGGAAGGGGCGCACCGCGTTCTTGCCCACCAGGTGTCCGTACCGCTCGTCCTTCGGGTTCACCGCCACCCCGCTGTCCCCCATCAGGGTCTCCGGGCGGGTGGTGGCAATCTCGAGGTACTCGCCGTCCTCGCCGGCGATCTCGTAGCGCATGTAGTAGAGCTTGCCGCGCTGCGGCTTCATGATCACCTCCTCGTCGGACAGCGCGGTCAACGAGGCCGGGCACCAGTTCACCATGCGCTTGCCGCGGTAGATGTGCCCGCTGTTGAAGAAGTGCACGAAACACTCCTGCACCTGCCGCGAGTAGCCCTCGTCCATGGTGAAACGCTCGCGGTCCCAGTCGCAGGAGCAGCCCAGCTTCTTCAGCTGCCTGATGATGATCCCGCCGTGCTTCTCCTTCCAGTCCCAGGCCCGCTTCAGGAACTCCTCGCGGCCGAGGTCGCGCCGCGTCTTGCCCTCCGACTCGCGCAGGTGCCTCTCCACCTTCGACTGCGTGGCGATCCCCGCGTGGTCGGTCCCCGGCAGCCACATGACCTCCTTGCCCTCCGCGCGCGCGCGCCGGGCGAGGATGTCCTGCATGGTGTTGTTCAGGACGTGGCCCAGGGTGAGCACCCCCGTCACGTTCGGCGGCGGGATGACAATACTGTAAGGTGGCCTGTCCGAGGACTCGTCGCCACGGAACGCCCCCGCCTCGACCCAGCGGTTGAACCACTTGTCTTCGACGGCGCCCGGCTCGTAGGCCTTGGGGATCTCGGCGGACATAGGAGCGGAAATAACTTGAACGCATCCCGCTTTGCAAAATCTAAATACCTAGCCGCCGATATTGCATCGCAGCCCCCGGCACGCTAACCTTCGCGCCCCGGCCCGTTGCGCCACCACACCGATGAAGCGCCCCCCCACGGCACCCCCCCGACGCCAGCTCGCCCTGGCCGCGGTGGCGTTCTGCGTCTGGGCCGCGGCGGCGGCGGGCGCCCGGGCGACGGCCTGGGACATCGTCAAATACCAGGGGCGCGACTACGTCACCGCCAAGAACATCAAGGACTTCTACCGCTTCTCCTCCTGGGGGGTCAAAGACAGCGTGATCTACTTCCGCTCGCCCAGGATCGAGATGCGGATCCGCAGCGGCAGCGACAACCTCTACATCAACGGCGTCCTGTTCCGGCTCAGCTTCCCGGTCGTCTACAAGGACAAGAAATACCTCTTTTCCCGCATCGACTTCGCAAAGCTCATCAACCCGGTCCTGCGCCCCAGCTACATCGAGAGCGCCAAGCGGTTCCACACCGTCATCATCGACCCGGGCCACGGCGGCCACGACCCCGGCAGCAAGAGCGTCTACGGGAAGGAGAAGGAGTTCAACTTCCGCCTCGCCACGCTCCTCAAACGCGACCTCGAGCGGCGCGGGTTCCGCGTCCGCATGACCCGCGGAGACGACAGTTACCTGACCCTCGGCCAGCGCGTCGTGTTCGCCAACCGGATACCGGACGCCATCTTCATCTCGCTGCACTTCAACTCCTACAAGAACCGCGAGGCGAAGGGCCTCGAGACATACGCGCTCAGCCCCCAGGGCTCGGGCACCCACAACGACAGCGGCCCGGACGGGCGGATGCTGACGGGCAACTCGCGCGACTCCGAGAACATCGCCCTCGCCACCGCCGTGCACGCCTCGGTGCTAAAGAAAACCCGGGCGGAGGACCGCGGCATCAAGCGCGACCGGTTCACCGTGCTCGCCGGCATCAACAAGCCCGCTATCCTGGTCGAGGGGGGCTTCCTCTCCAACCCCGCCGAGGCGCGCAAGATCGCCTCCACCTCCTACCTGTCGCTCATCTCCTCTGGCATCGCCGACGCCTGCGTCACCTACCGCAACGCGTTGAGGAAATAGCGCGCTACGCGCGCGGATATGGGAGTTCGGAGATAGGATATAGGGTTCAACTGTCCCCACCTCCCTATGTTTCGCCCCCGCGTGTGAAACGCGCCGTCTTCCATCGCTCCGCAGCGAGGATGCTCACAAACGCCGCATAGTCTTCGTCGCGGGTACCGCTAAGGATATTGTAGGTGTAGCGTGGCCAGTGTTCTATCTCGGCCAGCGCGTTGGTCATACGGATCTCTATGCTCTCCTCGTTTTCGCTACCTCTCGCCCTGAGCCGGCGCTCGAGTTCTCCGACGTCCGGGGGGGTGACGAACACGTCCACGAGGGCACGCCTGATCGTCTCGTCCTCGCAGGCTCGAATCTGCTCCGCCCCCTGCACGTCGATATCCATCACCACATCTACCCCGCTCTCCAAAACGGTCGCCACGGACTGGCGCAGGGTCCCGTATCGCCACTCGTGGACGGCCGCGTGTTCCAAAAACTCGCCCGCCTCGACCTTGGAGGCGAATTCCGCCTCGCTCAAAAACTGATAGTCGACCCCGCTGACCTCACCGGCGCGAGGGGGGCGGGTCGTGCAGGACACGGAGAACCGGATACCTGAATCGCGTTCCACCGCCGCCCTCAGGATCGTCGACTTCCCAGCGCCGGCGGGTCCCGAGATTACCAACAGCACCCCGAGGCGGGTAGCGGGATCCGGTGCGATTGGCGGCTTGCTCATTCCACGTTCTGCACCTGCTCGCGGATTTTCTCAAGCTCCGTCTTCGCCTCGACGATGCGCTGCGCGATGCCCGCGTCGTTCGCCTTGCTGCCGATGGTGTTGAGCTCGCGACCCATCTCCTGGGCGAGGAAATCTAGCGACCTCCCCACCGGTTCGTCGCTCCCGAAATACGCCCTGCACTGCGCGAAATGGCTACCCAGGCGCGCGATCTCCTCGCTGATGTCGCAGCGGTCGGCGAACAGGCCGATCTCGCGCAACACGCGCTCGTCGTCCAGGTCGACCTCCAGCCCCGCGGTGCCGAGGCGCTTGTGGAGGTTGTCCCGGTAGCGCTCGACCACCCCGGGCGCGCAGGCCGAGATCTCGCCGAGCAGCGACTCGAGCCGCGACAGTTTCCCCGCCATGTCCTCGCGCAGGTGCTCGCCCTCGGCGGCGCGCATCTCGACCAGCGCCCCCAGCGCGCCCGAAAGGGCGCCCTCGACCGCCGGCCAGGCGTCGTCCGGCCCCGGGAGGGCCTCCCCCACCTCGATCACGCCCGGGGCGCGCATCGGGTCGAAACCCTCCCGCAGCCCGGGCTGCCCGAGGGCCTCCGCGAGCCGGTCGAGCGCCTCGGCGTACTGCAGGGCGAGGGCCGTGTCGACCTGGACGGCGCCACCCGCCCCCTCGGCGACCCCGGTGGTGATGTTCACGTTGACCCGCCCGCGCGAGATCGCCCCCCCCACCTTCTCGCGGACGCGGGGGTCCAGCGGCGCGAGCTCGCGCGGCAGGCTGACCACGATGTCGGCCTGCTTGCGGTTCACCGACGAAACCTCGGCACGGTACGAGATACCACCCGCCGAGGCCTCGCCGCGCCCGAATCCGGTCATGCTCTTCATCGGCACCGATTCAAACCGCACACCGCCCGCATGACAAACCCGAATATCCCCCACCCCGATCTGACCATTCCCCTGTCCCGGCTGCGACATGGGGACGATCCGGCGACCGGTCCCGCGATCCGGGTCTCCGAACTGCGATCTCCCGTCTCCGCCGCCCCAGGCGGCTACACGATCGGGTCGGGACAGACGTCGCGGCGCCCGCACTTCACACAGTGGTCGCCGAGGTAGAAGGCGTCGAAAAACTCCATCAGCTCGGCGACCCTCCCGGGCTCGTCGGTCAGCCACCCGGCCTCGAAATTGCGGCGGTGCTCGGCCTTGGAGCCGATGCCCGCGCCGGTCAGGTTCGCCGAGCCGAGGTAGGCGATGCGCCCGTCGGCGATGATCACCTTCATGTGCATCCGCGGGCACAGGATGCGCTCGAACCCCTCGCCCGCGACCAGCTCCGGATGGCGGTCGAAGTCCGCCCGGAAGCGGGGGCCGGGCTCCTTGGCGTGGATCAGGCGCACCTCCACCCCCGCCGCCACCAGCTCCGCCAGGACGCCGACGAACGGCACGAAGCGCCCGCCCGCGCCGGCGACGTGGAGGTCCTTCAGGTCGGCGGTCGCGATCCACAAGAAACGCCGCGCCGACGGGACGACCTCGCCCAGCACGCGGGTGTAGTGCTCTCGGTTGAGGATCAGTTCGCCCGCCATGAGGGATACCGTTTCCCAGACTTCACCACAATACGCAGGGCTGGCGAATGGTTATTTTTTGGATATCCGTCCGCCCCGGCCGTAGTATACACGCCCGGTCGAAAGATCGGCCCCGATGCCATCCTACCCAACCCTCGCCATCCTCTCCGCCCTCTTGCTGGTGCCCGCCGGCGCCTGGGGTGCCCAGACCGCGGCCCTGACGGACGCGGCGCTGTCATCCGGGGAGGTGGCCTTCGACCCCTCGACCCACAAGCCGGGGTCGCTGCCCACCCCGATCCCGACGCCCGGGCCGTCAAACGTCCCCGAGTCGGCCCTCTTCTACGTGCTTCCCTTCCTCGGCCTCTGGCTCATCTTGCGGCGCCGCCACCGGCGGGTCGGGCACTAGAATTCCCTCGACTTCGCTACGGTAGGGACTATCTGTTCCCCCCAGATCGACCCGAACCGGGACCATGTCCGCCACCGACACACAGCACCTGAAGAGCGCCGGGACCTCCCCTTCCGGCATCGTGCTGTCCTCCCCCCTCCCCGGCTCCCACCTCCTCGGCCGCTAGGTCGAGCGAGCATCCCTTCACCCAACGCCGCGCCCGAAGATCACCCGGGGGTACTGTGCCCACACGCCCCCACCACCAGCGACCACGAGAGATCATGAAAGCAAACAGCCTGTCGAAATATCGCCCGTTCCCGCCGGTCGAGCTCGCCGACCGCCGCTGGCCGGACGCCACCATCACGCGCGCCCCGGTCTGGTGCAGCGTCGACCTGCGCGACGGCAACCAGGCGCTGGCGATCCCGATGAACGCCTCCCAGAAACTCGAGCTGTTCGAGCTGCTGGTGCGCATCGGCTTCAAACAGATCGAGGTCGGCTTCCCCTCCGCCTCGGACACCGAGTTCGAGTTCGTGCGCAAGCTGGTCGACGAGCGCCTGATCCCTAGCGACGTGCAGCTCCAGTGTCTGGTGCAGGCGCGCGAACACCTCATCCGGCGCACCTTCGAGGCCCTCGAGGGCGTCCCGAGGACCATCGTCCACCTCTACAACTCCACCTCGCCGCTGCAGCGCCGGGTCACCTTCGGCGGCGCCAGCAGGGGGGAGATCCGCGACATCGCGGTCCGGGGGGCGACCCTCATCAAGGAGCTGGCGGCCTCCGCCGGGGGCACCGAGATCGACTTGCAATACTCGCCGGAGAGCTTCTCCGACACCGAGCTGGACTTCGCCCTGGAGACCTGCGAGGGGGTCATGGACGTCTGGGGGCCGACGGCGGAGCGCCCGATCATCCTCAACCTCCCCGCCACCGTCGAGTGGACGACCCCGAACGTCCACGCCGACCAGATCGAGTGGTTCTGCCGCAACGTCAAAGACCGCGACCGCGTCCAGGTCAGCCTACACACCCACAACGACCGCGGCACCGGTACCGCCGCGACCGAACTCGGCCTGCTGGCCGGGGCGGACCGCGTCGAGGGCACCCTGTTCGGCAACGGCGAGCGCACCGGCAACCTCGACATCGCCACCGTCGCCCTCAACATGAACAGCCACGGGCTCGAGACCGGGCTCGACTTCTCCGACCTGCCCGCCGCGCGCGAGGTCTACGAGCGCTGCACGCGCATGGCCGTCCCCGAACGCCACCCCTACGCCGGCGACCTGGTCTTCACCGCCTTCTCCGGCAGCCACCAGGACGCGATCAAGAAGGGCATGGATCTGCGCGAGGGCGCCGGCGCCCGCTGGGCCGTCCCCTACCTGACGGTCGACCCCGAGGACATCGGCCGCACCTACGAGGCCATCATCCGCATCAACAGCCAGAGCGGCAAGGGGGGCGTCGCCTATATCCTCGACCGCGAATACGGCTTCGATCTGCCGAAACCCATGCAGCCGCAGGTCGGGGGGCGCATCTACCAGCTGGCGGACCGGCTGGGGAGGGAGCTGACCAACGCCGAGATCCACGACGCCTTCCGCGACGAGTTCGTCAACGTCGAGCGGCACCTGTCGCTGGCCGACTACGAGCTCGACCACCACGACGTGCGGAAGGGCAACGTCCGCTGCCGCGGCAAGCTGGCGCACTCCGGCGAAACCCGCGAGTACTCCGGCGTCGGCAACGGCCCGATCAACGCCTTCGTCCACGCCCTCGAGACGCTCGGCCTGAAGGACTTCAACCTCAAAGACTACCGCTCGCATGCGGTGAAGGGCGGCTCCGACGCCGACTCCGCCGCCTACATCCTCCTCGAGGGCGAAGGCGGCAAAGCCGTCTGGGGTTGCGGCGTCGACTCGTCCATCGAGCTCGCCGGCGTCAAGGCGCTAGTCAGCGCGTGGAACCTACTGAGGTAGCGCGCTGCGCGCGCGGAGATCGAAGTTGGGATATATCGGAGTTCGGGAAAGACCCGATCTTCGAACTCCGAACTTCGATCTCCGCCCCCGAAGGGGGCTCAATACTCCACCTCGACCAGGTAGAGCCCGCCGCCGGGCGCGCAGTACTGGCACTTTCCTGCCCCCGGATCCTCGAGCTTGCCGCGCAGCCAACCGAGCCCCTCCCGGCCCTCGGCGACGCGCACCGCACCGCCAACCAGCAGGCGCACCATCTTATAGAGGAAACCGTTGCCGGTGATGATGACCGAGACCGTCCCGCCCGCCGCCTCCACCTCCGCGCGCGTGATCGTCCGCACCGTGTCCGGCTCTTTGCCGTCCCGGCGGTTCGCCGCGAAGGCGGCGAAGTCGTGTTCGCCTAGGTAGAGCTCGCAGGCGGCGCGCAAAACCCCGACCTCGAAGGGCTTCGGGTGGTGCCAGGCCCGGCCGACCCGCAGCGGGTGCAGCACCGGCGCCGTGTCGATCTCGTATCGGTAGGTCTTCCCCACGGCGCTGAAACGCGAGTGGAAATCGGCGCCGACCCCCGAGGCCGCCAGCACCCGCACCGCCGCCGGCAGCTTGGTGTTGAGCGCCCGCATCCAGGCGCCGGCGTCCATCTTGCTCCCCTCCGGCGCGTCGAAGTGCGCCACTTGCCCGAGGGCGTGCACCCCGGTGTCCGTCCTGCCCGAACCGCTCACCCGCACCTCTCCGCCGGCCACCTCGGCGGCCGCCGCCTCCAACACATCTTGCACCGTGTTGTCCCCCGGCTGGCTCTGCCAGCCCTCGAAGGGGGCGCCGTCGTAGGCGAGGGTGAGGCGGATCCGGCTCATTGTTCTATTTCCGCGAAGAACGCTAAGGTCGCTAAGATGGAACGGTCGAAAGCGCAAAGTCGGGCGCCAGCCATTCGGGCGCCGATCACTCTAATGGCCCCCGAACTTCGCCGCTGTGCCTTCTTGCCCCCTATCCAACTTCGCGCCCTTCGCGGACAGAAGATATTCTGGCAACCTCGCCGGCCGCCCCTCGGGCATCTGCACCATCGCCAGGCGCTGGCGGCAGGTCACCAGAAGCTGCCCGTCCCCTTCTCGGCGGATCTCGAAGGCGCACCAGAAGCGCACCCTCTCCACCTCGTCCAGCCACCCCTTCACCACCAGCGTGTCCCCCAGCCTGGCCGGCCTGCGGTAGTCGATCTCCGTGCGCACCACCACCGCGTAGAGGCCGCTCTCGACCATCCCCGCCAGGCCCAGCCCGAGCCCCTCCCCCAACAGTGTCCGGTTCCGCTCGATGAAACGCAGGTAGGCGATGTTGTGCACGACACCGCCGGCATCGGTGTCGTAGAACATCACCCGCTCCTCGGTCTCTGTCGGCTGCGCTTGGTCCATGGAGGTCGCGAAGATAGAGCGGGGCGCGGGAGACCGCCACCCGGGATCGCCCCGGCGATACTTCGCGGGCTTCCCTTTCGCCGATTCGCGGTATAATGCCCGCGAGCCATGTTCGAAGTCCGCGAGAAGCCCCAGATGGTCGAGCGCGCCCTGCTGGTCGGGGTCTACGCCGACAAGTCTGACGCCGGCGAGGCGGCCAGCCTGCTCGAGGAGCTCCACGAGCTGGTCGGCACGCTCGGCATCGGCATCGCCGACTCCCTGCTGATCAAGGTCCGCGGCAGCCACCCCTCCCACCTCATGGGCAAGGGCAAGATGGCCGAGACGGTCGAGCGCGCCGGCGAGCTGGGCTGCGACTGCATCATCTTCGACAACGAGATGACGCCCGGCCAGCAGCGCAACTGGGAGGCCGCCGCCGGGATCCTCGTCATCGACCGCCAGGAGGTCATCCTCGACATCTTCTCGATGCGCGCCCGCAGCCGCGAGGCGACCCTGCAGGTACAGCTGGCGCGCATGCAGTACGCCCTGCCCCGCATGGCGCGCATGTGGGGGCACCTCGACCGCCAGGGGGGTGGCTCGGGCGGCGGCAAGGGCGGCGCCGGGGCGGCGCGCGGCGAGGGGGAGAAACAGATCGAGGTCGACCGCCGGCTGGCGCGCAAGCGGATCGACAAGGTCAAGGAGGAGCTGGCGACGGTGCGCAAGCAGCGCGAGACCCAGCGCAAGGAGCGCCAGCGTACCCCCGTCCCCCACGCGGCGATCGTCGGCTACACCAACGCCGGCAAATCCTCGCTGCTCAACAGGCTCACCGACAGCGAGGTGCTCGCCGAGGACAAGCTGTTCGCCACCCTCGACACCACCACCCGCAAGCTCGGCCTGCCCGACGGCCAGACCCTGCTGATGACCGACACCGTAGGCTTCGTGCGCCGCCTGCCACACGGGCTGGTGGAGAGCTTCAAGGCCACCCTCGAGGAGGCCGTGCTGGCCGACTTCCTCGTCCACGTGGTCGACGGCAGCGCCCCCGACGTATACGACCACCACCAGACCACCCTCGAGGTCCTCCGGGAGCTGGGCGCGGACGAGAAACGTATCGTGCTGGCGGTCAACAAGACCGACCTCGTCGACGCGGCGCGGCGCCACGAGCTGGAGACGCACTTCCCCGACGCCGCCTTCGTCTCCGTGCGGACCGGCGAGGGGATCGAGACCCTGGTGGCGCGCATGGCCGACATGCTGCTGGAGAGGGTGGTCCGCCACCAGCTGCGCATCCCGCAGGCCCGCCAGGACCTGGTCGCCCTCCTCCACCGGGAGGGCAAGATCCTCGCCCAGGAATACGAGGGCAACGACGTCATCCTGCGGGCCACTTACCCGAAACGCTTCCTTGCGAACTTTGCGGATTTCGTTATGGCTGAGCGGGCGCCCGATACCGCCGGGAGCGAAGAAAGCGAACGTTCGAAAGTCTAATACCGTCCCCCCGATGAAAACGATCTGGTCGAAGGTCGAGCACGAGCTCTCGACGAAGGCGAAAGCGATCCTCGAGTCGATGAACCCGCCCGCCGGGGAGGGGGCGATCGAGGCCCTGGAGGAGCACGTCGGACAGGAGCTGCCGACCGACTTCCGCGACTTCCTGCAGATCCACAACGGCCAGAGCCAGGAGAGCAACCCGGGCTTCTTCGACATGTTCAGCCTCATGCCGCTCGACCTCCTGCAGGAGTCGTGGGACGAGCTCGAGGCGCTGCGCGAGGACGTCGGCGAGGACGCCGCCTGCCCGGGCGACTGGTTGCCCTTCGCGGAAGACGGGACCGGCGACCTGCTGTGCGTGGAGCTGGAGAGCGGGGCGGTGAGCAAGTTCATCAGCGACGACGACGAGAACGAGGACGTCGCCGACTCCTTCGAGGGGTGGCTCGCGGACATGCACGCCGCGTTGAAGAACGGCGAGTTCACCTTCGACCCGGCGAGCGGTTTCGGCATCGAGCCGAAGAGCTCCGAGCCGGACGAGGAGGAGGAGGACGATGGCGCCGACGTCGAGGACGACGAGGGGGTGATCGACGGCGACGACGAGGGGGACGCCGAGAGCACGCTGAGCTACAAGTTCAACGCCAAGGGGATCGACGTCTTCGAGGACGGCGAGAAGATGGGCTCGGTCCCGCGCGCCGACATCGTGCGGGTGCGGGTCTCGTCGTACGCCGGCGAGCCGCTGATCTCCCTCAGCCTGCCCGACGGCAGCGACCCGGAGGAGATCGAGCTGTCGACCAACATCGACAACGTCGCCGACCTCTACAACTTCCTCGGCAAGCTCAAGGGCTGGGATGAGGAGGCCTTCAAGGAGGCGCTCTCCAACGCCGGCAGCGACGACGAGATCGTCGTCTGGGGCTAGGCCGACCGGCGGCGCGCCGTCGCGCCGTCGCGCCGCCGGCCCACGGCCCCTCAGGGGCTCAGCTTCGCCCGCGCGGCCTCGAGGAGGCCAGAATAGGTATCGGCGGCCGCCTTGAACCTCTCCGAGACCCGCTCCGGGAGCTCCCCATCCAGGCCGACTTTCCGCCTCGCCTTGATCTTGTCCGCGGCCGCGTCCAGGTAGACCAGGGCGGAGTCGTAGAGCTCCTTGGCGTCAGGGTGGACCTTGCGGCCCAACGCCTCCAACCCGTCCTCCACCTCGCGCACGTACCTCCGCAGCCCGCGGTCGTCGAGCTTGGAGAGGCCATAGGCCTGGCCGACGACCTTGTCGATACCCGCGTCGATCCCGCCGACGCAGCGGTCGAGCGAATAGGTCCTGGAGACTTTGCGCGCGCGCAAGCGCGCGTAGGCGAAAGCGGTGGCGTTCGCCTCGCTGGCGCGGCCCGCGGCGGCGACCCGCGCCCACACGTCGGCGTCCGACAGCATACCCACCGACCGCCGGCGCAGCACCTCCTGCGCCTCCGCCAGGCCGGTGATCGACTCGCCGAGCTCGGAGCCCCCAGAGATGGCCCGGATGAACTGGATCGCCTGTTTGAAGTGCCCGCAGCGCAACACCTGGGTGCTGTTCAACGTCGCCCACTCCTCGTCGAGGATGAGGTCGTCGAGGGTGCCGTCCGGCACCGGCCCGGTGATCAGGTACATCGTCCGCGCGGCGCCCGCCGCCCGGTCGCCGAGCCCCCCCGGGCGGCGCCTCGGGGTGTCCCCCTCGGGCTCCGGCGGCACGGCGGCGGCGGCGGCCACGCGGATGGCCCCGAAGTAGGACGTGTCGCCGCGCGACTTGTCCGCGGTGCGGGAGATCACCCCGCCGCTGTCGATACCACCAAACAGCACGACCTCCTCTGGGATCTCGATGCCGCCAAGCAGGCACTCGATCATCACCGCGGCGGCGAAATTGGGCGGCGCGCTGTCGGCGAGCACCTCGTCGATGACGAAATGCGCGACCTTGTCGCGCGGCCAGCCCGACGCGGTGTGCAGGGCCGGCAGGAAGGTCATCGCAGAGATCATCGGCTTGATGGAGAGCTTCGGCTTGAGCTCGAAGGTGGCCTGCATCGGCCCGGACCCGGGTTTGTCGACGATCTCCGCGTGGACCTCGGTGAGGGTCAGCTCGGGGACGTCCTTGCCGAACTTCGCGAGGATCACCTTGGCGGTGACCGCCTCCCCCTTCGGCACCAGCACCGCCTCGCCCGGCTTGACCGGGAAGATCGCACCCGGCGACACCGGCTCATATGTCGGGGGACCGTCGCCCGCCTCCGGCGACGGCGTCTCCCCGGCCGCGGCGAACCCGGCGAGGGCGAGGCATAGGGAGAGCGGACCGGGCGCTTTCATGGAGGATGGGATACCGGAGCCCCCCCGCGCAGAGGAGAGGCGGACCCTTCAGACGCAGTCTAAACCGAAAAGCGGCGGCGGTGGAAGCCCCGATGCGGGCTACCCGAAGACGTCCTCGCCGAATATCGCCTTCGCCGCCTGGGCGACGTCCTTGTCACCCCGGCCGGAGCAGTTGCAGATGATCAGCCCGCCCTCGCCCAGCTCCGGCGCCAGCTTGCGCACCCCGGCGAGCGCGTGCGAGGTCTCCAGGGCGGGGATGATGCCCTCGACCTGCGACAGCTCCTGGAAGGCCTCCAGCGCCTCGCCGTCGGTGGCGTAGCTGTACTCGGCGCGGCCCAGCTCCTTCAGGTAGGCGTGCTCGGGGCCGACCGCCGCGTAGTCGAGCCCGGCCGACACCGAATGCGTCAGCTCGATCTGCCCGTCGTCGTCCGCCAGCAGCCAGGTCTTCGTCCCCTGTAACACGCCCAGCCTGCCGCCCTGGAAGCGGGCGGCGTGCTCGCCCCTGGCGATCCCGCGGCCGCCGGCCTCGATCCCTAACATTTTCACTTCGGAATCCCCCAGGAAGGGGTGGAACAGGCCGATGGCGTTGCTGCCGCCGCCGACGCAGGCCACGAGGTAGTCCGGCAGGCGCCCCTCGCGCTCGAGCACCTGGGCGCGGGCCTCCTCCCCGATCACGCGGTGGAAGTCGCGCACCATCATCGGGAACGGGTGCGAGCCGAGCGCCGAGCCGAGGATGTAGTGGGTGGTGCGGACGTTGGTGACCCAGTCGCGCATCGCCTCGTTGACCGCCTCCTTCAGGGTGGCCTGCCCGGCGCTCACCGGCCTCACCTCGGCGCCCAGGAAACGCATGCGCGCGACGTTGAGCGCCTGCCGCTCCATGTCGACCTCGCCCATGTAGATGGTGCACTCGAAACCGAAGCGCGCGCACACCGTCGCGGTGGCGACCCCGTGTTGCCCCGCGCCGGTCTCGGCGATGATACGGCCCTTGCCAAGCCGCTTCGCCAGCAGGATCTGGCCCATGGCGTTGTTGATCTTGTGGGCGCCGGTGTGCAGCAGGTCCTCCCGCTTGAGATAGATCCTGGCGCCGCCCAGCGCCGAGGTCCAGCGCTCGGCGAAGGTCAGCGGCGTCGGCCTGCCGACGTATTCGCGCAGCATCGCGTCGAGCTGCCCCCGGAAGGCGGGGTCGGCCTTGGCCTCCGCGTATTCCGCCGACAGGTCCGCCAGCGCCGACATCAGGGTCTCCGGGACGAACATCCCCCCGTACTGGCCGAAGTGCCCGGTGGCGTCAGGTAGCGTCAGGGGGTCGGGTTTGGAGCTCATGGTCGG